>DAOTZU010000084.1:0-5711 GCA_034433995.1 Anaerolineae bacterium
GCCCAACGCCCGAGAAGCTTTGGCCTATCTCCATGCAGCCTGGCAGGGCTTTCCGGGGCGTAAGCTCAGGGTGATCGGCGTCACCGGCACCGACGGCAAGACCACCACCGTGCGCCTCATCGCCGGCATCCTGCGGGCGGCAGGGCACAAGGTGGCCTCCATTGATTCGGTGGCCGCCGAGATCGGCGGCGTGGAGTTGGATACCGGTTTTCACACCACCACCCCCGACGCGCCCGAGTTGCAGGGTTACTTGGCCCAGATGGTGGCGGTGGGCACAGAGTACGCCGTTTTGGAGACCACCTCCCACGGCCTAGCCCAACACCGGGTCACGGCCTGCGAATACGATATGGCCGTGGTGACCAACATCACCCACGACCATCTGGATTACCACGGCACCTACGAGGCCTACCGCGAGGCCAAGGCGCTGCTCTTTCGCGCGCTTCTCACGGCAGCGCGCAAGCCGGGGATGCCCAAGGTGGCCGTGCTCAACGCCGACGACGCAGCTTATGACTATCTACGGGCCATCCCTGTGGAGCAGCAGATCAGCTACGGCCTGCGCCAACCCTCCCAGGTGACGGCGCGAGATATCTCCATTTCCCCCGCCGGCCTGCATTTTTTGGCCGTGACCCCTGCCGCCGCGATCCCCCTCCGCTCGCCCTTGGTGGGGCGCTACAACGTGGCCAACATCCTCGCCGCCGTGAGCGTGGCCTATGCCCTGGGGCTGGCTCCTGCCGCCATCCAGGAGGGCGTGGCGCGGGTGCAGGGCGTCAGAGGGCGGATGGAGCGTCTCCACCTGGGTCAGCCTTTTACCGTGATCGTGGATTTTGCCCACACGCCCAACGCCTTGGAGAACGCTTTAACCACGGCGCGGGAACTGGCCGAGGGGCAGGTGATCGTGGTCTTTGGCTGCGCCGGCCTGCGTGACCGGGCCAAGCGCCCGTGGATGGGCGAGGTGGCCGGCCGCCTGGCCGATCAAGTGGTGCTCACAGCGGAGGACCCCCGCACCGAGTCGGTGGAGGACATCATGGACGAGATCGCGGCCGGCTGCCTCCGGGCCGGCCGTGTGGAAGGAAAGGATTTTTGGCGCGTCGCCGACCGCGCCGAGGCCATCGCCCAGGCCCTGGCGTTGGCCCAAAAGGGCGACGTGGTGCTCGTCACCGGCAAGGGCCACGAGCGCTCCATGTGCTTCGGCACCTTGGAGCATCCTTGGAGCGACCACGAGGCCATCGCCCAGGCCTTGGCCAAGTTGGGCTACAGGAGCTAACGGGTGCGCCCGACGATGGTGATCTGCCCCTGCCCCAGACGGATCTCCTGAAAAATGATATTGTCCACCGGGATGGGGATACCTTGCGGTTGGGACATCTGCTGCAGGATCTGTTCGATGAGCGATTTGGCGATGGTTCGGGTGAAGCCCGTGACCGAAGGATCCAATGAGACATTCTCCACCCGCAAATAAGCCTTGCCATCGGCCACGACAAAGGTGCCCTGCACCGTCAACCCGATGGTGAGGCCCGTATCCTTTTGGGTGGCCGTGAACTGGGCGATGGCCAGATCAGGGGTGAGGGTGAGGCGCGCATCGCGCACGCTAACGCCCTGATCTGTGAACACTTGATCGGCCAAATATTCGTTGATCTCTTGTTCGCTCCAAACGACGGTGAAATCCTTATTGGGCTCCTTGGGGATGGCGGCCAACCCGCTCCCCGGCGCCGCCGAGGGCGCCTTGGTGGGCACCGGCAACGTGGCCTTGGGCGTGATGGAAGGGGCGAGGGTCACCTCTGCGCCTTTCGCGGCCACCTTGGGGGTGGGGCTGGGGCGCTGGCCCTGGCGCTTGGCCAACAGATTGCCGCAAGAGCAGGCCGAAACCGCCATATAGATCACCAAAAGTACCCCCCACAGCCAGGCGCGCCGCCACGGGGGCATTGCTCGAGTCGTCATCCTCTTCACTCCCTCGGTCCGGCCTCGCGCCGGACACAAGATCGCCCCTAAAGGGCTAGATCAGCTCCATCACCGGCCGGTAGGCCAGGCCAAAAGTCTCGGCCACCGCCTTGTGGGTCACATGGCCACCATAGGTGTTGACCCCCAGGCGCAGCGCCTCATCTTTGCGGATGGCCTCCTCCAATCCCAACTCGGCCAGCTTGAGCACATACGGCAAGGTGGCGTTGGAGAGGGCATAGGTGGACGTGCGCGGCACAGCGCCGGGGATATTGGGCACGGCATAATGGATCACGCCGTGGACGGTATAGGTAGGGGCGCTATGGCTGGTGGGCTGGATGGTCTCGATGCACCCGCCTTGGTCCACGGCCACATCAATGACCACCGATCCAGGCGCCATGGAGGCGATCATCTCCTCCGTCACCAAGCGCGGCGCCTTGGCGCCGGGCAACAGGACGGCCCCGATGACCAATTCCGCGCGGCGCACCGCCTCGGCGATGTTACGCCGGTTGGAGGCGATGGTGCTCAAATTGCCGCGCATCACCTGGTCCAGATAACGCAGGCGCTCCAGGTTGACATCAATCACCGTCACCCGGGCGCCCATCCCCAGGGCGATCTGGGCCGCGTTGGTGCCCACGGTGCCCCCTCCCAAGATGACCACGCTGGCCGGCCGCACGCCGGGCACGCCGCCGAGCAAAATGCCCCGGCCGCCTTCCGTCTCTTGCAGATAATGGGCGCCGATCTGCACGGCCATCCTGCCTGCCACCTCGCTCATAGGCGTGAGGAGCGGCAGCGAACCGTTGGCGAGCTGCACCGTCTCATAGGCGATGGCGCGCACCTGGCGCTCCACCAAGGTACGGGTGAGCCGCTCATCCGCGGCCAGGTGCAGGTAGGTAAAGAGGATCAAGCCAGGACGCAGGTAGGCATATTCAGCGGGCAAAGGCTCCTTGACCTTCAGGACCATCTCCGCCTGGTAGGCCTCGGCGGCGCTGGCGACGATGGTGGCCCCGCCCTGAGCATACTGCTCGTCGCTGAAACCGCTGCCCACCCCCGCCCCGCGCTCGATCAGCACTTGGTGGCCGGCGTGCACCAACGATTCCGCCCCGCCGGGCGTCAGCGCCACACGATACTCTTTATCCTTGATCTCTTTGGGCACCCCGATAATCATGCTCATCTCCTTTGATGATAATCAGACCGTCTCTTCGTTGAGGTCAATGGAATCGTTATCGCCGATATTCAGCCTGCGGAAGGCCCCTTTGATCCGGGCGTACCGCCCGATGAGGGAATGCTCGATGACCACATTCTCGATCACCGAGCCCGCGTCCACGATGGCATCGCGGATGATGGCGTTGCGGAGCTGCACATCCTCGCAGAGGGTGACATAGGGGCCCACAATGGCGTTCTCGATCTTGGCCGTGGGCGCGATGTACACCGGTGGGATCAGCAGCGCATCCTGGACGGGGACCACCTGGGCGTGGCCATGCTCCAGCAGGTAACGGTTGGTGTGCAAGAGGGTCTCCGGCTCGCCGCAATCTTCCCACACCGGCACCGTCTCGGCCACAAAATGCGCCCCCCGATCGATCATGATCTGTAAAGCATCGGCCAGGTAATACTCGCCTTTGGTCTGTAAATGGTGGTCCAGAAGATAAGTGATGGCCTCGACCAGGGCCGCGCCATCGCGGATATAGTACAGGCCGATCACCGCCTTGCGGTGCTCGAACCCCTGGGGTTTCTCGATCAAGCGCACCACCCGGCCGGCCTCCTCGATGACCACGCCAAAGCGGCGCGGATCCTCCACCTCCTTGACAAAAAGGACGCCATCCTCCTGTCGCTCGGCCAGATGGGTCAGATCGGCCTCAAAGAGGGTATCCACAAAGATGATCAGACAGGGGCCGCTGAGGTGTTCTTTGGCCAGATAAAGGGCGTGGGCCTGCCCTTTGAGCTCCTTTTGCACCACGTAATGGGCCGGAAAGCGATAATGGGCCTGGACATACTCTTGAATCTGCTCCCCCAGCCAGCCGACGATGAACACCGCCTCGGTGATCTCCAGGGGGGCGAGCTTGTCCAGGATGTGCCCCAGGATGGGCTTGCCGGCCACGTTGAGCAGGGGTTTGGGCTTGGACCAGGTGTGGGGGCGCATGCGCTTGCCGAAACCGGCCAGAGGGATGATGACTTTCATTGTCCGATGAGCCTCCGTCTTTGGATGGACCCGCGCCGCTCGCGCCTCATAGCGGAGGAGTGCGACGGTGCCAGGTCGTCGCCTGCTCGTAGGCATAGGCCACCCGCAAGATGGTCTCCTCGGCATACGCATCGCCCAAGACCTGCACACCGACGGGCAGCCCATTGGCGAAACCGCAGGGGATAGAGATGCCACAGACCCCGGCCAAGTTGAGGGACAGGGTAAAAATATCGCTGAGGTACATCTGCAAGGGGTCCTGGACCTTCTCGCCGATGCGAAAGGCCGTGGTGGGGGTGGTCGGGGCGATCAGCGCGTCGCACTGGGCAAAGGCGCGGTCAAAATCCTGTTTGATCAAGGTCCGCACCTTCTGGGCCTTCAGATAATAGGCATCGTAATAGCCCGCCGAAAGGGCATACGTGCCCAACATGATACGGCGCTTGACCTCGGCCCCGAACCCTTCCTGGCGGGTGCGGCGGTACATATCCCAGATATCCTCCGCCCCAGGATGGGAAAAACCATAGCGCACGCCATCGTAGCGGGCCAAATTGGCCGAGGCCTCGGCCGGAGCCAGGAGATAATACACCGGCAGGGCATATTCGGTGTGGGGCAACGAGACCTCGACGATCTCGGCGCCCAAGCTGGCCCAGATTTCCAGCGCCCCGCGCACTGCCTGCTCCACCTCCGGCTGCATCCCGGCGGCGAAATATTCCCGTGGCACGCCCAAGCGCATCCCCTTGACGCCCAGCCCCAACGTAGCGGTATAGTCGGGCACAGGGAGGTCAGCCGAGGTGGCATCGCGGGGATCGTGCCCGGCGATGGCGCCCAGGAGGATGGCGCTATCGGTGACATCCTTGGTGAGGGGCCCCACCTGGTCCAAGGAGGAGGCAAAGGCCACCAACCCATAGCGCGAGACCCGCCCGTAGGTGGGCTTCAGCCCCACCACGCCGCAAAAGGCCGCCGGCTGGCGCACGCTGCCGCCCGTATCGGTGCCCAGGGCGCCCAGGCAGGCATCGGCGGCCACGGCGGCCGCGCTGCCCCCGCTGGAGCCGCCCGGAACACGGCCCAGGTCCCAAGGGTTGTGGGTGGTGAAATAGGCCGAGTTCTCGGTGGAAGAACCCATGGCGAATTCATCGGTGTTGGTCTTGCCCAAGATCACGCTGCCGGCCCGCCGCAGCTTGGCCACCACGGTGGCATCGTAGGGGGGCTTGAAGCCCTGCAAAATGCGCGAACCGCAGGTCGTCTCCAGCCCCTTGGTGCAGAGGACATCTTTGATGGCCAAGGGGATGCCCAGCAAGGGGTGATCCTCCCCCTGGGCGCGCCGGCGGTCGGCCTCGGCGGCCTCGGCCAGGGCCGTCTCAGGGGTGAGCCGCAGATAAGCCCGGATACGATCGTCCACCCGTGCGACGCGCTCCAAGACGGCGCGGGTCAGCTCAACGGAGGAAATCTGCCTTTGGCGCAACAGCTCGTGGGCCTGGTGGATGGTCAGTTCGTACAGCTCCAAGGGCGGTTACCTCCCGGTGGATAGATGGCAAACGGGCGCGCAAACCCTATTCCAAGATGGGCTTGACGCGGAAATAGTGATCCCGCCGTCCAGGGGCGT
>DAOTZU010000085.1:0-2844 GCA_034433995.1 Anaerolineae bacterium
GAGGAGGTGACCCGCGATGTGCGCGCAGCCCGGGCGGCTGTGGGGCCCGATGTGCGCCTGGCCATCGGCCTGGAGGCCACGCCGCACCTTTCCCCCAGCGCCGAGAACCTGGCCGCCAAAGTGCGCGCCGCCTGGGAGGCCGGCGCCGAGGGCCTCTATTTCTACAATTACGGCTTGATGCCCTTGCGCAGCCTGGGCTGGCTGGCGCAGGCGCTTGGGCAGTAACGCGAAAGGAGCAGCATGGCCTTATACGAGGTGTTGATCAAGGGGGGCCAAGTGTTCGACCCCGCCCGCAACGTGCGCGGGATGTACGACGTGGCCATCTCCCAGGGCAAGATAGCCGCCATCGAACGCGATATTGCGCCCACCCAGGCCCAACGTGTCATCATGGCCCAGGGGCTACTGGTGGTGCCCGGCCTGGTGGACCTGCACACCCACCTGGGTTTTGAGCTGCACACCAAGGTGGTGCAGGCCAACGACGTATGCCCGCAGGCCGGGGTGACCACGGCGGTGGATATGGGCAGCGTCGGCGCCTTTACCTTTCCCTGGTACCGGGAACAAGCCATCAAGAAAACGGCCATCCGGCTGCGCTTGTTCCTCAATATCGCCTCCTTGGGCACCATCGCCATCCACACGCCCTATTACGTGGAGCGCTACGGGCAATATGTGGATCTCGCCGATACGGTGCGCACCATCGAGGAGAACCGCGAGCACATTCGCGGCATCAAGGTCTTTACCTCCGGGGCCATGGTGGGCCAGTGGGCCCATCACGCCCTGGGGGCGGCGCGCCAGGTGGCCGACCGGGTGGGCCTGCCCATCGCCGTGCACATCTCCATGCAGCCACCGCCTCTGGCTGAGGTGCTCGCTTACTTGGGCCCGGGGGATATCGTCACCCACACCTACACCCCCCACGACCAGGGCATCCTCGACGAGGCCGGCCGGGTGCGGCCCTGCGTGTGGGAGGCACGACGGCGCGGCGTGCTCTTTGACCTGGGCCACGGCGCGGGCAGCTTCGCCTTTGACGTGGCCCGCAAGGCCATGGCCCAGGATTTCCTGCCGGATAGCCTCAGCACCGACCTTTACTATGCCAACGTGGAGAAACCGGTCAAGGATTTCCCCACCACCATCAGCAAATTCCTGAACCTCGGCCTGCCCTTGGAGGACGCCTTGGCCCGCGCCACCTGCAACCCCGCCCGCGCCTTGGGCGAGCCAACCTTGGGCACTTTGGCGCCGGGCAGCCCGGCGGATATCGCCCTGTTCACCTTGCGCGAGGGCGCATTCTCCTTCGTGGATTGCCTTGGGCAGACACTGGAGGGGCCGTGGCAGCTCACCTGTGAGCTGACCCTCTACGGCGGCCAGATCATCTATGCAAAGGGGGCATGATGTACAAACTCAAGATCGAGCGCGTCGAACGCACATGGGTTGAGGTGCCCTTGAAGCCACGCCATGCGCGGCACCTCACCCGCGAAAACTGGGATTGGACCGTGTTCGAGATCCTGCGCCTGCACACCAACTCATCCCTGGTGGGTTATGGCGAGACCATGTGCTATTACACCTGGAGCCGCGTGCCCGAAGAGCAGGTCCAGCGGGTCATCGGCTGCTCGCCTTTTGAGCTCCTCTGGGACGATCGCCTGGGCGCCGGCCTGCAGATGGCCGTCTACGACCTGGTGGGCAAGGCGCTGGAGGTGCCGTGTTACCGGCTCCTGGGGCCCAAGGTGCGGGAGTGGTGCCCCATCTCCTGGTGGTGCTTGGATTTCTCCACCGAGGATTGGATCGCCGAGATGCGCGAGGCATTGAGCCTGGGTTACCTGAGCGCCAAGCTCAAGGCCCGGCCTTGGAGGGACTATCTGGCCCAGATCGAGATCTTGGCCGATGTGGTGCCCTCCGATTTCCGCTTTGATGCCGATTTCAACAGTTTTCTTTTGAACGCCTCCACCGCCGCGCCGTATCTCTTGGAGCTGGAAGAGATCCCGCAGGTGAGCATCTTTGAGACGCCCATCCCCCAGGGCGATGTGGAGGGCAACGCCCAGTTGCGGCGCAAGATCACCCGGCCCATCGCCATGCATTACGGCACCCCGCCCATCCAGACGGCCATCCGCGACGAGGTCTGCGACGGGTTCGTCATCGGCGGCGGGGCCAACTCCCTGCGGCAACAGTCCACCCTGGCCGCCCAGATGAACAAGCCTTTCTTCTTGCAGATGGTGGGCACGGGGTTCACCACCGCCTTCATGCTGCATTTCGGCGCCACCCTCACCCACGCCATCTGGCCGGCCATCTCCTGCAGCGAGATTTACATGGACGACCTGATCCAGGAGCGGATCACCGTCAAGGATGGCTTGGCCCGCGTGCCCGAGGCGCCTGGATTGGGCGTGGAGCCGGACGAGGAGGCCATCGCCCGCTATCGGGTGGAGCCGGGCTACCGTCCCGATCCGCCGCGCAATATCTACTGCGTCTCCTGGGAATCGGGGGCCAAGATGTACTATGCGCCGGGCCAGTGGTGTTGGAACGATTTCGCCGCCGGCAACCAGCCCCTCTTCCATCGCGGCGTGCGCCTGGATATCCTCCCCGACGACGGCAGCCCCGCCTGGCGGGAGCTCTATGAGCGCGCGCAAAAGGGGCCGGTGCGCGGCTAAAGCAGAACATATGAACCTACTCTGGCAAAGCTGTTTTGCCCCCGTTTCTTGCCAGCTTCTGCCAACCATTGCTTTCAGGGACAAGGGAACGTTACGCCAGGAATATATCCTGTATCATTCGTCAATAAAATACAATCAAGTCGGGCATTAGCTTCCCGAACCTTGAAACGCAGCGTATGGGAACCGGCAGATAATCGAACAGGATTGCCAT
>DAOTZU010000086.1:0-6953 GCA_034433995.1 Anaerolineae bacterium
TCTCGGAGCAGCTCTCCGCCGCTTTGCTGAAGGACGAGGGGAAGCTCAAGCGGGTGCTGCACATCCAGGATCAGTTCGCCAACCCTTACGGGTGCCTGTTCAAGGCCACCTACCATCGTCCCTACAAGATGGACCCGCCCTTTGAGAACGCGGATTGCATCGTCCGCGAGTTCAAAGAGGACGGTCCCTTCGTCACCGTCGTCGGCTGGACTAAGGATGATGTTGCCGCCGCGAAAGAGGCCGACCAGCAGCGTTGCCCCTGGCTGAAGGATGAAAAAATCCGCTCCAGCCTGGGCGAATGGCGGCCGTGGGCCGTTTGCGTCTGGAGCAAGGCGGGCTACTCCTGGGCCGGGTGCGGGCGGTTGGAGGATGTTGCCATCAAGATCGCTACCGGCAAAGAGTACCACATGAAGGATTACTGGTATGTCTGGTGGTCCAAGCTGACGGGGATCCAATATTATACCAGCGTCACCATCAAGGGAGATCCCAACGTCCAGGCGGACCTGGGCAAGGAGATCGCAGCCAACGAGCTCAAGTTCGTCATGGGTCAGCGGCCGCTCTCCGAGTGGGATGCCTACGTCAAGGACTTGATCACCAAGTTCAAGGCCGGCGAGCAACTGAAGGCGACCCTGGCCGACCTGCAAAAGGCCGGCGCCAAGGTCACGGGCATCGACCCGCGCATTCCGCTCTGATGGCGTAGCTCGCCCGATGCGCCCCGGTAGAGGACGCAGGGCATGCTGAGGATGGGGCGAGCACATCAGTGCTCGCCCCATCGCCATAGATTGGCGGCCCTGTCGCCGAGCCCCTCGTGGGCGTGCTGGACGGGCGCAGCATAAGTGCGTAGCCTAGCCCCTTGTGGGCGTGTTTCATGACGGGCACAAGGCCCCTAGGCTACGGGGGAAACGGTGAGATATTCCACGAGAAGGAAATAGGAGCGATGGCAGAAACCACACTCAAGGCCGCTGTCGCCCTGCCGCGGGTGCGGGCCGAGCGCAAGCGGGGCTTCTGGGCCACCTTGCGCTTGCAGTGGCTGTTGTTCGTGCTCTTGGCGCCGGCGGTGATTTGGACGGTGGTGTTCAACTTTTACCCGACGCTATTGACCATCCCGCTGGTGTTCAAAGATTACAAGATCATGTTGGGCATCTGGAAGAGCCCGTGGATCGGCTTTGCCACCATGAAACGGGCCATGGCCGCCCCCGATTGCTGGCAGGTGCTGCGTAACACCATCATCATCAGCCTCATGCGCCTGGGGTTCGGCTTCTTTCCGCCCATCATCCTGGCCATCCTCACCCACGATCTGCGCATCAGCCAGGTGCGGCGGGCGTGTCAATCGGTGACCTATCTGCCCCACTTTCTCTCCTGGCCCATCGTCTGGGGCATCGTCCTGGCCATCTTTTCACCCAGCAGCGGCGTGCTTATTACCTATCTACGGCGCATCGGCCTCAACCCGCCCGATATTTTTATTGATAGCCGCTACTTCCGCCCTCTGGTGGTCTTTAGCGGCATCTGGAAGGAGGTGGGCTGGGGCACCATCATCTATCTGGCGGCCCTCTCGGGCATTGACGTGGAGCTGTACGAGGCGGCCATTGTGGATGGCGCCGAATGGTACCACCGCATGTGGTACATCACCCTGCCGGGGATCAAGCCCGTGGTGACGCTGCTCCTCACCCTCAGCATCTCGGGCCTGTTGAACGCCGGTTTCGAGCAGGTGTACCTCTTTATGACGCCCCTCACCTACGACGTGGGCGATATCATCGATACCTGGGTCTTTCGCAAGGGTCTCTTGGGCGCCGATTTCAGCCTGGGCACGGCGGTGGGCTTTTGGAAATCGGTGGTGGGGTTGCTCTTGATCTTGGGCGCCAATAAATTGGCCAAGAAATACGCCGGCCAGGGCATCTGGTAGAGGGGGTAGCTCGCTATGAAAATGACCTTGAGCGAAAAGATCTACCAGGTGTTCGCCCATGCCATCGTCATCCTGGTGGCGCTGATCTGTATCGTGCCCTTTTTGTTCGTCGTCTCGGCTTCCCTCACGCCGGAGGTGGTGCTGCGCCAGTACGGCGGCTATGTGATGTTCCCGCCCAAGATCACCTTTTACGCCTATCAATTGGCGCTGAGCACGGGCCAGATGCAGTCGGCGTTAATGATTAGCGTGGCCCGGGTGCTGGTGGGGGTGATGTTGCACCTGACCCTCTGCAGCTTGGCCGGCTATGCCCTCTCCAAGCCCTATCTCCTGGGGCGCAGGACCTGGATCACCATGTTCATTGTCTCCTTCCTCTTTGGCCCTGGGCTGATCCCCTACTATGTGCTATGCAAACAATTGGGGTTGATCAACCGCTTTTGGATGTATGTGGTCCCCGGCGCCGTGGGGCCGTGGAGTATTTTCATCTTTCGCCAGTTCTTCATGGAGCTGCCCAAGGAGCTGGAGGAGGCGGCGCGCCTGGATGGCGCCGATGAGCTGCAAATCCTCTTGCGGGTGGTGTTGCCCCTCTCCACGCCTGTCTATGCGGCGTTGGGCTTGTTCAACGGCGTGGGCCACTGGAACGATTTCATGACCTCGGTGATCTATGTGCGCAACCCCAAGCTCTACCCTGTGGCCATGGTCCTGCAGAACGTGTTGGCTTTTGCCCAGACCACGGGCATATCAGGCCAAGATATCTCCATGCTCAAAGATGTGGAACTATTGAAGCAGATCCCCAGCGAGACGCTCAAGATGGCCACCGTGGTCATCGCCACCATCCCCATCCTCTTGGTCTACCCCTTCCTGCAAAAATACTTTGCCAAGGGGATGCTCACCGGGGCCATCAAAGGTTAAAAGAGGTGTTTATGGAAAACAACGTTGCGCAGCATGGGTTTCTGCAGGTCGCTCCCCGCGGGAGCGACCTCATTTTGTGCGCGCCGGATTGGCCGGCGCTCCACCTTGGCCCCTTGGCCAGCGCCCTCACCGTGGATGGCCGGGAATTGCGCCCCACTGCGGTCACGTTCCAGGAGGCGAGGGAGGGCGGCCGGCCGATACGTCTGGTGGTCAACGATTTTGCCCCGGCGCCCCTCAAGCTGATCCTGCGCTTCAGCGCCGGCCCTCAGGGGGGCCTCGTTTTGCGGGCCACGCTGGTTAATCTCTCCGGCTCTCCCATCACTCTGAATCGGGTGGCGCTGTTGGCGGTGGAGGAGGCCCACCGCGGGGAGCTGCGCTTCGGCCAAGACCAGGAGCGGTGCCGCATCTACCAGGACGGTGGCTATGTGGGCGCGGTGCGCCCCTGGAATGAGATCCGAGAGGTCATCTACTCGCGGCCGGAATGGCTGCTTTACAACCCCACCGACCGCCGCGCCTTGTTGGTGGGCTATCTCACCTTCGAGCGCTGGAACAGCGTCATTATGCAGAGCTGCGCGCCGCAAGAGGGCGCTATACCGTGGGGCATCGGCTTCGATGGCGGCGATACCCTTGTGGACCCTGGCGAGACCGAGCTGGAGCAGGTGGTCTTGCTGCTGGGCCAGGACCCGGACGCCCTTTTGGCCACCTATGGCGAGCTGGTGCAGCGCCAGTATGCCATCACGCCGCCGGCCAGGCCCCCGGTCACCTGGTGTAGCTGGTATCCCTACCGCCTGGGGGTGAGCGAGGAGCGTTGCCTGGCCAACGCCGCCTTGGGCGCCCAAAGGCTCAAGGCGTTGGGGCTGGAGACCATGCTCCTGGACCTGGGCTGGGAGGAGGGGTATCTCCCCTCCGCGTTCCGGGAGAACGATCAATTCTCCCACGGTCTCCAGTGGCTCGCCGAGCGGCTGCGGGAATACGGCCTGAAACTGGGCACGTGGGTGGCGCCCTTCTCCATCAGCGAGTTCGACCCGCTGGTCCGCGAGCATCCCGAGTGGCTGATCCAAGATGAGAACGGCCAGCCGTTGGATACCGGCACCTGGTTCTGGGAGCCCCACGGCAAGGTCTATTGCCTGGACCTGACCCATCCGGCCGCGCAAGAGTGGCTGCGGCGCAACATGGCCTCTTTGGCGGCCCGGGGCGTGCGCTATTACAAGACCGATTTCATCGGCATCGTCACCAGCCCCCGCGCGCGGCGGCGCCACAACCCGCGCATCGTGGCCGGCGGCGGGTTGGAGGCGGCGCGGATCGGGGCCCGGATCATCCGCCAGGCGATAGATTCCCAAGGGGAGAAATCCACCTGGCTCAATTGCGGCACCGAGACCGCCGCCATGGGCCTTTATGAGCTGCTCTATACGTGCAACGATACGGGCAACACCGGCTATGTGGGCTGGGATGTGCTCCGGGATGATTATCTCAGCGTGGCCTGCCACCTGTTCAAGAACAAGCGCTGGGCCATCATCCAGCCCTCCTGTCTTTGCGTGGGGCTGCCGGGCACCCTGGACGAGGCCCGTGTGCGGGCCACGGCCACCTTTATGTGTGGCGGCCAGGTGGATATCGGCGATGAGCTGATCTCCCTCCCGGAGGAGCGCTGGCAGGTGCTCCTGGCCACGTTGCCGCCGCTGGGCCAGGCGGCCAAGGTGTTGGACCTGTTCGAGCCCCTCACCGCTGAGACCTTGAGTTATACCGAGATGTGCACCGGCGAGCACCCCGGCCCCACGGGGAGCGCGCAAGGGGAGGCCGGTTGCGCTTGGCTCCTGCCCCTGGCCAACGGTTGGGATCGCTGGCAGCTCTTGGCCCTGTTCGATTACCGCGAGGCCAAGAAGGGGCAGATCGCCCGCTTCAAGATCCCCTGGGAGCGGCTGGGCCTGGATAAGAGCAAGACCTACTGGGCCTACGAATTCTGGTCCGGCTCCTTCCTGGGCCAACTGCCCAACCCCATCGCCAACCCCCACGGCTATCGCCATCCCGGAGATCAACAGCGCTTGGTGACCACGGACGAGGCGGGGCACTTGGAGGTGGCCTTCTTTGGGCCGGGGGTCAAGCTGCTGGCTTTGCGTGAGACCCGGCCGCATCCCTGGGTGGTGGGGACGACCTTCCACCAGAGTTGCGGCATGGAGCTGGAGGACGTCCGTTGGGACGCGGCCCGGCGCGCGTTGAGCGGTGTGGTGCGCCGCCCAGCGGGGCACCAGGGGAGCATCTTGATCGCCGGCGCGGAGGCAGCTGGGGCGCAGGCCTGGGTGAACGGGCAGGCCGTCCCCTGCGTGCCGACGGCGTTCGGCGGGCTGGTGGTGCCGGTGGTCACGGCGGGGGAGGCCACGCCGTGGGTCGTCCAGGTTGCCGGCACACATCCTGCTTGACGGGCACGATGATGGCCTCTACAATGCGGGCTATCATTCCCTGACAAGAGGATAGGGTCATGTTGCCTTGGTGGGAGGTCACTCTGCGGCTCGTCGCGGCGGGGGTGCTGGGCGGGATCATCGGCTGGGAGCGGGAGACCCGGGGCAAACCGGCCGGCCTGCGCACGTTAATGTTGGTCTCCCTCTCGGCGGCCATCTATGTTCTGGCGGCCCAAGGGGCCGCCCTGCGCGCCGGTGAGCCGCTTGACGCCACCCGCGCCATGTCGGGCATCGTTCAGGGTATAGGTTTTCTGGGGGCGGGGGTCATCCTCCAATCCAGGGGCGAGGTGCGCTGGCTGACCACGGCGGCGGCCCTGTGGGCGGCGGCGGCGCTGGGTATGGCCGCCGGCCTGGGGATGTACCTCGTCGCCGGCGTCGGCGGGGTGTTGGTTTTCGGCGTTCTTCGCTGGGTAGTGGTGATCGAAGAACGCTGGCTGCGCAAGCCTTTCCGGGAAGCGGAACAGAAAAAAGGGACCAACGGCGAGGATGCACCGTCGGCCCCTTGAGCAGGGGATTCACCGATGCATGCCTGTCTCTCCAGATGGGAGGCAGGCATCATTTTTTATGCGCGCAGCTCCTCCAAGGCCACGGGTTGCCCTCGCTGGGCGGAGGCGTAGGCGGCCAGGGTGATCTCCAGGGCGCGCAGACCGTCCATGCCCGTGCTGCGGGGCGGGCGTTTGCGTTGCAGCGCTTGGCTAAAATCCTGGATCATCAGCTCATCTAGGTTTGAGCCCCAGGGTTGCCAATAAGCCGGGTTCTTGGCTGCCGGGTAAACCTGCACGTGTTGCCCGAAAAGATCGGCCGTGGCGTTGCCCCGCTCGCCTACCACTTTCAAGGTAACGTCGCCCCAAGTGGGGAAGGAGGCGGGACGGCTCCAACTGCAATCCAACGTGGCAAAGGCGCCGTCCTCGAACTCGATGGTCAAGAGGCCGCTATCGTCCCATGCCTGGTGGTAAAGGCCATGGCCCACCTCGGCATAGACGCGCACGGCCTCGCTGGCCGTCAGGCGGCGCAAAAGATCGGCCACGTGCACCGTGTGGTCCATCACCGCGCCGCCGCCGGAACGGTCCAGTTGGATGAAAAATCCGCCCGGCATGACGCCCCGGTTAGTGGCGCGGATGGCCAGAATGCGCCCCAGGTCGCCACGGCGCGCCGCGGCCAAGAGGGCCTCAAAGGCGGGGCTAAAGGGGCAGGGGAAGGCGGTGGCCAAGATCAGGCCGGCCTGAGCAAAGGCGTGGATCATGGTCTTGGCATCAGCCAGGGTGGTGGCCAAGGGTTTCTCCACCAGGGCCGAGACGCCGGCCCGGGCCGACTGCAAGGCCATGGCGCAATGGTCGGCGTTGGCCGAGGTGATGATCACCGCATCTACCCGGCGGAGTAGCTCGGCCGGATCCTCAAAGAAGGTCAAACCCCGTTCTTGGGCCACCGCCGCTCCGCGGGCAGGATCCTCATCGCTCAAGCCCACGAAGGAGATATCCTTGCGTTGCTGCAAGACGTTCAAGTAGCTCGCCGCATGCAGATGGGCCAGGCTCCACAATCCCAAGCGCAACATGGCAGCATCACCTCCCCTCATAGCGCCATCGGCCGGCCATCGGTGATGGATGCCAGGGCGGCCAGGGCCAGGCGCAACGCTTCTAGCGCCTCTTGGGGCGTCACACGGGGCTGTTCTGTGCCCAGCACGCAGCGGG
>DAOTZU010000087.1:0-27995 GCA_034433995.1 Anaerolineae bacterium
CTGCGGTGCTGGGCACCACCCTGGATGAGAACCTGCGCATGATCCGCGAGACGGTGGGCTACTTGAAGGCCGCCGGGCGCGAGGTGCTGTTCGACGCCGAGCACTTTTTCGACGGCTACAAGCTCGATGCCACCTATGCCCTGGAGACCTTGCGCGCCGCCGCCGAGGCCGGGGCAGATTGCCTGGTCCTTTGCGATACCAACGGCGGCACCCTGCCCTCGGAGGTGGGCCGCATCGTGGCCGCCGTGCGCCAAGCGCTGCCCGATGCCGTCCTCGGCATGCATGCCCACGATGACACCGGCGTGGCCGTGGCCAACACCTTGGTGGCGGTGGAGGCCGGCGCCACCCATGTGCAAGGCACCATCAACGGCTACGGCGAACGCTGCGGCAACGCCAATTTATGTACGGTAATCCCCAACCTGCAATTAAAGATGGGCTACCAGGCCCTGGCCAACGGTGACCTGACCATCCTCACCGCGGCCGCCCATTATATCTCCGAGATCGCCAACCTGCGCCCCGATGAACATGCCCCTTACGTGGGCGCCAGCGCCTTTGCCCACAAGGCGGGGTTGCACGTCAGCGCGCTGAGCAAGGTGGCCGATAGCTATCAGCACATCGATCCGGCCCTGGTGGGCAACAAGATGCGCGTCCTCGTCTCCGAGCTCTCTGGGCGCAGCAACATCGTCCACAAACTGACCGAGTTGGCCCTGGAGGTGGAGCTCAGCGCCAGCGAGATCCGCCGCATCGCCCAGCGGGTGAAGGATTTGGAGAGCCAAGGGTTCCAGTTCGAGGGGGCGGAAGGGTCCTTTGAGCTCTTGGTGCGGCGCTCTCAGCCCGGTTATCGCCCGCCTTTCGAGGTGTTGGATTTCTTGGTGCTGGTGGAGAAACGCTCGGAGAAGGATATCTTGGCCGAGGCGACGGTCAAGGCCCAGGTGGGCGGCGAGACGATTCACACCGCCGCCGAGGGGAACGGCCCGGTCAACGCGCTGGACCGGGCCATGCGCAAAGCGTTGTTGCCCTTTTATCCCGAATTGGACAAAGTGCAATTGACGGACTATAAGGTGCGTATCCTTGATGAGAAGTCTGCCACCGCTGCCTTGACCCGCGTGCTCATCGACGCCAGCGATGGCGAACGCTCCTGGACCACGGTGGGCTGCTCGGTGAACATCATCGAGGCCAGCTTCCAGGCTCTGCTCGATAGCTTGGAGCTGCCGCTACTTCGGCGGGCCTCCTAAAGGGACCCCGCGCCGCCAGGGCAGCGGCGCAGATGGGTCGGGAGGTCCGCCCAAGGGATGTTGGCCCAAGCAATGCCCCAAAATCTCCAGGAGGGAAACACCATGGATTTGGATCATGTGATCATTTTCGATACCACACTGCGCGATGGGGAACAATCTCCCGGCGCCACCTTGAACGAGGACGAAAAGTTAGAGATCGCCAAACAACTGGCCCGCTTGGGCGTGGATGTGATCGAGGCCGGGTTCCCCGCCTCCTCGCCGGGCGATCTGGCGGCGGTGCGGCGCATCGCCCGCGAAGTTAGGGGGCCCACCATCTGTGGCCTGGCCCGGTGCGTCAAAAGCGATATTGACGCGGCCTGGGAGGCCGTGCGCGAGGCCGAGCGGAAGCGCATTCATGTCTTTATTGCCACCTCCGATATCCACATGCAGCACAAGCTGCGCATGACCCGCGAACAGGTCATCGAGCGCACGCGGGAGATGGTGGCCTATGCCAAGTCCCTCTGTGAGGACATCGAGTTCTCGCCGGAGGACGCGGGCCGCTCCGATCCCGAATTCCTCTACCAGGTGCTGGGGGTGGCCATCGCCGCCGGCGCCACCACCGTGAACATCCCCGATACCGTGGGCTACACCACCCCCTTTGAGTTCGGCGCCCTCATCCGGGGCATCCGCCAGAACACGCCGGGCATCGAGAAGGCCATCATCTCCACCCATTGCCACAACGACCTGGGCATGGCCGTGGCCAACAGTCTGGCCGGCGTTCTGGAGGGGGCGCGCCAGGTGGAGTGTACCATCAACGGTCTGGGCGAGCGGGCCGGCAACGCCGCCCTGGAAGAGATCGTCATGGCCCTCTACACCCGGCGGCAATATTTCGGCGTGACCACCAACATCAACACCACCGAGATCTATCCCACCAGCCGTATGGTGTCCAACTACACCGGGCTGGCCGTGCAGGCCAACAAAGCCATCGTGGGGGCCAACGCCTTTGCCCACGAGGCGGGCATCCACCAGGACGGCATCTTGAAGAACCGCCTGACCTACGAGATCATGGACGCCAAGACCATCGGCCTGGCCCAGAGCACGTTGGTCCTGGGCAAACACTCGGGCCGCCATGCCTTTGTCGACAAGTTGGAGCAGATGGGCTATCACCTCGATGGCGAGCAACTGAACCGGGCCTTTGCCCGCTTCAAGGAATTGGCCGACCGCAAAAAGGTGATCACCGAGGCCGACCTGGAGGCGTTGGTCTCCGATGAAGTCTTTCAGCCGCAGGAGGTGTACCGCCTGGAGCAGGTGCAGGTATCGTGCGGTGATCATGCCATCCCAACGGCCACGGTGCGCCTGCGCGCCCCCAACGGCGAGACCATCACCGACGCCGCCCACGGCACCGGCCCGGTGGACGCCGTCTACAAGGCCATCAATCGCATCGTCGGCGTGCCCAACAAGCTCACCGAGTTCTCCATCAAGGCGGTGACGGAGGGCATCGACGCCGTGGGCGAGGTGACCATCCGCATCGAGGCCGAGCCGGCGGAGGAGAACGGTTTGCCCATCAACCCGCAGACAGGGCGCAAGACGCTGCTCTTCAGCGGGCACGGGGCCAGCACCGACATCATCGTCGCCAGCGCCCGGGCCTATATGAGCGCGCTGAACAAGCTGCTCAGCATCCGCAATCCTCGGCACTGAAGGCACCTGCGTGACCATCCAGCCGGGCATAACCGCCGAGGCGCAAAAGACAGACCCTTTGCGCCTCGCGGTTCCGGAAGCTGAGAGCTGCAAGCTGACCGATAAGGAGTGACACTTTGAGCCCGAAAACACCTTTGGCCATGGCTCAGAAGATTCTGGCCGCCCACGCCGGGCGTGAAGAGGTGCAGCCCGGCGAGTTGATCGACGTCGCCGTGGACCTGGTCCTGGCCAACGACATCACCGCGCCCATCGCCATCCGCGAGTTTGAGCGCCTGGGGGTGGAGCGCGTCTTTGACCGGGAGCGCATCGCTCTGGTGCCCGATCATTTCACGCCCAACAAGGACATCAAATCCGCCGAACAGTGCCAGCAGATGCGCGCCTTTGCCCGCAAATACGGCATCGTGCACTATTTCGAGGTGGGGCGCATGGGGATCGAGCACGCCCTCTTGCCGGAGCAAGGCCTGGTGGTGCCGGGGGATGTGGTGGTGGGGGCGGATTCCCACACCTGCACCTACGGCGCCCTGGGGGCCTTTGCCACGGGCATGGGCTCCACCGACATCGCCGTGGCCATGGCCACCGGGCGGGTTTGGATGCGCGTCCCCGAGACGATGCGCTTCGTCTATACCGGCACCTTGCGCCCCTGGGTGGGAGGCAAAGACCTGATCCTCTACACCATCGGCCTGATCGGCGTGGAAGGGGCGCGCTACCGGGTGATGGAGTTCGCCGGCCCCACCATAGACACACTCCCTATGGACGGCCGTTTCACCATGGCCAACATGGCCATCGAGGCGGGCGCCAAGGCGGGGCTGTTCCAGGTGGACGCCCTGACCAGGGATTACCTGGCCGGGCGCGCCCGCCGGCCCTACACCGTCTATGCCTCCGACCCCGGCGCCCCCTATATGGATGTGATCGAGATAGACGCCGGCGCCATCGAACCCCAGGTGGCCTTCCCCCATCTGCCCTCCAACGTGAGGCCCATCAGCCGAGTGGGGCAAATCGCCATTGACCAGGTGGTCATCGGCTCCTGCACCAACGGCCGCTGGACCGACCTGCAGGAGGCGGCGGCCATCCTGCGGGGACGCAAGGTGCACCCCAATGTGCGCTGCATCATCATCCCCGGCACCCAGGCGCTCTACCTGCGGGCCGTGCGCGAGGGGTTGGCCGAGGCGTTCGTGGAGGCCGGGGCGGTGCTCAGCACGCCCACCTGCGGCCCCTGTTTGGGCGGCCACATGGGGATCCTGGCGGCGGGTGAACGGTGCGTCTCCACCACCAACCGCAACTTTGTGGGGCGCATGGGCCACGTAGAGAGCGAGGTCTATCTGGCCGGACCGGCTGTGGCCGCGGCCAGCGCAGTCTTGGGGTATATCGGCGGCCCCGATCAATTGTAGGGCCGCTTCAGCTTGGGAGGGGCGAATCAAGATGCCGGAGAGCCAGGCCTGGTTCCAATGCGTGCGAGGGTGTCCGGGGCGCTATTCCATCTTTGAGATCATCTACCACTGCCCGCAATGCGGCGGCCTGTTGGAGGTGGCCCACGACACGCAAAAACTCGCCCAGCGCAGCCCCGCCGAATGGAAACAGCTTTTTGACCAACGCATCCGCACCAATGAATGGCCCTACGGCAGCGGCGTCTGGGGCAAGAAGGAATGGGTTTGCCCCGATGTGCGCGACGACAACATCGTCTCCATGTTCGAAGGACACACCAACTTGTTCTGGGCCCAGCGGCTGGGCCAGCAGATCGGTGTGGAGGACCTGTGGGTCAAGCTGTGTGGCAACAGCCACACCGGCTCCTTCAAAGACCTGGGCATGACGGTGCTGGTGAGCGTGGTCAAGCAGATGATCGCCGACGGCGCGCCCATCCGGGCCATCGCCTGCGCCTCCACCGGCGATACCTCGGCGGCCCTGGCCGCCTACTGCGCGGCGGCAGGGATCCCCTCCATCGTCTTTTTGCCCAAGGACAAGGTCTCGGCGGCGCAACTGATTCAGCCCATCGCCAACGGCGCCCTGGTCCTCTCCTTGGACACCGATTTCGATGGCTGCATGGCCATCGTCAAAGAGGTGACCAAGGATAACACCATCTACCTGGCCAACTCGATGAATTCGCTGCGCATCGAGGGGCAAAAGACGGTGGGCATCGAGATCGTGCAGCAATTCGATTGGGAAGTGCCCGATTGGATCGTCATCCCGGTGGGCAATTTGGGCAACATCAGCGCCTTGGGCAAGGGCCTCTTGATGATGCAAGAGCTGGGCTTGATTCACAAATTGCCTCGGCTGGCGGCGGCCCAGGCCGAGCAGGCCAACCCCTTCTACCTGAGCTATCTGACGCACTTTCGCAATTTCGTGCCCATCAAGGCCCGCAAAACCCTGGCCAGCGCCATCCAGATCGGCAACCCGGTGAGCTACGAAAAGGCCGTCAAAGTGATGCAACAATTCGACGGCGTGGTGGAACAGGCCAGCGAGGACGAGATCGCCGATGCCGCCGCCCGGGCCGATCTCACAGGGATGTACGCTTGCCCCCACACCGGCGTGGCCCTGGCGGTGTTGTTCAAACTGGTGGAGCGTGGCGTGATCAAACCCCAAGATCGGGTGATCGTCATCTCCACCGCTCACGGGCTGAAATTCACCCATTTCAAGATCGGTTATCACGAGGACACCCTGGACCAAGTCCGCGCCCTGCGGCGCAACCCGCCCATCCAGCTTCCACCGGATGTGGCGGCCGTCCGCGAGGCCATCGCCCGCGGCCTGGAACGCCGAGGCCAAGGCTAACCCAAGGCGCCCTGTTCTTCGCGCGCCCCAACAAGGAGGCAGGTTTATGGCTATCAGTGGCCGAGTCTGGAAATACGGCGATAACGTGGATACCGACGCCATCATCCCCGCACGCTATCTGAACATGTCCGCGCCGGAGGATCTGGCCGCCCATTGCATGGAGGATATCGATACCACCTTTGCCAAGAACGTCCGCCCGGGCGACATCATCGTGGCCGGCAAAAATTTCGGCTGCGGCTCCTCGCGGGAGCATGCGCCGGTGGCGATCAAGGCCAGCGGCGTGAGCTGCGTCATCGCCGAGAGCTTTGCCCGCATCTTTTTCCGCAACGCCATCAACATCGGCCTGCCCATTTTGGAATGCCCCGCCGCCGCCCAAGAGACCCAGGCAGGGCAGCGCCTGGAGGTGGACCTGGCCCAAGGGATCATCCGCAACTTGGATACGGGCCGCGCCTATCGGGCCACGCCCTACCCGACTTTCATGCTGGAGTTGATCGCCGCGGGCGGCTTGATCCCCTACACCTGGCGCAAGCTCCACGGCGAGCAGGCCGCTGCAGCGAGGCCCCAAGATGGATAATCCTCTACGCGTGGCCTTTCAAGGGGAACCGGGCGCCTACAGCGAGCAGGCGGCCCTGGCCCTTTTTGGCGCGGCCAGCGAAACCCTCCCCTGTGAGACGTTCGATGCCGTCTTTGCCGCGGTGCAGGAGGGGCGCTGCGCCTATGGCGTGGTGCCCATCGAGAACTCGCTGGCCGGCAGCATCCACCGCAATTATGACCTGCTCCTGCGCCACGACCTTTATATCGTGGCCGAGTATAACCTGCGCGTCTCCCACTGTCTCATCGCCCATCCAGGGGTGGAACTGGGCGAGATACGGCGGGTCTATTCCCACCCTCAAGCGCTGGCCCAGTGTGAGCGTTCCTTGGCCTCGCTGGGGGCGGTGCAGGTGATCGCCACCCACGATACGGCCGGCAGCGTGCGGCTGATCAAGGAACAGGGCCTGCGCGACGCCGCGGCCATCGCCGGCGAGCGGGCCGCCGAGCTGTATGGGATGGCCATCCTGCGGCGCGATTTTGAGGATGAAAAGACCAACTATACCCGCTTCCTGGCCCTCAGCCGCGAGGCCGTCAACCCCGAAGGGGATTGCAAGACCTCCTTGGCCTTCACGGGGCGGAACGAGCCCGGTCTTTTGTTCCGCTGTCTCAGCGCCTTTGCCCTGCGGAATATTGACCTGACCAAGATCGAGTCGCGCCCCTTGCGCGGCGTGCCCTGGGAGTATATCTTTTACCTCGATTTCGTCGGCAGCTTGGCCGAGGAACGCTGTCGCCGGGCGGTGGACCAATTGCGCGAGATGGCCACTTTTGTGCGCGTCTTTGGTTCCTACCCCCGCGCCAAGGCGGCCTGGGCCTCGTCGGTATAGCGTGATACTATCTGGAGGATGAGCAAGATGGGCAAAACGTATCACATCGGCGTCATCGGCGGCGATGGCACCGGGCCAGAGGTGGTGCGCGAGGGGATCAAGGTGGCGGAGGCCGTGGCCCAGAAATATGGCTTCACCATCGCCTGGGTGCCCTACGATCTGGGTGGCGCGCGCTTTTTGCGCACGGGCGAGATCTTGCCTGATGGCGTGCTGGCCGAGCTCAAGCAGTTGGACGCCATCTACCTGGGCGCCATCGGCCACCCGGAGGTCAAGCCCGGCATCTTGGAGCGGGGCCTCTTGTTGCGGCTGCGCTTTGAGCTGGACCAGTACATCAACCTGCGCCCGGTGAAACTGTATCCCAATGTGGATTCGCCCCTGAAGGACAAAAAGCCAGAAGACATTGATTTCGTCGTCGTGCGCGAGAACACCGAAGGCCTCTATGCCGGCGCGGGCGGCGTCTTGCGCAAGGGGACGCCCCACGAAGTGGCCACCCAAGAATCCATCAACACCCGCATGGGCGTGGAGCGTTGCCTGCGCTACGCCTTTGAATTCACCAAGAAGCGCAACAAGGCCAACAAGCTGACCCTCTGCGGCAAGACCAACGTGCTCACCTATGCCTTTGATCTGTGGGAACGGGCCTTTTACGAGATCGCCAAAGAATATCCCATGATCAAGACCGATTATGCCCACGTGGATGCCACCACCATGTGGATGGTCAAGAACCCCGAATGGTTCGATGTCATCGTCACCGATAACATGTTCGGCGATATCATCACCGACCTGGGGGCGATGATCCAAGGGGGCATGGGGATCGCGGCGGGCGGCAATATCAATCCCCAGGGCGTGTCCATGTTTGAGCCCATCGGTGGTTCAGCGCCCAAATACACCGGCCAGAACGTGATCAACCCCCTGGCGGCCATCTGCGCCGCCGGCATGATGTTGGAGCACATCGGCGAGGAGGCCGCCGGCAAGGCCGTGGAGCAAGCAGTGATCAAGGCGCTGCAGAGCGGCAAAATCAAGAGCATGGCGGCCGGCAAGATGGGCATGGGCACCACAGAGGTGGGCGATCTGGTCGCCAGCAACGTCTAGGAACCTGCACCGGCGAACGCGCCGGTGTAACTCATCAGGGAGGCGCGAGGATGCCGATCAACAAATCCGACTATATCTGGTTCGATGGCCAATTCGTTCCCTGGGACGAGGCCAAGGTGCATGTCCTCTCCCACGCGCTGCACTATGGCTCCAGCGTCTTTGAGGGGATCCGCTGCTACGAGACGGCAGGCGGCTCGGCCATCTTTTGCCTGCCGCAACATGTCAAACGCATGTTCAACTCGGCCAAGATCTATCGCATGACCATCCCCTACACGCCCGACCAGGTGGCCCAGGCGATCGTGGACACGGTGGCCAAAAACCGCCTGCGCTCGTGCTACATCCGTCCCCTTCTCTTCCGGGGCTATGAGCAGCTGGGCGTGGAACCGCGCACCTGCCCGGTGCAGCTGATCATCGCCTGCTGGAATTGGGGGGCCTACTTGGGCAAGGAAGCTTTGGAGCAGGGAGTGGATGTGGGCGTCTCCTCCTGGCGACGCATGGCGCCGGACACCTTCCCCGCCAGCGCCAAGGTGGGCGGTCATTACACCAACTCGCAGCTCATCCGCATGGAGGCCGCCGAGCACGGTTACGCCGAGGGGATCGCGTTGGATGTTTACGGTTATGTGAGCGAGGGCAGCGGCGAGAACATCTTTATCGTCCAAGATGGCGTGCTCATCACGCCGCCCCTTTCCGCCTCGATTCTGGGGGGCATCACCCGCAATTGTGTCATCACCCTGGCCCGCGATCTGGGGTACGAAGTCAAGGAGGCCCTCATCGCGCGGGAACAGCTTTACATCGCCGACGAGATCTTTTTCACCGGCACGGCCGCCGAGATCACCCCGGTGCGCTCGGTGGACCACATCGTCATCGGCCCGGGGCGTCGCGGCCCCATCACCACCAAACTACAAAACGAGTTTTTCAAGATCATCCAGGGCCAAAGCCCCGATCGGCACCATTGGCTGACGCCGGTCCAGTTCAACTAAAACCGGCCGCAGCGCCCGAGACGCCGACACCCTCCAGCGTGTCGGCGTCCGTTTGTACCAGAGCACGCCCATCTTTGCCGCAAGGGCTGGTCGGGTGTAAAATAATTTTTAGCCTTGTCCTGCGGAGTGCGCTTATGTCCCTCAGCCCAGAGATCCGGGAGATCGTGCAGCGCGCCTTGGCCGAAGACATCGGCCCCGGCGATGTGACCAGCGCGCCCATCATCCCTCCCACCACCCATCTGCAGGGCGCGTTTCTGGTCAAGGCGCCGGGCGTGGTGGCGGGGCTGGAGGTGGTGGGTGAGGTCTTGGCCCAGGTAGACCCCAAGATCCTCTTTACCCCCTTGGTGGCCGAAGGCAGCGAGGTGGCCGTGGGCGACGTGGTGGCCCTGGCCGAGGGCGATGGACCGGGGCTGCTCATCGCCGAACGCACGGCGCTGAACTTTTTGCAGCGCATGTCGGGCATCGCCACCGCCACCCGGCGCTATGTCCGCGCGGTGGCCGGCACCAAGGCCAAGATCCTGGATACCCGCAAGACGGCGCCGGGCCTGCGCGTGCTGGATAAGCTGGCCGTCGCCTTGGGAGGGGGGCATAATCACCGCTTCGGCCTATACGATATGGTGCTGATCAAGGATAACCACATCGAGGCCGCCGGCAGCATCACCCGGGCGGTGCACCTGGTGCGCCAACGCCATCAGGGCTTGGCCATCGAGGTGGAGGTCACAACGCTGGAGCAGCTGGAAGAAGCTTTGGCTCTGGGCGTGGAGCGCATCATGCTGGACAATATGTCCCTGGAGATGATGCGCGAGGCGGTGCAGCGCGCGGCGGGACGGGTGGAACTGGAGGCCTCCGGTGGGATCACCTTGCAGAACGTCGCCGAGGTGGCGGCCACAGGGGTGGATTATATCTCGGTGGGGGCGTTGACCCATTCGGTCACCGCCCTGGATATCAGCCTGGAGATCACCCTCGCCCGCCGGGGCAAAGGAGCAAGCTAACATGCCTCTGCCACAACGGTACACAGCTCTGTCCGATGAAGAGGTGCGCGAGGCTATCTGGCGCGCCAAGCGGACGCTGGGCTCCGCCTTGGTCATCTTGGGACACCATTACCAACAGGACGAGGTGATCCAGTTCGCCGATTTCCGCGGCGATTCGTTGGACCTTTCCCGTCGCGCCGCCCAGGCCAAGGAGGCGCGGGCCATCGTCTTTTGCGGCGTCTCCTTCATGGCCGAGACGGCGGCGATCCTTTGCGCCCCCGAGCAGATCGTCATCCAGCCGGTCATGGAGGCCCTTTGCCCCATGGCCGAGATGGCCCGCCTGGCCGATGTATCCCGCGCTTGGGAGGCGCTGACCGCCATCTGGGGGGGAGATCTCATCCCGCTGACCTACCAAAACTCGAACGCCGACATCAAGGCCTTTGTGGGCCAACGCGATGGTGCCGTGTGCACCTCCTCCAATGCCAGCAAGCTCTTTCAGTGGGCCTTGCAGCGCAACGAGCATCTCCTTTTCATGCCCGACGAGCACCTGGGGCGCAACACCGCCCTGGCGCTGGGCATCCCCGAAGACGAGATCGGCGTGTGGGATCCCCGTCATCCGCCCGAGCCGCGCGCACTGGCCCACTGTCGCGTGGTGGTGTGGAAGGGATACTGCTACGTTCACACCGCTTTCACCGCCGCCGACGTGGACGCTGCCCGGCAAAGGTATCCTCAAGCCCTGGTCAGCGTCCATCCTGAATGTCCCCACGAGGTGGTGGTCAAGGCGGACCATGTCGGCTCGACCACGGGGATCATCCGCTACGTGGAGCAGGCCCCTGCCGGCGCCACCATTGTGGTGGGCACAGAGTGGCATTTGGTCAACCGCTTGGCCCACGAGCATCCCGATAAAACCGTTGTCCCTCTCCGCCAGGTGCGTTGCAAGACGATGGGGATGACCAGCATGAGGGATCTGCTCTATGTGCTGGATCATCTGTTGGCGGGCCAGCCGCGCCACATCATCACCGTGGATGCCGAGACGGCACGTTGGGCGCGGCTCGCCCTGGAGAGAATGTTGCAGGCAAGCTAAGATGGCAAACCTCCCCGAACGTCTGGAATGTGATGTGTTGATCATCGGCTGTGGCATCGCCGGCGCCACGGCGGCCCTGCAATTGGCCGAAGATCCACGGCTGCGCATCATCGTGGTCACCAAGGCGACAGATCCGGTGGAATCCAACACGTATTACGCCCAAGGCGGGATCATCTACGAAGGCGAGGAGGATTCGCCGGAGCAACTGGCCGAGGATCTGATCCGCGCCGGCGATGGTTTGAACAACCGGCGCGCGGTGGAGATCCTGGCCCATGAAGGCCCCAAATTGGTGCGGGAGCTCCTCATGGGCAAATATCAGGTGCCCTTTACCCTCGACGCGCACCAGCAGCCGGAGCGCATCCGCGAGGCGGCCCATTCCACCAGCCGCATCCTGCACGTGAACGATGCCACTGGCCGGGCCATCGCCCTCAAACTCATCGAGGCGCTGCGCCAGAAACCCAACGTCCAGCTCCTCACGGAGCAGATCGCCGTGGACCTCCTGACCCCGGCCCACCATTCGCTGGATCGGCTGGATATTTACGAGCCCCTCTCCTGCGTGGGCGCCTACATTTACGATGTGCAGGCGGACCTGGTGCGCACCATCTTGGCCAAGGCCACGGTATTGGCCAGCGGAGGTCTAGGCCAAGTCTTTTTGCACACCACCAACCCCGAAGGCGCCACCGGCGACGGCCTGGCCATGGCCCACCGCGCCGGCGCGCGGATCATCAACGCGGAATATGTCCAGTTTCATCCCACCACGTTCTATCACCGCGGACAGGCGCGCTTTCTGATCAGCGAGGCTCTGCGGGGCGAGGGAGCCAGGCTGCTCAACTCTCGCGGCGAGCCTTTTATGCAGCGCTATGCCCCCGAATGGAAGGAGCTGGCCCCCCGGGATGTGGTGGCCCGCAGCATCCACCAAGAGATGTTGCGCACCGCTTCACCCTTTGTGTACTTGG
The DNA here is from genome assembly GCA_034433995.1 of Anaerolineae bacterium. Lineage (GTDB taxonomy): Bacteria > Chloroflexota > Anaerolineae > UBA1429 > UBA1429 > DAOTZU01. The sequence continues at coordinate 12,171 of DAOTZU010000087.1, forward strand.
ATATCGCCTCGGTGCTCCCGCCGGACAAGATCGCCGAGCGCTTCCCCAACATTCGCCAAAGTTGCCTGCAATACGGCCTGGACCCAGCCAAAGAGCCGATCCCCGTGGTGCCGGCGGCGCATTATTTCTGCGGCGGCGTGTGGGTGGATGAATGGGGCCACAGCAATTTGCAGCGCCTGTATGCCATCGGCGAGGTCTCGTGCACAGGGGTCCACGGCGCCAACCGCTTGGGGAGCGCCTCTCTATTGGAAGGGTTGGTTTGGGGAGCGCGTGCCGCCGAGGACATTCGCCGCAACCTGCCCGGTTGGTCGCTGATTGCGCCACAACATATCCCCGGCTGGCGCGCGGAGGGGGTGAGCGAGGTGGCCGACCCAGCCCTGGTGGAACACGACATGGCCACCATCAAACATACCATGTGGTATTACGTGGGCCTGGTGCGCAGCCGCCGGCGCCTGGAGCGCGCCCTGAGGGACCTCAACAACCTCCGCCAGGATATTGACGCCTTTTACCGCATGACGCGCCTGGATCCGGGGATCATCCGTCTGCGCCATGCGGCGTTGGCGGCGACCATTGTGGCCCAGGCCGCCTGGGAGAACCGCGAGAGCCACGGTTGCCACTATCGCGAAGATTGATGGCCCCTCGGCCGGCTAACGCGCCCCGCCCAAACAGAACTCGGCCAGCCGCCGGTTCACCGCGGCCCCCTGCTCCCGATGGACGGCCCGTCCTGTCTCGGGGATGACGACTACCTGCGCATCGGCCAGCTCCCGGCTCAAGCGCACGGCCTCTTGGCGGGCCTGGGGGCTATCGTTTTGGCCCAAGATGATGAGGGTGGGCACCCCCACATTGCGCAGCGCCGCGGGCAGGTCGTCCTCAGGCGGCGTTGCGGCCATGGCCAGCAGGGCATCCAAAGTGCCCACGATGTGGCCGGGCGCGCCCAGCCGGCGGCGCTCCTCGCGGGTGAATTGGCCGGGATCGGCATAATCCCTCTGGCGCAATAAAGCCCACACCGGCCCACCCACATCCACGGCCCAGGCCGCGGCGCGGCCCAAATACGGCACCTGCGCAACGGGCTGCCATAGCGGCCGAGGCTGCTCGTGGACCCGCGGCGCGATGAGCACCAGCCGGCCGACGAACTGGGGCTGCTCATAGGCCAGTTGCAGCGCCACGGCGCTGCCCCAGCCATAGCCTGCGACGGTGGCCCCGCTGAGGCGCAATGCGTTCAACATCTGCGCCAACACCGTCGCCTGGCTGCGCAGGGTATAGGTGGGGGAAGGATCCCGCACCGAACGCCCAAAGCCCTTCAGGTCCACGGCGATGACGCGGATGCCGGATTTGGACAGCCCCCAAATCTCGCTGCCCCACGCTTCCAGCCCTTCGACGGCAAAATCGTGCACCAAGACCAAAGCCGGCCCCTGTTCCGGCCCGGCCGCCCGGTAGTAGAACGGCCGGCCCTCCAACCATAGCCACTCCCCGCTCTCCACACCATCGCCCAAGTCGGCCGTCTCCCAGGTGCGCGAGGCCATGACGCTATATCCCAGGAAGAGGATCCCGGCGATGAGGAGCACCAAAATGAGGGCCAGAAACAAGTTGCCGAGGAAACGCAACACCGCCATGAAGGGCCGCCTCCATCTTTGAGAGGGTGTGATACGGCATCATTGTAGCGAGGGGACGGAGCATTGTCAACGCACATCGCCTGTGGGCCGGCCGGAATGGCGCACCTGTGTTTCGTGCCACAAGGCGCCGGGGGCCGCCCATGCCATGGGTTTTATAGACGCAGCCGTCGGCTGCTAACCGACGGCTGCGTCTCTCGTACAGGCCAAGCCCGGCGCGGCGGCCGAGCCTACCAAGCCCCCTCAAGATCAGACCGGCGCCAAGGTGCCGGCAAAGATCTGCCAGGCCAGCAGGGTCTTGGCCACCAGGCTCAGGATGATGTACACCCGCTCGCCGAACAGATAATCTCTCCAGGGGCCAACTTTTTTGTATTGCAACACCATATTCACGGCAAAGATGTTGAAAAAGACAAAGATCGTGGGGATGATGGCATAGACAAAGGCCGGCGGCTTGGCCCCGGCGGAGGAGATCGCCCCCAAGAAATACATCAGGATCACGATCCAGGGAACGATCCCGGCCAGGCAACCAAAGATAAAGGAGGTCCAGTCGGTCTTGGGCGTGGTCTGGTTGTGCAATTCCATCATGATCCCAAAGAGGTTCATCATGGCGTTGATGCTAAAGGCCAGGATCATGCTGCCCAAATCCCAAATGCCCACCAGCATCCCGATCAAGACGATCATCAAGGAAGAGCTAAGGGCATACTCGTAAAAACGGGCGGGGTTCATCCCCTTCTTCAGGTTTTTGACATACCAGCCGTAGGCAAAGGTGGCCAAGCAAAAGTGGGCCACGGCAGAAAGCAGCAAAAAGACGGCCACCGCGGGCCCAAAACGCAGATTGTAGATCAATTTTGGATCGGGAACCAGGGAAAAGGTGGCCCGATCGAAGCGCAGAAAGTTGGTATAGATGGGATAGGTGGTGTCGTTGCTCAGGACGATCATGAGCACCCCTTGCACCAGGTGCAAGATGCCCATGATGAGGTTGAAACGTCGCAGCCCGGCCAATTTTTGCTCCAGCGAAGCCGCTGAACCCTTGGATGCCGTACGTGTTGCCATGGTACTTGCCTCCTCATTGCCGCGCATGAAAACGGGTAACGCACCGAGCAATCCAAGGCAGGGATGCCCACCCTGCCGTTCACCCACCTCCTTTCCACGGGTGCTGACTCGCGAACCATTTTACCGCGCCGGCCCCGCAAAAGCAAGCGACACACCCAAGGGGCCAAGCGCGCCACCCCTTGTGTGTGTCGCTACGATCTCTGGCAAAAGCTAGGCCAGCAAGAGATACGGTGTCTCGATGTAACGCATGACCCCCTGCAAGAACCGCGCCGCCGGGGCGCCATCCACCAGGCGATGATCGAAGGTCAGGCTGAGCCACATCCTTTGCCGGATGACGATCTGGCCATCCACCACAGCCGGCTCGGGCCTGATACGCCCCACGCCCAAGATGGCGCATTCGGGCAGGTTGATGATAGGGGTGAACATATCCGTACCGAACATGCCCAGGTTGGTGATGGTGAAGGTGCCGCCGGTCAGGTCGTCGGGCAAGGATTTACCCTCCCGGGCCCGGGCCACCAGCTCGCGGAACTCGGTCGCCAGTTGGCGCAAGGTCTTTTGGTTGGCCTGGCGAATCACCGGCACCAACAGCCCCCGCTCGCTATCCACCGCCAAGCCGATGTTGACCTCGGTAAGGTACCGGATCCCTTCCGGCTCCAGGCGCACGTTCATGTAGGGGAACTCGACCAGGCAGCGGGCCACGATAAAGGCCAAGAGGTCGTTGTAACCGATGGCAAAGCCCAGCTCCTTCTCCGTGGCCTCCTTCAGCTTGGTGCGCAAAGCCACCAGCTCCGTGGCGTCCACCACGCTCTGCAGGGTGACCGCCGCCGTGGTGTGGGCCGAGGCCGCCATGCGTTCGGCGATGATGGCGCGGACACCGGCCATCTTGACCACCTGGCCCGGAGCCGGGGCCGCCGGCGCCGCCACGGGGGGCGGTGGAGCCGCCACCGGGCGGGCCGCCGCCTGCACCTGGGCCGCCGTCACCCGCTCGCCGGGTGTCGCCACCCGCTCCAAAGGCACGCCCAACTCCTGGGCCATCTTGCGGGCCAGGGGCGTGGCCGCCGGCTGGCGCTCCAAAAAGGCCAGCACGTCCTTTTCCACGATGCGTCCCTCCGGGCCCGAGCCGGCCACATAGGCCAGGTCCACGCCCTTTTCCTCGGCCAACTTCCGCGCCCTGGGCGAGGCAAAGATGCGCTCGCGGCCGGCGATGGGCTGCAAGGCCTCCGCAACGGCGGGCGCCGCCTGCTCCGCCACCGCAGGAGCTTGCGCCGGAGCGGCCGCTTGCGGCTGGGACGCGGCGGCTCCTTGGCCCACCTCGGCCAAAAGCGCGCTGATATCCTCATCCGGCTGCCCGATGATGGCCACCGGCGTCAAGACCGGCACTTTGATCCCTTTATCCAGCAGGATCTTGCGCAGCACGCCCTTGGCCTTGGACTCGACCTCCAACACCGCCTTGTCCGATTCCACCTGAAAGAGCACCTCGCCGCGCTCGACAGGATCGCCCTCTTTTTTGAGCCACTCGACGATGGTGCCCTCTTCCATCGTCTGTCCCAATTTGGGCAAGAGCACTTTGGTCGCCATAGTTTCTCCTTGTCTCCAAAAAATGGACTAACGCAACGCCTGACGAATGCCGGCGATGATGGCTTCCACACCGGGGATGGCCGCATCCTCCAAGGTCTCGGCCATGGGCACGGGCACATCCGCCGCAGCCACGCGCACCATGGGCGCATCGAGCCAATCGAAGGCTACCTCGTTGATGCGGGTCAACACCTCGCTGATAAAGCTCCCCGTCTTGTAAGCCTCCGTCACGCCCACCACGCGGCCCGTCTTGCGCACCGATTGGACGATGGTATCCATATCCAAGGGTTTGAGGGAGCGCAGATCGATCACCTCCACGCTGATCCCCTCGGCGGCCAGTTTCTCGGCGGCCTCCAAGGCGCGGTAGACCATGCGGGAATAGGTGATCACCGTGACATCGCTGCCCTCGCGCTTGACGTCGGCCACGCCCAGAGGGATGATATAATCCTCAGGCGGCACGGGGCCCTCCACGCCATAAAGCATCTTGTGCTCGATGAACATGATGGGGTTATCGTCACGGATGGCGGCCTTGAGCAGCCCCTTGGCGTCGTAAGGCGTGGACGGCATGACCACATAGATGCCAGGGAAGTGGGTCCACAACGCCTCCAAGCTCTGGGAATGGTGCGCGGCGATGCTGCGGCCGGCGCCTCCCTCGGTGCGGATGACCATGGGCACCCGGGTCTTGCCACCGAACATGTAGCGGTTCTTGGCCCCTTGGTTGGCGATCTGGTCCATGGCCAGCGGGGTGAAATCCACATACATGATCTCGGCCACGGGGCACATCCCCGTCATGGCGGCGCCCACCGCCGCTCCGCCGATGAGGGCCTCGGAGATGGGGGTGTCGATCACCCGCTCCGGCCCAAACTCCTCGAACAGGCCTCGGGTGGCACCATACGCGCCGCCGTAGAGGCCCACATCCTCGCCCATGATAAACACCTTGGGATCGCGCAGCATCTCCTCGCGCATGGCGTCGCGCAACGCCTCCCAATAGCGCTTTTTGGGCAGGTTGGGGTCGTTGCGCACCCGCTCGCGCAGGCGGCGCTCCGCCTCGATGGCCGCGGGAGAGGGGTTGGCGATGGGCGTCACCACATAGACGTCCTGTTCCACCTCTGACGGATCGGGCATGGGCGAATTCAAAGCAAACTCGGTGGCCTTTTCGATGGCCTGGGCCGCCCGCTCCTCGATGGCGTCCAGCTCCTCTTGGCTGGCGATGCCCATCTCCAGCAGGCGCCGAGCAAAGACCTTGATGGGATCCCGCTCGCGCCAAGATTGTTCCTCTTCCTTGGTACGATACTTGCGCGGGTCGGAGCGGGAGTGGCCATACCAACGATAGGTCTTGCACTCGATGAGCGAGGGGCCCTCGCCACGGCGTGCGCGGGCCAAGGCCTCCGAGACCGCCTCGTACACGGCGATGGGGTCCATGCCGTCCACCACCACGCCGGGCATGTCGTAAGCCTGGGCGCGGGCGGCGATATCGGGCAGGGCGCTGATCTTGTTAAAGGGCACCGACATGCCATAGAGGTTATTTTCCACCACGTACACCACTGGCAGCTTCCAGGCGGAGGCCATGTTCAGCGACTCGTGAAAGTTGCCCGTGTTGGAGGCACCATCGCCAAAGAAACAGACCACGCAGCGATCCTGTTTTTGCAGCTTCATGGAGAGGGCCGCGCCCGTGGCCACAGGGATATTGCCGCCGACGATGCCCGTGGCGCCCAGGTTCCCCTTCTCCACATCGGCGATGTGCATGGAGCCGCCGCGCCCCTTGCAATAGCCGGTGGCCCGGCCGCAAAGCTCGGCCATCATCTTGTTGAGGTGTTCCTGCTTGGCCTCGGCCCCCACCGCCAGAGAATCGCCCCGGGCGTGGCAATGGCCATGGCCGCGATGGGTGCTGGTGATGAGATCATCATCGCGCATGGCGGCCACGGCGCCCACGGCCACCGCCTCCTCGCCGGCATACAGGTGAGAGGCGCCTTTGATGATATTTTGCCCCAAGAGCTCGTACACCTTGTCCTCAAACAGCCGGATCTCCCACATCCGGCGCAACATATCGAGCAACTCTTCCTTGCTCAATTGCCGCACGGTATCCTGCACTTGTTCCGTCATGCTCTACCTTCTTTTATCGAGGTTAGGCCAACGCACACGCATTGGCCGGATCAACCTTACATAGCCAGATCACGCGCCTGAGCCAGAGTTCAACGGGCGCACCTGCACCCCACCATACATCTCTTGCACGCGCTCCCAAGAGGGCATGGCGGTGCCATCTTCCAAGGCCGCCGCCGTGCCGCAGGCCACCGCCCAACGGACGATCTCTTTTGCCCCAAGCCCCCGCTGCCAGGCCCAAAGGGCCGCCGCCAGCAGGGCATCGCCCGCGCCCACGGCGCTCACCTCAACGATGGGAGGCGGCTCGGCCAGCCACATCGTAGTGCCGTCGGCATAGGCGGCGCCTCGGCTGCCCAGGGAAAGGAGCACCCGTTGCGCTCCCAGGGCCAAGAGCGCGCGCAGGTCTTGCACCAAAGCACCCTCTGCGGCCAAGGGCCGGCCGATGAGGGCTTCGGCCTCCACCTGGTTGGGCTTGATCCACTCTGGCCGCGCGGCGCACCCGGCCGCCAGGGCCTGGTCGCTGGTATCCAACACCGCCAACCCGCCCCGGCGATGCACCTGCGTGATGAACCGGGCATACGTCTCCTCCGGCGCGCCCGGTGGGAGGCTGCCGGAAAAGACGCACACATCCCCTGGCTGCAGGCGGCCCAGCAGGCGCTCCTCCAGGGCTTGCAGGTCGGCCTCCGTCACGGTGGGGCCGGGCTCGTTGAGCTTGGTGGTGACGCCGGTGGCCTCGTCAATCACGGTGACGTTGGAGCGTGTCTCGCCCGCCACCTCAACAAAATCACACCGATGCCCTTGGGCCCGCAACCCTTCCATCAACACGCGCCCTGCAAGGCCCCCCGCCAAACCCATCACCACCGATTCCACCCCCAAGCGCCGCAGGACCACCGAAACGTTGACCCCTTTGCCGCTGAGGTCGCACCGTGAACTGGTGGCCCGGTTCAGGGCGCCGATGACCAGGCGCGGAAAACGCATGGTGCGATCGATGGTGGGATTGAGGGTGACGGTGTAGATCATCGTCGCCAGCGCGGTTCCTCATAGAGTTTGTGATAGCGCTCCAAAACGGCTACACCCAATGGCTCGGCGGGTTGGATGGCGCACACCGCCGCCAGGGTGGCCTCGATCCCCTCCTGGGCGATGCGCCCCTGCAGTTGGCCGGCCAGGGGGTCATCGGGGGCATCAAAGGCCAGGCCGCCGGCGATACCCCAGGCCAGGTTCAGCGGCACAATCCCCGCCGCCTCGGCCACCCGGGCCGCGCCCACCAGGCGGTCGCCGGGGGCCAGCTTGCGCAAGGGATCTCGCGCCAGGCGCAGGATGGGATCGGCCAAGGCCCGGTTGGCGAAACGGCGCTTCAGATCTTGCACATGCTGGCGCAGCCAGCCCTCGTCGGCGCCATATTGCGCCACGATGCCGCGCAGGGCCTCCTCCAGCGCCCCATCCAAGATGGGGCGCACCTCCGCATCCTCCAACGCCTCGTAGCCGAAGGTCAAGCCGCGCCGGTAGCCCAGGTAGGCCAAGACGGCGTGGCCGGCGTTATGCAGATAAAGCTTGCGCGCCGTGTACAGGGCAAAATTGTCGCAGGGCTCCATACCCACGACCTGGGGGATGGGGCCCACGAACCCGGCCCGATCCACCGGCAGCTCCTTGTACGGCTCGACGATGATGAGGGACGGATCTTGGGCGCGCAGCGAGGGGGGCAGCTCGGGCACCATCCGCCCGATGACGGTATCCACAAAGCCGACATGGGCCGCGAGATAGGCCTGCCAAGGATCCCCCTCACCCTGTCCCTCTCCCGAAGGGAGAGGGAACTTGGTTGGTTGCCCCTCTCCCAGAGGGAGAGGGGAAGGGGTGAGGGAGTGTAGCTGCTCCAGCACCATCCCCCGAAAGATGGCCGCCGCCCCCTTCAGGTTCTCGCAGATGATGAGGTTGAGGGGTGCCTCCACCCCCCGCCGGGCCCGCAGGGCGATGCCCCGCGCCACCAACGGGGCGACATGGGGCAGCGCCCGCGCCCCCACGGCCGTGGCCCCCAATGTGGCCTCGGCCAACGCCTCGGCGACGGCCTCGGTCTCGCGGCTCAGCAGGCCCGTCACCGGCCCCACGCGCACCTCTTCCTGGCGGTCGCTATCCACCAGGCGGATGGTATAGGCCCGCCGGGACCGCAGGGCGGTGATCAGGGGCTCGTCAATATCCACGAACACCACCTCATAGCCCGACTCGGCAAAGAGTTGGCCCAAGAAGCCGCGCCCCACGTTCCCCGCGCCAAAGATGACCGCCTTCTCGGGCATGTTTCAGCGCATCTCCTGCCCGCCGGTGACGTTGATGGCCTGGCCGGTCATGTAGGAGGATTCCTCCGAGGCCAAAAAGACCATCACGTTGGCCACATCGTCATACGTACAACTGCGCCCCAAGGGCACCTGAGCCAGATACTTGGCGCGGATCTCTTCCTTGGTCAGGCCCTGGTTCTTGGCGTATTGGTCAAAGAGGCTGTGCACCCACAGGGGCGAATCCAACAGGTTGCCGGGGCAGATGGCGTTCACCCGAATGTTGTACTCGGCCAGCTCCAGGGCCAAGCTCTGGGTCAGCCCGATGCCACCGAACTTGGAGGCGGCATAGGCCGAGTTCTTGTAGCTCCCCTTCTTTCCCGACTTGCTGTTGATCTGGATGATCTTGCCGCTCCGCTGGGCCTTCATCACCCGCGCCGCGGCCCGGGCCACATGGAAATAGCCGACCAGGTTCACCTCAATCACCTTGCGCCAGCGGGCGGGGTCGATCTCGGTCACCTCGCCGGAGATGAGAATCCCGGCGTTGGAGATGAGGATATCCAGCCGCCCAAAGGCCTCCACAGTTTTATCCACCATGGCCTCGCATTGGGCAAGGTCGGTCACATCGGCGTGCACCCACAGGGTTTTGACCCCATAGGCCTCGGCGATGGCCTGGGCCACCTTTTGGGCCGCCTCGTCGTTGATATCGGCAACGACCACATGGGCGCCCTCCTTGCCCAAGCGATGGGCCAGAGCCTCACCCAGGCCTTGGGCGGCCCCCGTCACGATGGCGACCTGGTCCACCAGACGACGACAATCGCTCATGGCAACAACTCCTTCAGAAACTCGGCCTCGGCCTCAACCGTCCAGGAGTGGTGAGGACCGAGCTTTGCATACACATTGGGCAGGACGTCCTTGAGATCCTCCAACTTGGTCAAGGGGAAATTCAAAATCTGGGGGAAAATCACCACCTTGCCGGTGAAGGTTTGGTTGATGACCCCCTCCAACCCCTCTTTGACATGGGAGAGGCCCGCGATGGCGGCGACGGAGAGGTTGGGATCCAGTTGGCCGCTCTCGGTGGCCTGCAACATGTTGCGCAGGTCACGGATGGCCGAGCCGCTGGTGCCGGTGAAGCGCACTCCCTTGGTCACCACCACGCTGAGATCAATGGGCGCCTTGACCCCGCGGGAGAGGCCAGCAAAGACGTTCATCACCGCGCCGGGGGCGAGCATGCTCACCGCGCCGGCGATGACCCCAGCACTGGGGGCCAGGACCACGATATCATCGAAACCGTGGCCGCCGGTGGCCGCCACCAGGCTGGCGTTGAACTCGGCGGGCGAGGCGCCCTCCGGCGTGCGCAGGAGGAGATCCGTCACGCCGCGCTTGGCCTCGATCAACTGAGCGAATTTGGTGGGGATGGCCGCCAGCCGTTCGGGCAAGAGGTCCGTGGCCACGATGAGGCGCGGCCCCTCGGCCATCTGCAAGGCCCGTTGGACGTGCATCTGGCCCACCGGCCCCGCCGCGCCCAAAAAGGCGGCGTAACCGCCGGGGCGCAGCTCGGCGCGAATGGGCGCATAGGCCGCCGAGATGATCTTGCCGTCGGTGCCCGTCAGGCTTAGCCCATCGTAATGCAGGCGCCCCACATCCACCTGGGCCGTGCCTTTGAGGGCCTGCGCCCCCACCAGGTTGATCACGCCGCCCCGGTTGGCCTTGGGCTCCAGCAGTTCGTAAAGGGCCACATCGGCGCCCAAAAGGACAATGTCATCAAAGCCGCCACCGGGCGCGGCGGCCAGGGCCTGGGCGAGGGTGGCCTCGCCGGGGGCGCCCAGCTCAACCAATTGGAACCCATCCATCCGGCTGCGCTGGCGCAGCTCCTCCAGGAGCGCCCCCGAGACGCCCAGGGTGATCACCCGCGCCGGAGGCTGGCCGCCGGCGTAGGGCGGCTCGCCCAGGTGATATTCGGCCAGGGCGCCGGGGCCGGCGGCGATGAGCACCGTGCCGCCGGGTTTCCAGCCGGCACGATAGATCACGTCGTAAGACGCCGTCACGCAAGCCCAAGGCTCGGTCAAGGCCGCCTGGGCGTAGCCCGTCTCCGGCCGAACGGGCAAGAGGTAGCAGCCCTCATCGCCGTTGAGGATCTCGTCCCCGATCACGTTGAATTGGGAAAGCCCCCCTTGCAAAGCATAGCCGTAGGCCAGGCCCACGCCTTTGTAATAGATATCGGCCTGCACGATAAAGCGATCGCCCCGCTTGAACTTGTCTTTCAGGTGGGCGCCCACCTCGATCACCGTGAGGGCCACTTCATGGCCCAACACCACGGGGTTCTTTTTCATATCGCGCCCGCTCAGGCGGGGATGGGTCTCGCCGGCCTTGATCACTTTGGTATCGGAGAAGCACAAGCCCACAGCGTCATGGCGCACCAACAGCTGGTCGGGGCCGCAGGGCGGGGTATCCACCAGGATCGGCTTGCCATCCCGGCCCAGGTTCTCCAGGCCGGCGCCGTAGAGGGGCCAGAGCCAATACTTGGGCGGGACGGGCGTCTCGCCGCGATGATACGCGGCCAACTTCGGGTCGGCCAAGAAAACATTCCGGGACATTTCGGCCTCCTTCATAGATGCTTAGCTATCGCTCAACCATCACAACATGCAAACACAGAGACACGGAGAACACGGAGAGAAACGGGAGATTCTCCGTGCCCTCGGTGACTCCGTGGTGAGAAAACATCTTCTGCGCCCTTCATGTGCTCCCATGGCATCCTTCCCCGCGCCCTCTGAAAACACGGAGACGCGGAGAACACGGAGAGAAATGGGAGATTCTCCTGCCCTCCATGGTCACTTGCTTCCAACGGTTCGCGCCCATCGCAACGCTGCGGGGCCCGCGAGAACGGGCTCATCCATCATCCCCTGCAGGTCTGAACTAACCGGTCGTTGTGTCATCGGGACCCTTTTTGCCCGGCGCTTGCCAAAGGCCCAACTGCTTGCGCCGATAGGCCTCATCGGGGCGGGTGTGGATGTGCTCCACCTCCTCCGGGCTCAGAAAGCGCGGCCCCCCAAAGGCATAGGTGCCCGCCAGGATACGACAGACCTTGACGGTCATGGCCGTTAGGCTATCCACCTCCTCCGCCGTGCCCCCCAAGGCGATGAGGCCGTGGTTCTGCATCACCACGACCCTGGGAGGCTGCCCCCATTCCGCCCGATAACGGCGGAACCCCTCGCGCACGGCCCTGGCCAGGGCCAGACCGGGATTGGCGTAAGGGATATAGAGCGGCGCGGGGCCGCAGACCACGATCTCATCGGGGAACAGTCGCCCGGAAAGGGCCTGGCCGGCCCCCACCGAACAGGCCACGGCGTTCACCGCCACAGGATGGGTGTGGCCCACAAAGGAAGCTCCCGCCTCGGCCAGGGCCAGGGCGTGCAAGACCGTCTCCACCGAGGGGCGCTGGGCCACGGTGGGATCCACCTTGGCGGCATCCAAGGCTTGTTTCAGAGCGACATCGTCCAGGTCCGGCCCCTCGGCCAGGGCGCGGACCGGCTCCAACCAAAGCCGCACAAAGCCCTCCTCGGCGATGGTGCGCAGTTGCGTGCCGCTGGCCTTGACCCAAAACGTGCCATCATCGCAGCGCGCCGAGGTGTTCCCCTCGCCCAGAATGGCCAGATCCCGCTCCGGCTCGCCCAGGCGGCGCGAAAGGCGGACCAACTCCCGCAGGACGCTTTTGGCGTTGGACATGGCTCAGGCCTCCGGAAAGCCCGAGCTGGCGCCCCGGCCGGCCTCGCGCTCGGCACAGATCTTGGCGTAATAGCCGCTGGCCCGGTAAGCCGCCAACGGATCCGGCGCCAGGCCCATCTCCTCCCGCACCATGGCCAGGAGCGGGCGCACATCGGTGCGATAGGCGCGCAAGAGGATCTCTTCCGCCGTGACCACATCGCCCTTGGCCTGGGCCTCGGCAAGCTTGTCGCGCTCCACCAAGAGCGCCCGGGCGTAAGCTTCTTGGATATTCACCACCGATTGAATCATGGATTCGATCTTGGGCTTGATATTGATGCTCTCGTCGATCATATAGGCCACGTCCATCTTGACCGCCGGATCCATGGCCCCCGCCACAAGCTCATTGAAGATCAAGAACAGCTCATAGGGGTTGATGGAGCCGGTGGTGAGGTCATCATCGGCATATTTTTTGTTGTTGAAATGGAAACCGCCCAAGCGCCCTTCATCAATGAGCAGGGCGACGATCTGCTCAATGTTGGTGCCCAGGGGATGGTGCCCCAGGTCCACCAGCACCTGCGCCCGCTCGCCCAGCTTCTGGGCCATGAGGAAGGCCATGCCCCAATCGCCCAGGTCGGTGTGATAAAAGGCCGGCTCAAAGAATTTATATTCGATGAGCAGCCGCATGGGGGCCGGCATGGCCGCATAGACCTCAGCCAAGGTCTCTTCCAGGCGGTGTTTGCGGGCGCGGAAATCATCCTGGCCAGGAGAGCTGGTGCCATCGGCCAGCCACAGGCTGATGATGTTGGAGCCCAGAACCTGGGCGATGCCGATGCATTCCTTGATATGGGCCATGGCCTTGCGCCGCACAGCGGCATCCGGATGGCATAGGCTGCCCAGCTTGTAATCATCATCTTGGAACAGGTTGGGGTTGATGGCGCCCAAGGTCAAGCCCAAGGATTGGGCATAGGCGCGCAGGGCGGTGTAATCCTCCACTTTATCCCAGGGGATGTGCAGGGCCACCGAGGGGGCCACGCCGGTGAAGCGATGTACCTGGGCGGCATCGGCAAGCTTCTCGTAGGTGGTGCGGGCCGCGCCGGGCTGGCGGAACACCTTGAAGCGGGTGCCCGAATCGCTATAGGCCCAAGAGGGCGTCTCGATGCGCTGTGCTTTGAGGGCCTGCTTGATCTTTTCCACATCCACCCCCCGCTCGGCCAGCTCCGTAGCGAGGAGACGATAGGACTCGTGCCAGGTAGCCATAGTTTTCCCCCTTGAATGTAGACGCTTCGGCCTAGGCCAGGATGACTTCGATGCCTCGATCGCGCAGCGCCGCCACCAGATCGGCCGGCGCGTCACGATCGGTGATGACCCGGTGAATCTTGTCAATCTCGGCACAACAGGCAAAGGCGACCTTGCCCAGCTTGGTGGCATCCACCAGGGCGTTCACCTCGCGCACCGCCTCCACCGCCTTGCGCTTGAGGGCCACCTCGTCGCGGTTGGCGTCGGTCAGGCCCTCGGCCAAAGTCAATCCGCGCCCGCCAAAGAACCCGCGCTGCAGGTTGCCTCCCTCCAAGACGGCCGTATCCCAGGTGCCCACCACCGAGGCGGCCTCACGCCAGATGGGGCCGCCGGGGATCAACACCGAAATCCCCGGCGCCCGGAGCAGCTCCAGGGCCACATAAAGGCCCGTGGTCACCACGGTGAGATCGCGCCGCGAGAGCAAACAGCGCGCCATGTGCCAGGCGGTGGTGCTGGCATCCAGCACGATGGCTTCGCCATCGGCCACCAGCTCGGCGGCGGCGGCGCCGATCCTGCGTTTGGCCTCCACCTGCAACCCTTGCCGGATGGAGAAAGAGAGAGAGCCCTCGCCCAGGGGCAAGGGGATGGCCCCGCCGTGGGTGCGCACCAAGCGGCCGGCGCGTTCCAAGAGCTCCAGGTCGTTGCGGACGGTCACCGCAGAGACGCCCAGGGCTTCGCTCAGAGAAGCCACGGACACATAGCCGGTCTCTTGCACCTGCTTGAGGATGGCATCGAGGCGCTCTTGCTGATACAGCCTTCGTGACATTTTTTGTTTACTTTCGAATTCTTCGCAAATCCTTAAAAATATTATACCACGAGAACACCCAGACGTCAATCCAGCCGCAAGGCCTCACCAGGCCTCGTCTCCGCCCCCGGCCGGGCGCCGGGCCGCCCACATGATGCGCGCCGTGGTGGCGCCCGGCGGATCGAAGGTGAAACAGGTATAGCTCCCTTCCACACTAAAACCCGCATCCGTGAGCAGCGTGGCGATCTGCTCCGCCGGGTAGGCTTGTTCCACATGCCGCTCCGAAAACTTGCGATAGAATTCGTTGACCCTTTCGAAACACGTAACCACCACCGTGGCGCGCTGGCGCGCCGCGTCATAGTGGCTCTCCAGCACCACGGAGAGGTCCTCGCTATCGGTAAAGTAGGTGACGTCATCCCATTGGCTGGCCAGCGCCCAGGCGGTGTTCATATCAAAGAGGAACAGCCCGCCGGGTAAGAGGGCCTGAAAGACGCGGCGATACACGGCCAGGAGATCCTCGCTGGTGAGCATGTAATTGAGGCTATCGTACAGACACGTGGCCAGATGGACCCGCTCGGGCAACACCAGGAACCGCATGTCCTGCTGGCTATAGATCACCTGCACGCCGCTCTGTTCGGCCTTTTTCCGGGCCTCGGCCAGCATGGCCGCGGAACCATCCACAGCATAGACCCGCCAACCGGCCTGGGCCATGGCCACGGCCACCGTGCCCGTGCCGCAGGCCAATTCCAACAGGGTGTGCCCTGCCACCGGATGCCGCTCCAAGAGGCGCGCGAGGTAAGGGATCATCTTGAGGCTGAAGGCCAACTGCCCCGAACGATCATAGACTGCCGCGTAATCCTGGTATATCGCCATGGCCGGCATCCTTCTCAGCGGTCTGCTAAAAGATTATAGATTCTCCCCCGCGCCGGAGCAAACGGATTGACAGCTCCCAGGGGCAACCTTATACTCTCCCTATGATGGATGAGGAACAGATTCGCCGCGCCGAGGCGACCCTGGCCGATGCCGAGGCTCTTTTGGCTGTGGAACGGCAGAGCCTGAAAGATAGCCCCTATACCCCCGAAGAGGTGCGCCAAGTCTTGTCGCGCCCCGAGCACCGGGCCTATCTCGCCTGGAGGGGCGGAGAGCCGGTGGGCTTTTGCTCCTGCTTTGAGACGCCCACCGATACCGGTCCCAGGCTAGAGCTTGACCTACTGGGCGTGGTGCCGGCCCACCGCGGCCGTGGTCTGGGCACCCGGCTCATCCGATACAGCATTGCCCAAGCCCTGTGTGAGGGGATCCGCGCCTTCCGGGCCGTGGTGGCGGTGGATAATGGCGCCTCCCAAGGGGCCTTTCGCCGGGCGGGCTTGCTCCCTGAATCCCGGCCGCGGGTCCTGCTCATCTACGAGGTGCGCGGGAACGCGCCGCGAGGGTTCTTGCCGCCGGGGTGGCGTTGGCAGGCGCACGACCAAGGGCCGAG
>DAOTZU010000088.1:0-17959 GCA_034433995.1 Anaerolineae bacterium
CACCTCCGCCGCCGCATCGCGAAAGCCACTGCGCAATTTGCCATCCAAGATCAACCCGCCGCCGATCCCCGTGCCCACAAAGATGGCCAGCATATCGCGGGTGCCCCGACCGGCGCCGTAGGTATGTTCACCCACCGCGCCCACATTCACATCGTTATCCAGGGTCACCGGGAGATCAACCAACTTTTGCAGGTTTTCGGCAAAGGGCAGGTTCTCCCACGTGGGGCCTAGGTTGGGGCAGCAGACCACCACGCCGGTATCCGGGTGCATGGGTCCGGGGACGCCCACGCCCACCCCCAGGATGCGCTTGCGCTTGACCCCCGCCTTTTCCATGGCCTGGGTGATGGCTTGGGCCACGCGCTCCGTCACCACCTGGGCGCCCAGTTCCGCACGGGTTTTGAGCTTGGCCTGGCCCAGGATCTCGCCCTTCTCCGGTTCCACCACCGCGGCCAGCAAGTTCGTGCCTCCTAGATCCACGCCGATGACGAACTCTTTTGCAGCCAAGGGACTCCTTTGCAGGGGATGTTAGTGTTCGGGTTCGGCCGACGGTTCGGCACTGACCCACAAACGGCGCGCCACGGCCAGGCCCAGAACCACCTCTTGCCCGCCGCTGCGCACGGTGACGGTCTCGTTGTAATCCAGGATCTCCACCAATTCGATGGACGCGCCGGGAACAAGGCCGTGCTGTTCCAAGAAGGCCATCAGTGCCGGGCTCTGTTCCGCCGCCTCGTGGATGCGGGCCAACTTATAGACACGCCCCGGCTCGGCCTGGAGCAACGGCACCAGCTGGCTGGTGACGCCCTCATGGCCCGGCAAGGGGTTGCCGTGGGGACAGACATCGGGGTTTTCCACCACGGCGGCCAACCGCGCCGTGGTCTCGGCAGAGAGGCCGTGCTCCAATTCGTGGGCCTCCTCGTGTACCTTGGACCAAGGCACCCCCAACACCTTGGCCAGCAGGAGCTCGGTGAGCATGTGGCGCCGCAACACCGAGGCCGCCGCCTCGCGGCCGGCGCGGGTGAGGTGAATGCTCTTGTCCTCATCCATGGTCACCCAGCCGGCCTCCACCATGCGCTTGATGGTCATGGTGACAGTGGGCGCCGAGACTTCGAGCCACTCCACCAATTTGCGGCCGATGACGGGCTCGCCGTCGCGATCCAGGATATAGATGGCCCCCAGATAGTCCTCCATCCGGGGGGTCGGGCGAGAGGGGCTTTGCTCCACAGTGATTTGCCTCAAGGGACGATTTGCATCTTTATTATACCACATTTTGCCGCGGCTTCCGAGGGCTCATTACGTACTCACGGAAACATCATTTGAAGGAATGATGGATCGGCCTATAATCTTACAACACAATATGCGGTTGCCATCGAGCCGAAGGGAGCCAAAAGGATGTCCAAGATCGCCATCTCGGGCAAGGGCGGGGTGGGCAAAACCATGTTCACCAGTTTGTTGGCGTATCTGTTGGCGGAGGAGGGGCGCGTGGTCTATGCCATCGACGCCGATCCCGATCCTACCTTGGCCCAGGCCCTGGGGTTTCCGGCGGAGTTGGCCGCCCAGGTAGTGCCCATCGTGCAGATGGCCGATCTCATCGAGGAGCGCACCGGCGCGCGGCCGGGGGAATACGGCGGCTATTTCAAGCTCAACCCGCGGGTGGATGATATCCCCGCCCGCTTTTCGGTGGCCCATCGCGGCATTCACCTCATGCAGATGGGCACCGTGCGCGGCGCGGGGATGGGTTGCGCCTGCCCGGAGAACACGCTGCTCAAGGCGCTGGTGACCCATCTGCTCCTGCGCGAACGGGAGACGGTGATCCTGGACATGGTGGCGGGCCTGGAGCATCTGGGCCGGGGCACGGCCGGGGCGGTGGAGGTGATGTTCATCCTCGCCGAGCCGGGCAGACGTAGTTTGGATGTGGCCCAAGACATCGCCCGGTTGGCCAGAGACCTGGGCATCCCCAAGATTTGGCTGGTGGGCAACAAAGTGCGCCACCAAGAGGATTTGGCTTTTATCGAGGAGCATCTGAACGGGCTGCCTTTGGCCGGCTGGCTCCCCTACGACGAGCGCGCTTTGGAGGCAGATCGCCGCGGCCAAGCCCTGTACGACCTCGCTCCCGACTTGGTGGAGCGGGTGCGCGAGATCGCCCGGCGCGTAGGCCTGCTGGCGCCGCCCATGGACCATAGATAGGATAAAAACATGTCGCGAGCTGAAAACGTGATCCCACGGGCACAGATGGTGCGGGGCTGCTTCCTGGTATTCACTTCCATGATCTTGGCCGTGGTCTTGGTGGCCATCGGCTTTCTCGCCGGCGTGGGGGCCATGCATTATTGGCCTCAGGTTCGCCGGACGGTAGAACAAGTTTTGCCGCCCAGGGCGAGCGAGGTCGCCCAGCAACAAAGCCGCGAGGAGCGGGCCCAGTTGCTGTGGAAGATCTGGGATCTCCTGGAGCAAGAATATCTGGAGCCGGAGAGCCTGGATCCCCAAAAGATGATCTATGGCGCGGCGGCGGGCATGGTGAGCTCCCTGGGCGATCCCCACACCGTCTTTGTGGAGCCTCGCCAGGCCGAGATGATCGAGGAGAACATGCGGGGCTCCTTTGAGGGGATCGGGGCCACGGTGAACATGACGGAGGGCAAACTCGTCATCTCGCGCCTCTTGCCCAACAGCCCCGCCCTCAAGGTGGGCCTGCAGGTGGGGGATATCATCCTCAAGGTGGATGACATCTCTTTGGAGGGCAAGACGGTGCAGGAGGCCGTCAGCCTGATCCGCGGGCCGCGCGGTACGGTGGTGCGGCTGTTGATCCAGCGCGCAGGCGTGGCGGAGCCCTTTCTTGTCCCGGTAACCCGCGACCGGGTGGAGTTGCCCATCGTCACGGCGCAGATGCGCGAGGATGGGTTCGCCTATCTGCGCCTATCCGAGTTCAACGCCGTCTCGGCCCAACGCGTCCACGCGGCGTTGGAGGAGTTGCTGCAACAAAAGCCCAAGGGCCTGATTTTGGATCTACGCGATAATCCGGGGGGATATTTGCAGATGTCGGTGGATGTCGCCAGCGAGTTTTTGCCCAAGGGCGCGCTGATCCTCACCGAGCGGGAGCGCGGTAAAGAGCCGCGAGAGTTTCGTGTGGAGGGCAAGGGACTGGCCACCGAGCTCCCTCTGGTGGTGCTGGTGAACGAGGGCAGCGCCAGCGCCGCCGAGATCGTCGCCGGGGCGATCAAAGATAATGGGCGTGGCGCCCTCATTGGGCAAAAGACCTACGGCAAGGGCTCGGTACAAAGCACCCATCGGCTGGACGATGGTTCAAGCCTCAGGGTGACCATCGCCAAGTGGTACTTGCCCGGCGGGGAGAATCTGGATGGCCAGGGCATCACGCCCGATATCGAGGTTTCCTTGACGGCCGAGGACATGGCCGCGGGCCGCGATCCGCAACTGGAGCGGGCGGCAGCGTATCTCTTGCACGGAGAGTAGGGGCCATGGCCCAGGAAAAGACGCACCAGAAGGAGCGTGGCGACCGTCTCATCGCCACGAACCGCAAAGCGTATCACGACTATTTCATTGACGAGACGCTGGAGGCGGGCTTGGTGCTGGTGGGTTCGGAGATCAAATCTATCCGCGCCGGCCACGTGAACCTGCGCGATAGCTATGTGGCCATCCGTAACGGCGAGGCCTGGCTCATCGGTGCCCACATTGCCGGCTATCATCAAGCCAGCTATCAAGACCACGACCCGCGCCGCGACCGCAAACTGCTCCTGCATCGCCACGAGATTTTGCGCTGGCGTAGCAAGGTGGAGCAGCGCGGGTACACCATCGTGCCGCTGCGGCTCTATTTAAAGAATAACCGGGCCAAGGTCGAGATCGGCCTGGCCCGGGGGAAACGCAGTTATGACAAGCGAGAGGCCATCGCCGAGCGCGAATCGGAACGCGATATCCAGCGCGCCCTGAAAGAGGCCTACCGCTGAACCCAGCTAGCGGCGCAACACCCTATGGACTGGGCCGACCTTCAGGCTATCCGGCCAGGCCGTACCCGTCGAGGCCGGCGGCCCGCCCGCGCCCACATATTTGCGCAGGGTAATCTCATCTACATAGGCGCCCTCGGCCAGACCTTCGCTGCCATCGCTGGTAAAGAGGAAAGCGATCCACACCTGAGAGCGCCCCAACAGGTTGCCCAGCCCCTCCACATTGGCCAGGTCCAGGCGGCCATCCCTCCAACCTTGAGAGTTGCCCGTGGCCCACCCTCCTCCATCAAAGTTTGTGCCGTCCGTGGAGGCCAGTACATAGAAATAGTCGTATTCGTATTCGGTGTTGAGCCAAAACTTGAAGGTTACCTCCGCCGCTGTGGCACCGGCCAGGCTAAAGGGCCCGTAGACCAGCCACGATTCCCGCTCATTGGGGTAGACGCTGCCACAGGCCAAGCTCTGGCCGTTGGCTCCGCCGCCCACCGCCCAGCCGCTGAACGAGCCGGCAAAGGGGCGACAGTTGCGCTTGCCCCAGGTGTACTCGCCTGCCCCGCCCTCGTCTGCCACCTCCCAGGCCCCAGGGAAGCTGCCCTCAAAGCCCTCATGGATGATGGTGACCCAGCCACCGGGCTGTGTTGTGGCTGTGGGCGTGGGTGTGGCGGTGACCCTCGCGGTGATGGTGGGCGTGGCTGTGCGCGTTGTGGGCGGAGGCGTCGCGCCGGCCTTGAGGATGGCGGGCAGATAGACCTTGCGCGTCTGCGGGCCCACGGTGCCCGTGGGCACCACGGTGGGCTCGACGCCGTTGAGGATGAAATCTGCCGTCATGGAATTGGCGCAATTGCTCATGTTCTTGACGGCGACACGGCTGCGCGCGCCGCTGTACAGGCGCGCGTTGGGGTTCGAGTCGTCATCGAAGCGGCGATTGTTGCTGGTGCCCGGGAAAAAGTCGCCGGCATCGCCCAGGCTGGAGGTATCATCCAACTGGGCCAGGCCGTCGGCCTCCTCCAGATCCACCAGCTTGCGCGCCTCAAAGGCGTTGGCAAAGTTATCCGTGCGGCGTGTCTCGTCAATATGCCAGATCAACAGGCCACAACCCGGCAATCCGGCGTCGTAGCCCACCTTCTGGCGGTTCTCTACCAGAAAATACTCGCCCGTGCCGGGGGAGGGCGCAAACCAAACCCAATCTACCCCGTTGGGGTTATCCAAAAGCTGCACCACTTGGCCGCTGGTCTCCACCGCCTGGAGGGCGTAGCGCGCCACACTGCTACGCAGCTGCGTCGGGGTGATCCAGCCTTGATACCATTTCAAAAAGGGATCCAGGTGGGCCGGTGAGGAGCCCGGCCAGCCATCGGTGCGCAGCCAGGCTCCGGCCGCCATGAGGCTGAAACTGCCCACGCCGTAGGATGGATCATTATCGCCGCCATAGTTGCTATCGGTGTCGTAAAGGTCGGGCATGCCCAGGGAATGGCCCAGTTCGTGGCTCACCTGGCCGATGGTCATCATGTGGCCGGCGGTGGGGTTGCCGCAGTTTTGGGTCTGCAACCATTCGCCCACCATGCAATAGCTGCCGCCCCGGGTGGGATCGGCCACATAGACCCCATCCAACCTGGGCGCTGGCACACTTTCGTACAAGAACCAATTATGGGCCCATACGCCGGGCTGGCAACTGTTGTTGCCGCCGAAAGAGGTCTCGTATCCGGCAACGATGACCACGATGTGCAGCTCGGCGGAGCTGAGGTAGCCATCGCGGTTGGTATCAAAGGAGGCGAAATTGATATAGGGATCCGCGGCCTGCAAGGCCCGCCGGGCAATATCGCGGGTGGCGTCGCCGGTCTGGCCACGGGTGTTGGGATGGGGGTAGCCCAGGTTCAGCCAACCGATGATGCCATCGTTGGCCGTGCCGTGGCTCTCGCTGGCCGGCATCAGGTGGAGCTTGTTGTAGGAGACCTCTTCATAGTAATGTTTGATGCTGTTGGTGGCCCCAAAGGCTGCCGTGCTCCACTGCGCCGCGGTGCTGCCCAGGTGCTGCGTGTCGCTGAACTCCACCAGGATCACCAGCACCCTTTCGGTGCCGCTGCGCCCCAGGTGAGCTGCGGATAGGCTCTGCACCATGGCCGCGGGGTTGCGCCGCCCCTGGATGGGGGTGCGCAGGTGCTTGGCCACATCTTGGGGCGGGCGTTCCAGGCCAGGGCGCGCAGCGGAGGGGACAAGCTGTCCTCCCTCGCCACGGATGGCGTAATACCAAACGCCTGTCTGCTCATCCAGGAGAATGGTATAGCCCTCCAGCGTCTCGTAGCCGTTGGCCCATTCGTCGCCATAGGGCTTGGCCTGAAAGATGGTGCCATCGGGTTGGGCCAGGGTGATGGTCACCGGCGCGGCCGGCCCCGCCTGCACGTCGTTGCCGTGCCCCAGGAACCAGATCAGCGCCAACGCGAACGCGAAACCCGCCAAGAGCGCGCGCGGCAAGGGACGACCGGCCATAATGCACCTCTCTTCTGTTTTTGTTACTGCAGGTACGGACCCAACAACAAACGCAGCTGTTCTTTCTTGGCCGCCGGGATGGCCTCGGGCCGGGTGATGATGGCATTGGCCAAGGCGTGGGGACAAGGGCAGCGACGCTCGGCGGCGGCGATGTGGGGCAAGGCAGCCTTGAGCAGGGCCTTGGCCGTGCCCACGTTGGCCAGGAGGTTGGCCACCACCATCTCCACCGTCACCGCCTCCTCCGTCTCGTGCCAGCAATCATAATCGGTGACCATGGCCACCGTGGCGTAGCAGATCTCGGCCTCCCGGGCCAGCTTGGCCTCGGGCAGGGCCGTCATGCCGATGAGATCGCCGCCGATCTGGCGATGAAAGCGGGATTCTGCCTTGGTGGAGAATTGCGGCCCCTCCATCACCACCAAGGTGCCGCCATCGTGGACCCGGGCGCCGGTTTGGCGTGTCGCCTCCACCAAAATGCGTCGCAGCTCCGGACAATACGGCTCGGCAAAGGCGATGTGCACCACCACTCCCTCGCCGAAAAAGGTCGCCGGGCGCACCCCTTTGGTGCGGTCCAGGAGCTGGTCAGGGATGACCACGTCGCGGGGGGCGAAATCCTCCCGCAGGCTGCCCACGGCGCTGATGGAGATGAGGTGGGTCACCCCCAACGTTTTCATCGCCCAGACGTTGGCCCGCGCCGGCAGCTCGCTGGGGCTGATGCGATGTCCCCGCCCGTGGCGCGGCAAAAAGGCCACCCGCACGCCGGCCAAGGTGCCCAAGACGATGGTATCGCTGGGCGGGCCAAAGGGCGTCTCCAGCGCTACCTCTTCGATATCCGTCAAGCCCTCGATCTCATAGAGACCACTCCCGCCGATCACGCCGACCTTTGCTTGCACCATAAATCCCTTCTCCCCTATTTGTGGAATGGCCCGATTATAAATACGCATCTCAGGCTATGCAAGTCTCGCGGGATTGCCAGATAGAGACCTGACAGGTCTTCCGAGACCTGTCAGGTCTGGAAGGGTCTGGGGGCGGCGATTTGGCGAAAGTTATGTCTTGTGCTATACTGACTTTACTTGGGGATGACAGGCTTCGACAGGGAGGGCTGGTCAGCGATTGCAAGCCGAGGCGCCTCACCCTCGTTAATCAGGGGCAAATGACAAGTGCCAACAACACTTACGCTCCGGCCTATGCCCTCGCTGCCTAAGGGCAGCTAAGGCAAAAGCCAAACTGACCGACTGAGGTCGGTCACGTCTGCTTCCGCACTTGCTCCCGAGAGGGCGGAAGCGGGCGAGGACAAAATCGGGATGCGGCCCACGTGACGCCGATGGCGGGAGCCCAAGATCCATCGGCTGGTAGGTTCAGGACTCTGTCGGTCGAGGCCGAGCCTACGAGAATCTAAGGACCGACTAAGCTTGTAGCACATCTCTGGCCGAACTTCTTGGACGCGGGTTCGATTCCCGCCATCTCCACCAAAAAAGGCCCGCCGGGCTCTCTAGCTCGGCGGGCCTTTCTGCTTCAGTGGCCGATGCGCAAGAGGTGCCCCTCGGCCGGCGGCCCCGCCCAGTAGCTGATGGGAAAGAAACGCTGGTCTGCCACCGTCGTTCCTCGGCTAGCTTTACCTTACCATATGGTGTAGCCGCCATCAATGACGATGGTGGTGCCGGTGATATAGCTGGAGGCCTCCGCGGCCAAAAAGACAGCCAACGGCCCCAGCTCCTCCGGCTCGCCGGGGCGCTTCATGGGGATGGCCTCGATCCACACACCGCCGTACTGGGGATCATCGAAGAAGGGCTTGGCCATGGCCGTGCCCATGTACCCCGGCGCGATGGCGTTGACGCGGATGTTGTAGGGCGCCCATTCGGCGGCTAGCGACTTGGTCAGGTGGATCACCGCCGCCTTGGAGGCATTGTAGGAGGCCTGGGCCTGGGGCCGGTTGACGATCAGCCCCGACATGGAGGCGATGTTGATGATGCGCCCGCGACGCTGCCGGATCATGTAGCGCCCCACTGCCTGGCAACAGAAGAACAATCCGTTGAGATTGACGTCCATCACCCGGCGCCAATCTTCCTCGCTCACCTCTTCCGCCGCACCCCACTTGACGATGCCGGCGTTGTTCATCAGAAAATCAATGCGGCCGAACTCGGCCATCACCTTATCGGCCATGGCCTGGACGCTGGCCCTCTGGCTGACGTCCGTGGGGATGAAAAGGGCCCGACGCCCTTTGGCCTCAATTTCGCGGGCCGTCTCGGGGCCGGTCTGCGGGTTGAGTTCCGCGACCACAATATCCGCGCCGGCCTCGGCAAAGGCGTGGCAGAACACCTTGCCCAGTCCCTGTCCCCCGCCGGTGACGATGCCCACCTGTCCGGCCAGGGAGAATTTGTCCAAGATCGTCATTCTCTCACCTCCTGTGTGATATCCAGCGAGTTGTTCCGGCTCGCGCACGTGGATGGCCTCATTTGTGGATCAAAGGCAGGCTTATCCTGCCGCCCACATAGGTTCGCGCGCTGCGGGTGAAGGTAAGCCCGCCCAGGGTGAACTCGGCGGTGGCAACGATCTCGCTCCTGAGGGGCGTCTCGGCACGAATGCGCACCCGCAACTCTGAGAGGTGGGTCGCCCCGGCGGGGATGGTGCCCGACCAGGTCAACGCATTGTTGGCCCAGTTGCCGCCGGTGTGGGAGATGTACTCCGTTCCGGCGGGGAGCGGCAGCCGCACGCTCAGTTGCAGTGGCGCGCCTGTGCTATTGCGCGCGCGCACCTCGTAGCGGATCTCTTGGCCGGGTAGCGCGTTGGCCGGTCGGGCCAAAAGATCCGAGCCTCCGGCCTCGGTCACGATGACCTCGCCCTGGGCCACGGCCTTGTGTCCCAAGGCGTCGGTGGCCTCAACCCACAGCGGATAACGGCCCGGCGCAGCAAAGGTGAGGCTGATCCACGGTTCGGCGCTTTCCACCAGGCGCGCGGATTCCCCCGTGCCGATACGCCAGCGGTAGCGCGCGATGGACGCCCCCGCCGAGGAACGCGCACTACAGGTGATCCGGATGAGGGTATGGAGTGTAGCGACGCTATCCTGCACCGTGATGGTCACCTGGTCCAGCAGCCAGGCCAGAGCGCGCTGCAAAAGCTGGGCCCGGGAGGTGCTGCCGGGGTTGTTATTGACCCCCTCCAGCCCAAAGGCCAAGTATACCGTGCGGTAGGGGATGCGCAACGTCTGGCGCTCCAGGGTCGGCTCGTCGCCTTTGGCCACGCCCACGTACCCGGCGCCGACGGGAGTTCCGGCGATGGCCATGAGCAGGGGCTGCACCAGGTCGGCATCGCCGCCATCCTGCAGGCCGCCGACGCCGATCTCGTCCACCGAGACTTGGTTGCCGGCGCCATCGCCCACCGCGCCCAGGTCAAGCATGATGGCAGCCAAGAAGGATCCGGGCACCCCCACCACCGAAGGACGGGCCGGCGGCGGCCGGTTGCCGGCGCCGGCAGGATCGAACAGGCTGCCTTGCAGCCAGTGGGCGCCGAGGTAGTGGTGGTAAAGGATGGCCCTGCCCCAGGTAGGATCGGGATCGGGGTTGACATCGCTGGCCTCGGCCAAGTTTTGCCCGATGGCGAGAAGGCGCCCGCCTCCATCCAAATAGGCCGCGAGGATCTGCAGGTCCACGGCGGTGAGGGGCGTGGAGACCAGATAATAGCCATCGGGGTTGCGGTTATCCCCCGTGAGCCAGATCACCGCCTCGTACTGTTGCAGAACTTCCAGGTTGGGGATCGTTTGGCGGTTCCCCCAGCGGGCATCGGCATCCCACACATCGTAAGAGATCCCCAAATCGTTCAAGGCGGCGGTGACATACGGGGCATAATCCCTGTAGGCCTCAAAGGCAGAGAAATCGTTATCCAAGAGCAACACCCGCGCCGTCTTGAGGGGCGGCTGCACATGGACCCAGATGGGCACATGGATCTCGATCTCGCCGCTGTGCCAGGCGAGGTCCGCGACCAGATCGCCCAAGGGAGCCTGGGGCAACACATTTACGTTGATGGCCACCTGCACGATGCCCCACGGAGGGAGGTTCACCGTGGGCGCGCTGATCTGCAGGCCGAAATCGCTTTGCACGCTGGGGGTGAAGGGGCGCGAGGCGCCGGTGGTGCGGGTGTCGCGCAGATCGAGGAACACACGGTAGCTTCCGCCGGGCACGGCCTGGGGAAGCGCAATGCTCGCCGGCAGACACAGCAAACTTGCCGAGACGACCCGCGCCAGAGAGACGAGCCCGGCTCCGCGCTGAAGCACGCCGGCGGGGGCCGAGGAGGCGGGCGCGCTGCGCAAATCCTGCCAGCGCGCCGTGCTCATCAGGGCGGCCTTGATCTGGTCATGGTTCCAGTTGGGGTGTGCTTGAAGCAGTAGCGCCGCCGCCCCGGCCACATGGGCACAGGCCACACTCGTCCCGCTGAGCTGGGCGTAAGCCGCCGCGCCCTGCCCAGGATCGTGAAAGGCCGCCAGAACCGCCTCGCCCGGCGCGATGAGGTCGGGCTTCAAAGTGCGGGCAAAGGCAGGCCCACGGCCGCTGAAGGAAGAGATCACGTCGGTGGGGGAGGCGACCAAGCGCCCGCCGGGATCCAGGCGCAGCGTAGCATCCGGGTATTGAGCCAACCAGGCCAGCAGGTTACGCCCAAAGGTGCGCGAGACCATCACCGCCGGAATGGTGATCTCGCCGGGGGCGCAATGGCTGCCGGCGCAGGCCATCTCCTCCGGGGTGTCGTCGGTATCGTAAATGACGACCGCCACCGCGCCGGCGAGCTGCGCGTGATACACCTTATCGGCAAAGGTGCAGCCGCCCCGCTCGATCACGGCGATCTTGCCGGCCAAGGAGTTGGCGGGAAGCGGCTGGCAAGCGGTGGTGCTGCCGCCAGGGACCACCGAGGCCACGTCGGCATAGGGATAGGGGCCGATGGGAATGGTGATCTGGGGCCCAAAGAGCGCTCTGGCGAAAGGCTGTCCCTGGAGATTCGCCAGCACCGGCGCAGGGCCCGTCACATCGGCCAGGTCGTAGGCGATGTATTGTGCCTTGCTGCTGGAGCCAACGGTGATGACCCGCTCGAGGCCGCCGGGGATCAGGCTGGCCGAGGCATAACCCGGCCCTTTGTTGCCCGCCGCGGCCACCACAACGCAGCCGGCCTTGATGGCCATCTCCAAGGCCTCGGCCTCTGGCGCGGATGCAGGGGAGCGGGGCGTGGCGTTGGCCCAGCCCAAGCAGAGGATGTTGGCCCCGTCGGCCACGGCATCTTCCAGAGCCCGCAAAATCTCGGCGGTATAGGCCACCTCGGGGCGGTCGGCGGCGGTGGGATAAAAGATGCGATAGTTCATCAGCCAGGCCCTGGGGGCGACCCCGGAGATGGGTTGGCCTAGCCCTTTGTACGTCGCAGTGATGGGGTTGCCTGCGGCGATGGCGGCCAGATGGGTGCCGTGTCCTGAGCCCAAGGCGCCGGGGATGGGCGTCTCCTCCCCCACCAACGGAGGATCGGCAGGGTGAAAATAGGCGCGCGCGGCGATCACCTTGGCCGTGGTGTAGCGCGTGTCGCCCTTGGGGTACCCTTGGGGATAGGCGAACCCTTGCCCGCTCAGCATGGGGTGGTTGATGGCGATGCCGCTATCCAGGAGGGCGATTTTGATCCCCTGGCCGGCCTGGCCGCTCCCGCCGAGCTGGTCCCACATGGCCTCGGCGCCGATGGCCGGCAGGCTGGCATAGAGGGTGGGCTGATAAACGGTCTCGGTGTAGACGGCGCTCACACCGGGGAGGGCGCGCAACGCCTCCAGGGTAGCGGGCGTGGCCTGGGGCAGACGCACGGCCAAACCGTTGAACAGGATCTGATAAGTGCCCTCGATGCTGGCCTGAGGGAAGGCGCGCCCAATGGTTTGGATGGCGTGGTGTTGCTCCTCCTGCAAGAGGGCTTGTTGGCGCTGCAGGCCCGGTTCCGCCAGGGTGGGAACCTCTGAAAACGCGCGCACCGTGGAGGCCGTCACCCAGTGCATCAGGGGGGGCTGGACAAGACGCACGATGACGCGCGCCCCAGGCGAGGATGCCTCTCCCGCCGAGGGCGTCACCTGCGCGCTTTGGGCCGATCCTCGGCCGGGCACCAGCGCGAAAAACATCAGCAGCAGGAGCGCGAGATGGGAGCCCAGGGTCCGGCGGGAGCGGGTCACGCGCAAGGGATGTGGCATCATGGCCTAACCTCGACAAGAACGCGGCCAGGGGCCGCAAGGGGATTTTGTGTTTACCAGGGCTGGTACTCGGCCCAGTATTTGAGGAAGAACGGTTTGGCGGCAGTGAACGCCTCCACGATCTCTTGCACCACCTTTTCACGCTCGGCCGGCGTCATCCCCTCGGTTTGGCGCATATAGGTTGCTGCGCGCCCGTAGAATAGGGGCAACAAGGCCTCGGCCACCTTATCCGGATCGCCCTCGCCCCGATTATACACAACGGCAAACTCCAACGCCACCTGCACCCACAAGGGCAAGGGGAACTCGAATGTTGCCGCGCTGTGAGCGAGGAGGGCCTCCACGGCACCCAGGGTGGAGGGCATCAGCACCTGGCGCCATTCCTCCAGATAGTGTTTCCGGCCCTGGAGAAAGGAGCGCAACAGCGCGTCCGCGCACGCGGGACAAGGCACTGGTCGATCGGGGCAACGCCCCCCATGGAAGGGGACACGTTGCAAGGGTAACTCCTTCTGCCAGATCTTGCGCTGCACGCTGAAGGAACGAAAAAGGGTGCCGATGGTTTGCAGCAGCCGGGCATCTTGCAAGAGGCCCGGCTCGCCGCTGGTCTCGCCGCGATAGCCCAAGTCCACCTGCACCACGCGCTTGTTTTCCACCAGAGCCTGGATCATCAGCCAGATGTTGATGCCAAACCGGGAGACATCGGTCTCCCAGATATCGTGGCCGGCCATATCGGCAGCCACGTCGCCGGCGATGCAAAACTCGCCGGCCAAAGGCTCGCGCAGATCGGCGTTGTAAAAGAGCCGCAAGAAGGGATAGGCCAAGTTATCGCTCAATGCCGCGGAATAGGCGCTGCGCTGGTAGCAGGCCACAGCCAGGTCGTGGCCGCTCAGGATGGGCTGGATCAGGGAGGGGAGCCACTGGGGGGTGATGCCGGGGGCCCGCGCCTCGATGACGGCGCAAGCCTGCACCTCCAGCGCTGCCGCGGCCTCAAAGATGGCGCGGATGGCCGTCCCCTTGCCCATGGTGCCCACATACACGGTGACCAGCTTTTCCACATTCTCCGGCATGGGCGTCTCCAGCACGTGGCGGGTGGTGTTATCCGAGGAACCCCCATCGGCGTTCATCACCACCACCCGCTGGCGGGGGAAATAGGTGGCGATGCCTTCGGCCACCGCTCGTACCACCTCGCCGATGGTGCGTCCGTTGCGGTGGCTAGGGATCCCGATGAGAATATCCGCTGAGCCAATCTCGTGAATACGCGCCCACGCATCATCGCCCAGCGTAGTCTCATACATCAAGATACCTCTGTCCATACGGTGAGCGACCTCCGCTGAAACGAGCTGAGCGAATTTCCGGTATCATATAAGACTATTATAGCACAGAAAAGGCACGCCGCGGAAAATTTCTTCTCCTTCCAAGGGGTTGGTCCGCTGAATTATGTAAAATATGATTTTGTTCCTTTTGCAGCATTCTTGAGCGGCCAAGTATCTTGCATGAATCTGTGATCCGTTCCGTTGAAGGGTAAAAAAATACTTGACATCAATAAGCAGAAATGATAGAATAATGTGACACCTACGAGCTTCATAGGTGTTGTTTGGTATGCCAACAACATGACCCTCATCCCACATGGAGGCCGCTGTGCAAGACCTGGGTAAACTGATCCGAGATGTGCCTAATTTTCCGATAGAAGGCATCCTTTTCAAGGATATTACGACCCTTTTACGCGATCCGCAGGCCTTTCGCCAGGCGATTGACGGCCTTGGGGCCCACTACGCGGGCCAGCAGAT
Source organism: Anaerolineae bacterium (assembly GCA_034433995.1). Classification (GTDB taxonomy): domain Bacteria; phylum Chloroflexota; class Anaerolineae; order UBA1429; family UBA1429; genus DAOTZU01. Next base: position 14,412 of record DAOTZU010000088.1, read on the forward strand.
TGACCGCGTGGTGGCCATCGAATCTCGCGGTTTTATCATCGGCGCGCCACTGGCCTATAAATTGGGCGCTGGGCTGGTGCCGGTGCGCAAACCGGGCAAGCTCCCAGCCCAGACGATCAGCGTAGAATATAGCTTGGAATATGGCACGAATACTCTGGAGATGCACCTAGACGCCATCGAGCCGGGCCAGCGGGTGTTGATCGTGGACGATCTCTTGGCTACCGGCGGTTCGGCCAAGGCAGCCATTGACTTGGTGGAGCGTTTGGGGGGCGTGGTCGTGGGTCTGGCATTCCTGGTGGAATTAAAGTTTTTGCGGGGTGTGGAGCGGCTCAAGGGCTATGACGTGTTCTCCCTCATCCAGTATGATTAGCCCACCGGCAGGAGATGTGTCCATGGACAAGGAAACGTCCGTCGAGCGGTTGCGTCAGGTGCGTTCGCGCACGTTGGTGGATATTGACCGGCTCAAAGAGCAACTTTTGGCCGAGATCGAGCCTGCCTCGGCCACCGACGATGATTCGGCAGATGTGGCGGCGGATATCTATGAGCGGGGCAAAATCATCTCGCTGATTCAGAGTTTGGAGGCCAAGATCAAGGCCCTCGACCATGCCATCGAACTGGCCCAGGAGGGCAAATACGGCGTCTGTGAGATGTGTGGTGAGCCGATCCCAGAGGAACGCCTGGAATTGATGCCCGAAACAACCCTCTGCGTGCGCTGCGCCGAAAAGGTGGAACAGGGCATCCGGCGCCATCGTTTGCGCTTTGAAGAGGAAGAGGAGCCCGGTGGGCATCTCTTGGATGAAGACGAGGAAGAGGAAGAAGAGGAACTCGACGAATTCGAGGATGAGGACTAGTCTTTCCGCTTCTTCGGCCTCAAGCCCCCTTTTGACAAGGGGGCTTTGGCGCGCTAGAATAGGACAGCTTTGGTCATTTCAGGCCGGCTCCCAAGGGGAATGCCCGATGCGGTGTCACAAGCTTTTCGCCCCCGAATTCCATCTGGCCATCCGGCCCAGATATCTGCAGATTATCCCCTCGCGCCCCAGGCCACCCTGCCGCGCCGAGCCGCGTTATGCCAGAAAAGCATGGTGACTCTACTCCCCAAAAGCAGCCGGTATCATCTCTAACCAGGAGGTATCAACGATGAGCCCGATGACCGAGATTCGCTGGCACGGCCGCGCCGGCGAGGGCGTGGTTACGGCCAGCGAGCTGCTGGCCGAGGCCGCCATGGAGGAAGGCAAGTTCTTTCAGGCCTTTCCCGAGTATGGCTCTGAGCGCATGGGAGCGCCCATCAAGGCCTACACCCGCATCAGCGACACTCCCATCGAGATCCACTGCCCCATCCTTGAGCCCGACATGATCATCATCGTGAACCCCAACCTTTTGGGCGTTGTGGATGTCACCGAGGGGCTCAAGCCCGACGGCGTCATCATCATCAACACGCCCGAATCGCCGGCGGCGATTCGCCAAAAGCTCTCGTTCCAGGGTGGCCAGGTGTGGTGCGTGGATGCTTCCAAGATCGCCTTGGAAGAGTTCAAGCGCGATATCCCCAGCACCATGATGCTGGCCGTCGTCGCCCGGGCCACGGGCCTGATCCATCTGGATGCCGCCATCCAGCTCACCCGGGAGAAGCTGGGCGGCAAGTTGCGGCCCGAAGTGGTGGAGGCCAACGTGCGTAGCCTCCAACGGGCTTACAATGAATGTGTGCAAGGCTAGCTTGGGCCGGGGTTTCATTCCAGAATTTTGGGAGGTTAATGTTCCATGGCCAAATACACAGCGCCCCGCTTGGATCGCCCTTGGCGAGAGATCAATCCAGGCGGGATCGTCCTTGAACCGGGGAATTCGGTGACTTATATCACCGGCACGTGGCGCACCATGCGCCCTGTGCGCGATCAAGAGCAATGCACCCAGTGCCTCATCTGTTGGATCATGTGTCCCGACGCAGCCATCCCCATCGTGGATGGCAAGGTGCAGGGGTTCGACTATGATCACTGCAAGGGCTGTGGCATCTGCGCGCAGCAGTGCCCCGTCAATCTGAAGAAACCCCATGCCGTCACCGGCCAATTGGGCAAGGTGATCCAGATGGTGCCCGAGACCGAGGCGTGACCCGTGGGTCCCTACACTACAGGAGGAACAAGTATGGTACCGAGCAAATATATGCCTCTGGACGGGGCCAACGCCGTGTCCCAGGCGATGCGGCAGATCAACCCCGATGTGGTGGCGGCGTATCCCATCACCCCCCAGACGGCGGTGGTGCAGAACTTTGCCCAGTATGTGGCCGATGGCATCGTCAACACCGAGTTCATCCCGGTGGAGAGCGAACACGCAGCCATGAGCGCTTGCGTGGGCGCCTCGGCGGCCGGCGCCCGGGTGATGACCGCCACGGCGGCCAACGGCCTGGCGCTGATGTGGGAGATGCTCTACATCGCCGCGGGGATGCGGCTGCCCATCGTGCTCACGGTGGTCAACCGTGCTCTCTCTAGCCCCTTGAACATTCACTGTGACCATTCCGATAGCATGGGCGCCCGCGATGCCGGCTGGGTGCAGCTCTACGCCGAGACGGGCCAGGAGGCCTACGATAACACCATCCAGGCTGTGCGCATCGCCGAGCATCCCGATCTTCTCTGCCCGGTGATGAGCTGCCAAGATGGGTTCATCACCGGCCACGGAGTGGAGAAGGTGGGCCTTTTGCCGGATGAGGCCGTGCGCGCGTTCGTGGGCGAGTACAAGCCCAAGTATTATCTTCTGGATACCGACCATCCCGTCACCATGGGGGCCTGGGATTTCACCGATCATTATTTTGAGCACAAGCGCCAGCAGAGCGAAGCCCTCAACAACGCCATGCCGATCATCGAGGCGGTGAGCGCCGAGTATGCCCAGCTCTCCGGCCGTCCCCAGCCGATTTTGGACCTTTTCGGCATGGACGATGCCGAATATGCCATCGTCGTCCTCAGCTCCACGGCGGGGACCACTCGGGTGGTGGCCCGCGAGCTGCGCGCCAAAGGGTTGAAGGTGGGCCTGGTCAAGCCGCGGGTCTTTCGCCCCTTCCCCGCCCGCCAGATCGTGGAGGCCATCCGCGGCTGCAAGGCCGTGGCCGTGCTGGATCGGGCCATCTCCTTCGGGGCCAACCAGGGCGCGGGGCCCCTCTTTACCGATATCGCGGCGGCGCTCTATACCGAGGGCGTTTATGAGGTCAAGCTGGTGAACTATATCTTTGGTCTGGGTGGCCGCGATACCATCCCGCCGATGATCGCCTCGGTCTATCAGGATCTTCAAGTGGTGGCCGCCGAGGGCGACGGGGGCCGCATGGTGCGCTACCTGGGCCTGCGCGAGTGAAAGCGAACAAGGAGTGAACACGATGACCGACAGAATTCGCATCAATTTGCGCGATATCGTCAATAACGAGGAAAAGCTCGCGCCGGGCCATCGCCTCTGCGCGGGTTGCGCCGAGCCGACGGTCATCCGCCAGATCCTGCATGCCGTGGAGGAGCCGGTGGTAGTGGCCACGGCCACGGGTTGCATGGAGGGCTCGACCACGGTCTATCCCTTCACCG
>DAOTZU010000089.1:0-11774 GCA_034433995.1 Anaerolineae bacterium
GTGATTGACGGTTGGTGTAACCTACCCGGTACGTTTCTGTCACTCTTCAGTTGTTAAGGAGCCTTTGGAGCTTCCTGCCCTCACGCACGGGGCGGGATTCTACACCACTTGCCTGAATCTGTCAAATCGCCTTGGCCCGGAGATTTGCTTGGGCCTGCTCATCCTTAGAGGGGTTCATCGAGCACAAGGAGCAAGTGGGTGTGTAGCTTTCACCCCGTAGCAAGTCGCTATTCTACCACGGCCCAAGTGCTTTGTCAAAATGGCGGATCTTGGCGAAAAGCGGGCGGCCGTATGCTCCCCTCGCTTTCGAGCCGGCGGCGGACAGGCGTCGCGAGCTATCGGCGGCCCGATGCCGCAATCCGCAGGGGCGCTTCAGGCAAAACAATATTCCGTCGCGCGCACCATCATATGTGCGGAGGAAAAGAGAGGGAGTTGGTAGGGGGGGCGTTTGCCGGCCAGGAGGATGAACGGCGCCGCACGTTGCGCCTCCGCCGCAGCGAGACCCAGATGATGCAATTCGCGCAAGGTGCCCTTGTTCCGGCGGCTGACGATCTTTTTGGCCGCCTTGGGGCCGATGCCGGGGACCCGCAGGAGCTGGATCAGAGTGGCCGTGTTCACTTCGATGGGAAAGTATTCCGGATGGCTCAGGGCCCAGGCCAGCTTGGGGTCGCGCTCCCTGGGCAGGAAGCCGTTGGCATCAAAAACCAGCTCGTCGAGGGCAAAGCCATAGGCCCGCAAGAGGAAATCGGCCTGGTAGAGGCGATGCTCGCGCCACGCCGGCGTGGGTGGGTGGCCCTCCAGGGGGGTATCGGGCACCGGCTGGAAGGCGCTAAAGTAGGCCCGGGCCAGGCGCAACTCTTGATAGAGCTGGACCGTCGTGGCCAAAAGCTCCTGATCCGTCTCGCCGGCGGCGCCCACCACGAACTGGGTGGTGAGGCTCACCGGCCGGCCCAATTCCTGGCGCAGGCGATGGGCCTGGCACAGGGGCTGGAGCAGCTCGCGGAAGAAATCCTTGCTGCCGCTGAGGGTGGCCAGGCGTTGAGGGTTGGGGGCCTCCAGGTTCACCGAGACGCGCTGGGCCAATTTGAGGGCCATCTCGATGCTGGCTTGGTCGGCGCCGGGCAAGATCTTTAGATGGATGTAGCCCTGAAAGGCATAGCGCCGTCGGAGCAGCTCCGCTGTGGCCAACATGCGTTCGGTGGCCTGCGCCGCGCTGCCCCACACGCCCGAGCTCAAGAATAACCCCTGGGCCAAGCGGCGGCGCACCAGCTCATCGAAGGTACGGGCCAATTCATCGGGGGTGAAGCTCGTTCGGCGCGTATCTCGCCCGCTGCGGTTGGCGCAATAGGCGCAATCCTTCTCGCAGATATTGCTCTGCAACACCTTGAGCAGCGCCACCCGTCGGCCATCCGGGCGGATGGCCGGATAGATCCAGCGGCCGATATCATCGCGGATGCGGCTGGTGTGGGTGCCACAGCCGCGACAGATGTCGTAGCGGGCTGCCTCGCCGAGGAGATCGATCTTTTGCCGAATATCCATGGAGCTGCCATCCTTGGTGTACCACGGCATATCCCGTTGGCAGCCCTAGTATAGCACATATGTTCTATCTCGTCAAGGTTGCACGAGAAGCGCTGTTGAAAAAGGGGTTTGGCAGGTTGTGGGCGATTCAGTGGGCTTCCGGTGACGCGGCAGGCCACCGCTGGAGAATGTGGGCCACGCTCGCCGTCGGATAGAATCCGACGGCTCTGCCAAGCCCGCGTTGCGGGCTTTTAACCACAGACGCCGGTTCCCAACCGACGGGAGTATTCTCTCGAACCCTCTTTCACGAGGACGCGATCAGGCTACGCAGGAGGGTCAGGTTGGCCACATCCTCGGCCATATCCTCGCCTTTGGGGGTCTCCAGGAGCATGGGCAGGTGCCGCAGGCGGGGATCGTTGAGCAGCAGGCGAAAGGCCTCCAGGCCGACATAGCCCCGGCCGATGTGCTCGTGGCGATCCACCCGGCTGCCTAGGTCGCGCTTGGCGTCGTTGAGGTGGATCACCCGCAAACGCTCCAGGCCCAGCACCGCATCGAAATGGGCCCAGAAAGCGGCATACGAGGCAGGTTGGCGGAACTCATAGCCGGCGGCCAGGGCGTGGGCCGTATCGAAGCAGACGCCCAAGCGCTCCTCCGGCGCCACCCGCCGGATGAGCCAGGCCAGCTGCTCCAAGCGCGCCCCCAAGACCGTGCCCTGGCCGGCGGTGATCTCCAAGACGATGGCCGTCTCCGCAGGGGCGGTGGCGGCCAACGCGGTGCTCAAGCCTTCGGCCACCCGTGCCAGGCCGGCCTCCTCTCCGGCGCCCATGTGCGCCCCCGGATGGAGCACGTAATGGACAATGCCCAAGAGCCGGCAACGGGTCAGCTCGTTGATCAGCGCCTCCAAGGAGCGCTCCCACAACGCTGGATCGGGACTGGCCAGATTGATCAGATACGAGCTATGGGCCACCACCGGGGCGATCCCCGTCTCCTGGCGGGCGCGATGAAATGCGCGGATCTCCTCCAAGGTCAGCTCTGGGGAGGACCAACGGTTGGCGCTGCGGGTAAAGAGTTGAATCGTCTCGCAACCGAGGCCCTGGCCGCGCCACAGGGCCTGGGCCGGCCCGCCGGCGATGGACATGTGGGCTCCGAGACGGGGCAGGGGCATGGCGTATGCTCCGAGCTAGGATAGGGCGCAGCCGCGAAACTCTTGAATGCGGGTGTAGCCTTCCTGGCGCATCAAATCCTCCAGTTCTGCCAAGATGCGCCGAAAGGCCGCCGCGCCATGCCGATAGAGGGCCGAGCCGATCCCCACGGCCGTGGCCCCGGCCATGAGCATCTGCATGGCATCTTCGCCGCTTTCCACGCCGCCGGTGCCAATGATGGGGAGCTTGACCGCTCTGGCGATCTCGTACACACAGCGCACGGCGATGGGCCGCAGCGCCGCGCCCGAGATGCCGCCGACGCGGTTGGCCAGGATGGGCCTCCGGGCGCGCACATCAATGATCATCCCCGGCCCCAGGGTGTTCACCGCCGTCAACCCGTCGGCGCCGGCGGCGGCCACCGCCTGGGCCACCTGAACGATCTCTGGCGCGTTGGGCGAAAGCTTGACCAAGAGCCGCCCCGGATAGCGCGCCCGCACCGCCGCCGTCACGCGAGCCGCGGCGTCCGGATCCAAGGCAAAGGGCCGGCCGAACTCGCTTTCCACGTTGGGGCAAGAGATGTTCAGCTCGATGAAATCCGGTGCGGCCTCGGCCACCACCTCCACCGCGCGGCAGAACTCTTCCCGCGTGTGGCCAAAGACGCTGGCGATGAGCGGCACGCCCAGCGGCGCAAGGCCCGCCTTGGCCTGGCGCAGGATCTCTCGCTCCTCGGCGGCGCCGGGGTTGGCCAGGCCCACGGCGTTGATCAACCCCGCCTCCCAGGGGAGCACGGTAGGGTTCGGATGCCCCCGGCGGGGCTCCAGGCTGCAGGATTTGGCCGTCACCGCGCCCGCCCCCTCGCGGCCCAGCCGGATGAGGGTCTCGGCCGAGCACCCCCAGACGCCCGAGGCCAACACCAGCGGGTTGCGCAGCTCCACCCCGCACAGATTGACGCGCAGGTCCAGCGCCATCAGCCCGCCCCCGCAAGATAATCCCGCACACGCTGGGCCTCTTGGGCAGAGACCGCCCCATCCGCCGCCAAAACGTCCACCAATTGGCGCAAAGTGAGGGCCGCATGGAGGCGATAGCCATGCTGGGCCAACTCTTCCTGGCCGCCCTGTTCCCGGTCCAGGAGCACGACGATATCCTCCACCACCAAACCCTCGGCCAGGAGCGGCTCCAGCGCCTCCAGCTTGCTGCCCCCGCTGGTGATCAGGTCATCCAGCAAGACCACCCGTTCGCCGGGGCGATAATCGCCCTCGATGGCCCGCTTGGTGCCGTAGGATTTGACCTCGCGGCGGGGATAGATGAGAGGGCACCCCATCTGCAGGGCCACTGCCGTGCCGATGGGCAGCGCCGCGTAGGGGATCGCGGCCAGGCGGTCGTAGCGCAACGGACGCAAGAGGCGCACATAGGCCCGGGCCACCTCGGCCAGGGTGGGCGGGTCGCTCACCAGGCGGCGCAGGTCAATATAGACCGGCGAGTGGGCTCCGGAATGCAGGATAAAATCGCCCAAGCGCACACAACCGGTGCGGAACAGGGCGCGGGCCAACGCGACGAGCTCCGGCGCATGGGCCTGGGCAGGACGGGATTGGGCGCGCACGGCGTTGATCGCCTCGCAGAGAGCGGCGGCCGCGCGGCGCGGCTCCTCGGCATAGAGGATGCCACGGGAGGAGTTGATGATCAGCCCTAGGCCGTCGGGGCGCAGCCCGGCCTGCAGGACGGCCTCCAACTCGCCGCCTTGGGCGCCCACGCCGGGCACCAGGAACCAGGTCTGGGGCGAGCGGGCGCGTATGGCCGCCACGGCCTCAGGATAGGTGGCGCCCATCACCAGGCCGATCTCTTGGCCTGCGGCCCACTCCTCGGCCAGGCGGGCGATGTGTTCATAGAGGGGCTCGCCGCCCTGGGACCAATCTTGCACCTCGCCGGCGCTGGGGTTGGAGGTCTTGCACAGGATGAACACGCCCCGTTCTCCGTGGGCCAAGAAAGGGGCCACGCCATCGCGCCCCAAATAGGGGTTCACAGTGAGGGCATCTGCCCCCCAAACCTCAAAGGCTGCCTGGGCATAGGCTGCCGCTGTGGACGCGATGTCGTTGCGTTTCGCATCCAGGATAACGGGAATATCCGGCGGGATGTGGGCCAACACCTCCCGCAGCGCGCGCAGGCCCTCCTCGCCCAGGGCCTCGTAGAAGGCGATGTTGGGCTTGTAGGCGCAGGCGAGATCGGCGGTGGCGTCCACCACGGCCTTGAGGAACGCGGCCACCGAGCCGTAACGGGCCGGGATCTGGCCGGGTTGAGGATCCAGCCCCACGCAGAGCAGACTATCCCGCTTGCGGCAACTGGCCTCCAATTTACGCCAAAAGTTCATGCACAACCTCCCAGTGGTATCATCTATCCCCCTTGGCCTGAAGCTGGCGCAAGCGGCGCGCCAAGGCCTCCGGCACCCGGCCCGTCTTGCTCAACGCGGCGATGGCGGCCTCGGCGTCGTCCAACGGGATGGTCTCGCCCAAGGTTTCGTCGGGAGCGCTTGCGGTGCCCTCCTTGGTGCCCGTCTGCGCCGGCCAGGCGCCGTTGGCCAGCAACGCCTCGGCCAGGGCCTGCTCGACCGCCTCCGGGGTGGCACAGAGGAGGGCTCCCGCCTCGCGCCAGGCGGAGGTTTGGCCCTCATCCATCCCGGTCCAGAGGAGCACCGGGCGCCCCCCGGCCAGGAAGGCATCCACCGCCGGCCACGCTCCGGGGGCCAGGTCCGGCGCGACGAGCACCAGGGCCTCGGCCAGGGCCATGACCAAGGGCCACCGCGCCTGGGCCAGGGCCTCGCTGGGGGGCGTCTCGGGGAGGTAGGGGCTGAGCACAAGCTCCTGGGCGCCGGCGACGCTTGCCAGGTCGGGATAATGTTCCAGGCCCGCCGGCAAGATCAGCGCCGCTGAGCCCCCTGCGGAGCGCGCAGCCTCCAGCGCTGCCCGTTCAATCCCCGGATGATGGCCGCTCACCAGGATATACTCTGTGGTGGCCAGCCAACGGGCCACCGCTTGCGCCGCCGCCTGCGCCTGGGCGCCGGGGTTCGCGCCGCCCAAGATGGCGATTCCGGGCTGGGCCAAGAGGGCCAGATCGCCCCGATAAAAGACGAGATACGGCAGCCGCTCTTCCAAGATGCGTTCCAGCCAGCCCTCCGGATAGGCCACATCGGCGCGGGTGAGCAGGCCGATGCCCTGCTTGCGCCACTGGGCCAAGCGGGCCTCCTGGGCCTTGATGTGGGCCCGGGCCGCCGATACTTGGGCCGCCTCGGCGGCGCTCAATCCATAGTGTTGGGCCAGCTCCTCCCCTCGGGCGCCGAGGAGCGCGGCCGCCGAGCGTCCCTCCTCGATGCACCAACGATAGAGCAGGCGCTTGGCCGTCTGGCGTTTGAGGGTAGCGGACGAGAGCAACGCTAACCAGAGGACTGCCTCGCTTGTGCCTTGGGCGCGCACAGGACGGTCCATGGTGGGTATCCTTCTCAGGCCATTCTCGCAAGAGATTATAGCGCCCACGGGGAGGCTGTCAACGCTGCGGGGTGTGGAGGTGTGGAACACGCCCAAGGCCACTCTTGACAAAGGAAAAACTCTGTGCTATTATTTTAGCACTCGAAAGCCAAGAGTGCTAAAATGTGTGCGCCCATCAGGGCAGGTGATACGGGGAAAAAGAGGCGTGGGCAGGGTGACCTGCCCCCCTCTTTGCAAGTCAATCATCACATCACAAAAGGAGGTCAGGCAAGATGGGTAAGATGAGTCTGAAGCCTCTGGCGGACCGCGTCGTGGTCGAACCGCTGGAGCAAGAGGAAGTGACCGCCGGCGGGATCGTGCTCCCCGAGACGGCCAAGGAAAAGCCCCAAGAGGGCAGGATCATCGCGGTGGGCCCCGGTCGCCGGGATGACCAGGGTAAGCTGGTGCCCATGGATGTCAAAGTGGGCGATATCGTCCTCTATGCCAAGTATGCGGGCACCGAGGTCAAGCTGGATGGCGAGCACACCGTGTTGGTGCTCCGCGAGAGCGATATTCTCGCCATCGTCGAACGCTAAACAAATCCGAGACTCACACCACATTCAGGAGGTAGAGAAATGGCCAAGCAGTTGAAATTCTCCGAGGAAGCCAGGGCTTCCCTGAAAAAGGGCCTGGACATTCTGGCCGAGGCCGTTGGTTCCACCCTGGGCCCCAAGGGCCGCAACGTCGCTCTAGACAAGAAGTGGGGCGCGCCCACCGTGACCCATGATGGCGTAACGGTGGCCAAAGAGATCGAGCTCCAAGATCCTTATGAGAACATGGGCGCGCAGCTCCTCAAAGAGGCGGCCACCAAGACCAACGATGTGGCCGGTGATGGGACCACCACCGCCACCGTCTTGGCCCAGGCCATCGTCAACGAGGGTCTGAAGAACGTCGCCGCCGGCGCCAACCCCATGTTGCTGAAGCGGGGCATCGAGGCCGCTACCGAGGCGGTGGTCAAGGCCATCAAGGCTGCCGCGCGGCCGGTCAATACCCATAGCGATATCGCCAACGTGGCTTCCATCTCCGCCGCCGATACCGAGATCGGCAACCTCTTGGCCGACGTGATGGACAAAGTGGGCAAGGACGGCGTCATCACCGTCGAGGAATCCAAGGGGCTGGAGTTCGAGACCGAGTATGTCGAGGGTATGAACTTTGACCGCGGCTACATCTCGCCCTATTTCATCACCAACGCCGAGACGGGCGAGGCTATCCTGGAAGACGCCTATATCCTCATCTATGATAAGAAAATCTCCGCCGCTCGTGACTTGGTGCCCATCCTGGAAAAGATGGTCCAGGCCGGCCGCCGCAACCTGCTCATCGTCGCGGAGGACGTGGAGGGCGAGGCTTTGGCGACCCTGGTGCTGAACAAGCTGCGCGGCGTGATGAACATCCTCGCCGTAAAGGCCCCCGCCTTTGGCGATCGGCGCAAGGAGATGCTGCGCGATATCGCCATCCTCACCGGTGGCCAGGTGATCACCGAGGAGATGGGCCGCAAGCTGGAGACCGCTCAGCTCTCCGACCTGGGCCAGGCCCGGCGTGTCGTCTGCACCAAGGATGACACCACCATCATCGAGGGTCAGGGCTCCGAGGCCGAGATCAAGGGGCGCATCGAGCAGATCAAGGCCCAGATCGAGACCACCACGTCCGATTACGATCGGGAGAAGCTCCAGGAGCGTTTGGCCAAGTTGGCCGGCGGTGTGGCCGTCATCCGGGTGGGCGCGGCCACCGAGGTGGAGCTGAAGGAAAAGAAGCACCGCGTGGAGGACGCTCTTTCGGCCACCCGCGCTGCGGTGGAGGAGGGCATCGTCCCCGGTGGCGGGGTGACGCTGATCAATGCTATCCCGGCGCTGGATGATGTCAAGCTGAGCCTGCCCGACGAGAACACCGGTGTAGCCATCGTCCGTCGCGCCTTGGAGGCGCCCATGAAGCGGCTGGTGGAGAACGCCGGCCTGGATGGCGCTGTGGTGGTGGCCGAGGTCCTGCGGCGCCAGGCGGAGACGGGCAACAAGAACATCGGTTACGATGTGATGAAGAACGCCTATGTGGATATGATCGAGGCGGGCATCATTGACCCGTGCAAGGTGACCCGTTCGGCTGTGGAGAACGCGGCCTCCATCGCGGCCATGATCCTCTCCACCGAGGCTCTGGTCACCGATATTCCTGAGCCGCCCAAGCCCGCGCCGGCCTCCCCCGAAGGCGGCATGGGTGGGATGTACTGAACATAAGGCACGGTGGGCCACCGAAAAGGCGGCCCACCCGATGCGTTCCTACAAGCGAGAAGGGTGCCAATGGCGGCACCCTTCTGTTTGTTTATTCCACCACCAGGGCGGCGTGGATGTGCACGGCGGGGATGGTCACCTTCAGGGTGCCGCCCTCTTGGCCGCCACCGGCCTTGGCAAAATCGCTGCGGATCTCGGCATCCTCAAAATGCAAGCTCACCTTCTGCGGGCGCTTGGCCATTTTGAGCTCCACTGTGATGGGCCCCACCGCCGGGATCTCCTCCGCCGGCCCGTTTTGGGGATAGTTGGGCGCGGGCAGGGTGCGGTTGACCAGGTGGACGATCTTTTGCCCCGGGCGCTGGTGCAAGATCACCTCCACGCTGGAGGGGGCATGGACGGCCACCTCCAGCCGCGGCTCCAGGTGTTGGATCAGTTCGCCCACGAAGCAGCGCGTCAAGGGGTAGCGGGTGGTGCGGAAGAAGCGGAATAGGTCACAGCCCACATAGGCCACCTTGCCCAGCCCCACGTTGTTCAGGGTGGCGGCCGCATGGGGCAAAAGCTCGGCGTCGGTGAGGGGCGTCTTGCCGGGGATGGCCAAAGCCTGGCCCGTGGTGGGTTCCAATAGGCGCCAGCGGGCGCTGTAGATGGGGAAGGCCCCCTCGGCGGCGGGCAAGTGATAGACCTGGCCTTCCTCCAGGGCGCGGCTCTCCGCCCCGATGAACTCGGCGCCGAAACGATCATAGAGGCCCACGCCGCTGAGGAGCAAGCGCCCGCCGTTGATGACATAATGCTTCAGGGCATGGACCATCTCTTGAGAGATGTTCTCCTGCTCCGGCACCACCACCACGGCGAAATCTTGCAACCGGGGCAGCAGAGCCCATTCGTCCAAGATATCCACGCCGTAAGAGTTATCGGCCAGGCTATAGACCGCCCCCTCCACGTAAGAGGTGTCATAACCCCAGAAGAGGTTCTTGGAGGGTTGGGTGTAATAGTGGGCCTCAGAATGCAAGACGGCCACCTGGGGCCACATCTCGCCGCCTTGGCATAGCTCCTTGCGCTGGCGCACATAGTGTCCCGCCTGGCCCAAGCGCTTCATCCGCCAGGGCACCAGGCGGCCGTCGCGCAGGCCGAGAGGGTGCTCATAAATCTGAAAGTTGCCGCCCAAGGCCAAGATGATGGCGGCCTCTTGTTTGAGCATGTCCACCGATTTGGCCACCCAGGGGGCCTTGGGGTCGTTGAACTCGCCCGTCTTGTAAAAGGCCCAGGTCATAATATCCCAGGGTTTGCCGCGGGTGGAGATAAAGCGCGCCTCGCAACGCAACGTGTCGGTGCCGGCGATGGCGTCGCCGCTGATCCAATCGGTGGGCACCTTCGGCTCGCCGGGGTGGTGGAAGGTCTGCAGCCAGTTGGAACAGACCACCACCCCCGGCTTGTGCTCGTGGACGGCGTTGCAATAGTGGGTTACATAGGCCTCAAAGCTCTCCCGGGTAAAGTTGATCCAGGCCACCCAGTTGGGGTCGTCGGGCTTGGTGGGGGCCTCGGCCAGGCCCGTCTTTTCCTTGAAGGCGGCCACGCATTTTTCGCAGTAGCAGGGCTCCACGGCCCAGATCTCGCCATCCACCCAGAAGCCGTCCACCTCGTAGCGGTCGATCAGCTCCATGAACTGGGGGATGAGGAGCTGATCCACATATGGCCCCCGCGGGCACATCTTTTCCCCTTTGACCCAGAAGCTGCCCTCCATCCGTGCCGCATCTTCGGGGGAGGGCACCACGGCCCATTCAGGATATTTCTTGCCCGCCGCTTTATCCCAGATGCCGGAATAGTGGCAATGCAGCGGCACGCCCATGGCCCGGGTGGCCTCGCGCCAGCCCAACAGGGCGTCCTTCACCACGCCGGGGCTGATGGTGGCCGTGGGCACCTGGCTGAACCAGCTCGTCATCCCCGGATGGCCCTTGCAGTCGGTCTGCACGAAATCGGGATCCATCAGCTTGAGCAGGGGCACCAGCTCCTCCGCGCGTAACTGTTCACGTTTATGGGGGAACCAAGAGGTTGCAGCAGGCAACGAAGGGGTTCAGATGTTGTGCGCGCCAGGTGCCAAAGATCGTGGCCAGGATGCCCTTGGTTTGCGTGCCCTGAGGAGAACGGGTGCCTCCACTGACCTTGCGGCTCACAGCCAAGGGGCGGATGGAGCGTTCTGCCGCATTGTTGTCCGCGGGCACGCGGGGATCGGCCACAAAGGTGAACAACTCCGGCAAAAAGTTGGCGATCCGCTTGCAGAGCACCTGTTGGGGGCATTCCCTCTGCAGGTAAGGCGCAACAAGGGCCAGGAGTTCCCTCTCGAAGATGTGTTGTTGGGCCACCCGTTCCTTGGGCCTGGCCTCGGGATGGCGGGCACAGTACTCCTGTGCCCGCCGGTAGAGGGCATGGACCTCCTCCGCCCAAGCGAGGGTCTCGGTAGCCGTGGGCCACTTTTCCTTGAGCTCGTGGATATCCCGCAGGAGGTGGGCCCAACAGCGCTGATGTTGCCCCTCCATCCGATTGTAGCCCCCGTAGAAGTCACTCACCAGGGTGCCGGCGAAGTCCGCCCCCAGGATCTCGGTGACGACTTCGCCGCTGCGGCTGAAACGGTGCTGGAAATAGCGCACCGTGGGCGTGTTGAAAACCCAGAAGTAGCCGTTTTGCCCCTCCTGGCGCCAAACGGTCTCATCCCCATGCACCACCGGGCTGGCGCGCAATTCCTCCAGCAGCTGCCCCATCATCCCCGCAGCTTGACGAGCCACTACGTGGAGCACCTGCACCACCTCACCCACGCTGAGCTTCAAGGCGTGAAACGTCTCCAGATACCAACAGATGGCCCGCACCGGCAGCCGCCCAACCTCATGGAGGGCCGCAATCATGGCCATGGTGGAGATGCTCAGCTGATGCCGGCCTATGACCTCGGGGAGCACCTCCTTGGGCTTGGGGAGACACCGCTGCCCACAGCGGGGGCAGCGACGCTCGATGAACACATGCTCGATAACTTGCACAGGCACGAGGGGAATATGCCATACCTGGCGGGTGCGTTTGACCGTACCACCCCGCATGGCACAGCCACAGTGCGGGCACTGATCCAGGGCGTGCTCTACCCGTTGGCTCGGCGGCAAGCGTCGGCGCGCAAAACCCTTCGCGCGTTGCTTGCGGGAATGCGCCTTGGCCCCCTTCGGGCGGCTGGGTTTGACCAGGGCTGGGGCGCTCCGGATCCCTCCAGAGGCCGAGGCGTCATCTGAAGTATCGCGCCGCGCAAGCTCCGCCTGCAGGGAGCTTATCTGGGCTTGCAGTTGGGCGATCATCTGTTCCTGGTGGGCAATGGTTTCTTCCTGGTGCTCGATGATCTGCAACAA
>DAOTZU010000090.1:0-18913 GCA_034433995.1 Anaerolineae bacterium
CGGATGGTCTCAAAGCCCTCGATCTGATCGTAACCCTCTTGGATGGTGTTCACCTTGATGCAGAAATAGTTGGTCTCCAGCAGGCAATCGCGGCAGAGGAACCCTCCGCGCCAAAGGGCGCCGGCCGTCCCGCCGACCGCCAGCAACGCCGCCAAGGCTGAGATGATGGCCCGCCGGGGCGTGGTATCGGTGAGGAACCACAAGGCCAGGGCGAGCAAGACGCCGGAGATGATCAGGATGATGGTCTTGGTGCCGAACCACGAGATGAGAAAGAATCCCGTGGCAAAGGTGCCCACGATGCTGCCCACCGAGGACCAGGCATAGATCTTGCCCACGGTGGTGCCGCTGCGCTCCAAGTTTTTCAAACTCAGCTTGACCACGATGGGCGAGACACAGCCCAAAATGGTGCTAGGGATAAAAAACTCGGCGGCGATGAAAGCCACCACCCAAAGCAGCAAGGGGATGGCCTGGGGCAGGTTAATGTTGCCCATCTTGCTGTTCAGCCAGAGGACGCTCAAACTGCCCAAGGCGGCCAGGGCAAAGATCAGCCCCAAGAAGCGCGGCGAGGCGTAGCGATCGGCCAGGCGCCCGCCGATGTAATTGCCCAGGGAGATGCCGGCCAGGATCACGCCGATGACCGAGGTCCAGGTGTACAGGGAGACGCCCAACTGGGGCGCGATAAGCCGGCTGGCCACCAACTCCAAGACCATGATGCAGGCGCTGCTGATAAAGACGATAACATACGGGTTCCACAGGCGTTGGCGCAGACGCATCCTTCCTCCAAAGTGATGGATGATGTGAGATTTTGCAACGCAACGTCCCACGGGCACTCTGTAGAGTGCGGGCGCCGGGCGCGGGGATAGGGGCGTCAGGCGGAGGGACGGGCTTAGCCCGCTTGCACCCTCTCGCGCCGGGCAAGATTGTCCTTGCCCAAAAACACGACCAGCAACCCTGCCAGCACGAGATAGACTATCGTCAACGCGGGGACGGCCACACCCGCAATGACCACCCCAAAGGTGTTATGGAGCACGTGAAAAAGCGTCACCATGAGCAGGCTGCCCTGGGCGCTATTATATAGCCAAGTGTAGATAAAGGATAGCGCCACTGTGCCGATGAACCAGCTCAGGAAGGGATAGGCGGACATCGGGTTATCCTTCCAAAAGAACAGGGGCAGATGCCACAGCCCCCACAACACGCCCACCACCAGGGTTGCCCCCAGGGCATTGTAGCGCTTTTGCAGGCGCGGCAGGGCGAACCCGCGCCACCCCACCTCTTCCCACGTGTTGGATAATACCGACATCACCAACGTGGCCATAGCCAGCCCCAGCACATTGCCCCGGGGCGCTGAAGGCGCCGCCAGGCCCAAGACCTGGGTGACGATCTTGCCCGCCAAAAGGAGCAGGGCAGGAGCGACGACGGCAACCAGCACCCAGGCTGCCCCAACCCGCCACTGCACCAGCGGCTTGAACAAGCGGTTGACGCCCGCCTTGCCCTCGTTGGCCGCCGTCACCAGGATGGCCGCCAAGGCCGGGCCGATGGCCGGCAGCAGGAGCAATACCTGGAACAGCGGGTGCTGCAACGGCGCCACGCCCCGCGAGCCCGCCACCATCGGCAGCCAGCCCAGCCACGAGATGGCAAAGGCCAAAAGATAGAACCAGAGAACGGGATGCTTCTTCATCGGCTATCCTCCTGGGGCGCGCGAACCAACGATGGTTTGCGTTTTGCTCTGGCCTTTGTGATGGGGTCGTAGACCATGAAAAAGGCCATCCCGGCCAGGGCAAGCCAGCCGGTCCAATCGCCCAGACGGACGGCCGGCGCATCGCCGGTGCCCAAAGGCACATCCGCGATGACCACCTGGCCGGTTTTATCGCCGCCAGGGGTGATGGCGGCGGCGAGGATGCGCCCGTAGGGATCAACGATGACCGAATCGTTGCCGCTGTTATCGGCTTTGACCATGCTGACGCGGTTCTCGATGGCCCGCAAGACCAGGTGGGTATAGTGCTTGGTGGCGATGGAGGGCCAATCATGGGAGGGGACGAGGAGCAAACGCGCGCCGTTGCGGGTCATCTTGCGGGCCGTGTCGGTAAAGTCCAGGTCGTAGCAGATGATGGTGCCGATGGGGCCCAGCGGCGTAGTGTACACCGGATAGGTGCCGCGGGTGGGGCTGGTCTCTCCGGCAAAGGTGACCGGATGGTCTTTGCCATAGACGCCCAGGAATTGCCCCTGAGGGGAGAGCACCGTGGTCTCGTTGCGCCAGATGCGTTCGTTCACCTTGACGCCATAACCCAGGACCAGGTAGGCGTCGGTCTCGGCGGCCAGGCGGCGAAACGCGGCGGTATCGGTTACCTGCGGGTCGCCCTGGATGGCCATCTCCGGCCAGACGATAATCTGCGCGCCCTCCTGCGCGGCCCGCCGGGTGAGCGTGGTGAATGTGTCCACCCCGCTCCAGGGCACGCCCGCGTCATAGTGCAGCGCGGCGGCGCGCACCGTCGGGGTGGTGGGGGCGCGGAAGAGGGCCAGGCTGAGGCCGGTCCACGCCACCAGCGCGGCCAGCACCCCCAGGGCCCAGGAACGCACCGCGCGGCCGTCCAAAGGCGGCACGTCGGCATCCAGCTTCCAGCGCCGGTCAAAGAGATACAACGCGCCCAGCCCCACCCCATAGTTGACGAACATGATGAGCAGCCCCAGGCCAAAGATACTAAAGATGCTCACCGGCTGGATCAGCCAGGGCTGGGCGTACAGCGTGTTGGCGACAAAGGCCCAGGTACCCATGATGGGGACGAAACTGCGCACCATCTCGATACCTACCCAATTAAACGCGCCGTACCAGACGAACCAGCGGTAGCCGGTGCGCTCATGGAAGGCGCGCACGCTGCTATCGGTGAACAATACGATCCCGCCGATGATGAGGGGCAGCCAGGTCATATAGAGGCCACTGCCGGCAAAGATGGGGGCCAGATACCCTCCCAGCCAGCCGCCGATGGTGATGGCGGAGGCCAGGCTGGATAATTTCCGCGGCATGACGCGGAATTGGGCCACCACCAGGGGCACGCATGCCACCCAGATCAGCGGCCAGAGGCCGTAGGGCGGGAAGGCGAGGGTCAGCAGGATGGCGCTGAGACCCGCGAGGAGGATCCCGCCACCGATGCGGAGCCACAGAGTCTTGGCCGATGGGGACATTTGAACCTCCTAAGCAAAGGAAACGTGACGGAAACCACCAACGACAAAGAGGCGGTCCGGCGTTGCCACCCCACCTGCCGCGCCGCGCGGCGGGTGGAGGCCAGGCTCAGCCGCCATAAATGCACTGACCCTCCTTGAAAACATACAGGGAACCCGGCGCAAGCTCCTGCCAGTTTTCATCCGTCAAAGGACGCGTTGCGATCACAAAACCCCTCTGCGCCGGGCTCTTTTCCTCGGCCAGATCAACCTCCCAGTCCTCATCCCGCAGAGCTACTGAGGGAAACGGCGCCACCCGCTCGGCCACGCAAAGCCCGTTATAGCCACCCTGGTCGCGATAACAATAAAGATGAACTCCTTCCGAAAAAAGCACATTCATGCTGCCCCCGCGATTGAATGCGCGCAGAATGGCCTCAATCCTCGCAAAATCTGTAAATTTGATCCCCTCTTCGGATAACTCGGTCAGGAGCGCGCAAAAGGCATACTCGGAATCCGTCTCGCCTATGGGGCGAAACTTGAGCCCAAATGGGAGCAGCTGCCGGCTCAAAGTGCCGTTGTGGGCAAACACCACCTCGCGGCGCCGAAAGCTCCGCGAGAAGGGGTGGGTGTTCTGCAGCAAAACCCCACCACAACTGGCATAGCGCACATGACCGATGAAAATCTTGCTCACAAAAAGCTCATAGTCGCGGAGAAAAGTCGCCAACCTGCTATGTGGAGCCTGAATCGGCTCCTTGAAAACCTGACAAGCGGGGCCGTCGAACCTGGCTATGCCCCACCCGTGAGGATTCCGCCTGCCCCGCCGAGCAAAGCCCCTAAAAGAGAGGGAACACCGCACAGGCAGGTTGAAACAGAGACCCAACAGCTCACACATACGCTCTCGCTTCCTCCTGGGTATGATGTTATGCCGCCGCGCCCACAGCGCGGGGAGGCCAAGCAGCCAGGTGGGCGCGCGTTGGCCGGGGCATGGTGGCGGCCAAGCCCTCGCCCCCTCCCCCCGTGGCCACCGGCGCTATCTTGCCGCGATGATCAACTGCACCGTTTCAGCGCCGATCTCCAGCCCCTCCCCGTTCACGGGCAGAGGTTGCACCGCATCGCCCCCATCGCCTACCTGGAACAGGGTGAGGCGGCGGCCTTCCATCCCGTGCACCACATAGCGGATAGACGCCTGGGTCGGGTTGGCAATGAGCAGAGCGATCTCACCGGCGTCGTTTTGGCCGGCCAGCAGCCACAGGCCCTTCTCCGGGGCGGAAGAGGCTTGCAACCGTTGCGGGTGCGCCGCCAGTTGCGCCCAGAGGGAAAAGGCCAGGGCGATCCGCTTGGGGGCGCCGTTGGCATAAAAGATGCCGTAGAAGGTCGGCGCGTTCATATCCGGATCGGGGCCACGGTATAAGGTTGCCACCGCAACGCCATGATCCTGCATGGCAATCCAGGCCGCCGTCAAGATGGCAGCCCCTCTGCCGCCCGTGCGCAGCGCCACGGCCTCTGGGCTCGTGTCTCCCACCTGCCTGATCTCGGTATTCCATTCGGTGACGTGCATGGCCGTGGCCTGAAAACCCACGGCATCCAGTTCCCCGCGATAGAACCGGGCGGCATTGACCCACTCCCGAGGATCGTTGGCATAGAGATGCCAGGAAAAGAAATCCAGCGGGGCATTGTGCTGTTTCGCGTACAGCAGAAAACTGTGCACCCATGCCTTACCCTGCGGGGTAAGAAACCCCGTTTGCGTCACACCGGGGCCACCCACCTGCAAATCCGGGAAGGCTTGCTTGAGCGCACGGGCGGTTTCCACATACAACTGGAAGTACTCTTGGGGACTATGGGGTTTGGGCCAGAATTGTTGGTTATCGGGTTCGTTCCAAACCTCTACATACCGGAAGGGCGTGGTGAAACCGTTCCATTGCCCCTGGCGGTAATGACGGACGACCTCCACCGCGGCCCGCACCCAATTCGCCCGTTCCTGCGCGTTGGCCGGCGGCCGCGCGTCGTTCCACGAATCACCGAGGCGCAAATAGGGCTCAAAACCCCCGCCCACAATCGCCCGCCATATGGCGTCGCTGGTCCGAAAATCATACGCCTGCGGATTGGCCGGATCGCGCGTGCGGTCGCGATACATCACGGACATATCCAGCGCGCCATAAAAATCGTGGGTGCGAACCAGCATGACGCCGATTTGGCGATAGGCTTGGGTCAGGTCGGCATTGTTGGCATCCCTCCCGGCGGGCACCGGGCCGATGTTCACGCCGAGGAGGGGGCGGACCGTCTGCCCCAGCACCCCGCCGAGGGTGATGACGGCATCGGGAGGCCGAGGCGAGGCTGTAGCCGTGGGGCGAACGACCGGCGCGGTGGCCGTGGGAGGGGGCGGGGTTGGCGTGGGCAAAGCAGGGGAGACGACGGCCGGTTCGCAAGAGACCAGGGCCAGGAAGAGAAGAGCTAACCCAAGGACTTGGCGCATACTGTTTCCCCCGGTAAGTTGTCATCGCCGCGCGGCAGCATCTCACCGCGGCGCTTGAGGTGGCGTTGATTGTTGGCCGGGTTTTCCTTCCGCAAAAGGGGAAAGCGCGGCCCTCAATGTTTGCAGCCGTCGCCATATCGCCGTGATGTGACCGGATCGTACCATCGCCGGTACATGGCCCTCCCAAAACCGATCCATCCTCACATGGAAATTGCCCCAATGGAGCCTCCACCCTGGACGGGACAAAATCCTCCCGCTCAAAGAGCGGGAGAAAGGCGAGCACAGCATCCATCTGCCCCGGAGACGGGGTGTAGTGAGCATCGTCGAGCATACTACTTCCTGGCTAGAGAACAACGGCACCGTACGCCGGCCACGGCCCACCCGCCGTTGGCAGACCTCGTGGTTTGAAGCGCCGGGGCAGGCGCCGCTGCCCACAGTGTTAGCTTACCCCCTCTTTTGCCTTGCACGGTTCGTCTGTGTCGCAACACGCGCGCCGTTTGGCCCAGGTCCTCACCAACTGCGCAGGACGAGAGGCAAATAAACAGTCCCCACCCTTTGCTGAATGGAAAATACGCCACCGCCCGTTGTTCCGGCGTAGAGGGTGGTCGAGGACTGCGGGTCGATCACCAAAGTATTAACATTCATAATGGCCAGGCCGGTGTTGAGAGCGCGCCAGCTCACGCCGCCATCCGTGCTCTTGAAGACACCGCCGCCTTGTGTCCCGGCATAGAGTGTGCTCGGGTTATTTGGGTCTATCGCCAGGGCACTAATATAGGTACGGGTCAAGCCGGTGTTGACCGCGCTCCAGTGTGCCCCACCGTCCGTGCTCTTGAACACGCCTTGTTCCTCTGTCCCAGCGTAGATGGTGGCCGGATCTTGCGGGTCGATCGTAAGGGCCAAAATGTGTCCGCCTTCCGGGCCAAGGCTGGTCCAAACGTTGATGCCGGCCGAGACCGGAATGGCCTGGCCCATCATCAGCAAGACCAGCAAGCCAATCAACAGAACCTTTCCGAAAGTGGTGGTGCGATGCATAGTCAAACTCCTGTTCGTGAGATAAGCTCCTTGATCGGAGCGGCTAACCATTGGTTATATGGAATCCACTTTCGATAACTCCAAGAGGGGCTACACCGAAACAGTATCATCTCTCCCCGGCAGCCGCCTCCTACGAAATCTTGGCCAATCAAGCCCGCTCCATTATAGCGCACACCAAGCCTCTGCAGTATAGCCCTGTGCAGCGCAGCGCGCCAAGCCCTCGCGGCCGGCATCATTTGCGCACATAGTACGTGCCGCGCTTGTCGCCGATCTTGAGCAAGAAGCCCTTCTCCACTAGGTCGCGCAGGTCCAGGCGCACCGTCTCAGGCGTCACCTCCGGGCAGAGCTCGCGGTATTGGCGGTTGGTGATCTGCCCGTGGGCCTCCAAAAAGTGCAGCGCCCGCACCTGGCGCGGGTTGAGCAAACCGCTGTAGGCCAGCTCCAGTTGGTCCACGGCGTTGGAGAGGATCACGGTGAAGGTGCGCCCCGTGTCGCGCAGCTCCGGCGGCGGGTGATGGTCGCGGCGCATGGCCTGGTAGATGATATCCATCCCCTGGCCCAGCTCCTCGATATAGCCCCAGTAGTACAGCCCCCGCACCAGGCGCGGGTTGCGGGAATAGTGCTCGTCCAGGATGTTTTCCACGGTGATGTGCCCCGGCAGCCCCCCCGGCGACATGATCTCGATGTGGTCATCGAACAGGCGCACCTCCACCCGCTGGCCCTCGATGCTGTAATCTCGGTGGCAGATGGCGTTCACCACCGCCTCGCGCACGGCCTCCAGGGGGTATTCGTAGGTCTCGCGGCGCTCCAGGCCCTGCACCTGGGGCCTTTGGCGGATCTCCTCCAGGAGCACTTGCCACGTGTGCTCCACCTGGCGGGCGGCCGGCCCCACGATCTCCACGTTGCGGGTATAAGGCTCCGCGGATTCCACCGCCTGGCGGATGCTGGTGCCCTTGAAGCGCACCACCTTGACCCCGGCCTGGACGATGAACCGCTCCGGGTGCCGGCCGAAGAGGAGGATCCCCGCCACCGTGGGCAGGCCGGAGGGATCGATGGCGCCCGCGTCGCGCAGCAGCTCAGCGCGGGTAAAGGCCTCGCCCCGAGGCCCGCGCTTGATGCGGTTGCGCTGATACTCTTCGATGATCTCCTCATCGAAATCGGCCAGGGTGGCGCCGGGGACGACCTCCTCCTCAAAGCTCGCCGCCCGGCGGCTGCGCCCGCCCTGGGCCGCCTGCTCCGGGCTGAGGCGCACGTTGGCCGTCCCCGCGCGCACAAAGACGCCCCTGCCCACCACGCTGAGCTGGTAGGAGGTGGGCTTGACGATGATGACGGCCAGGGGGCCTTCGGGGGTATCCTCCCGGTGCCATTCGGGGGCATCGGCGGCGCGAAAAGGGGGATCGCACAGGCTGAGGGCCCGGGCCAGGGCCGGCTCCAGGTCTTCGATGGCATCGGGATACACCCGGCCCTCTTCATCCAGGCCGACGATGATGGTCCCGCCGACATCGTTGGCCAGGGCGACGATGGCCTCCGCCAGGGCGGCGGAGGTGGGCTCGGGGAGGAACTCGAGCATGGGCCCGCGACCGCGGGCGAGCAACGCTTTGACGTTCATGACCTGCGCTCCCTCGTCTCCGGCGACGGCAAAAACACGCTGGCCGGCGCAGCTCCCATATTAAACAAAATGGCCAACGGTGTAAAACCGTTGGCCATGCGGGCGCGACAGCCGAGTTGAGAGGTTAGGCCACGTTTTTGAGCAGCTCTTTGCGCGTCTCCTCGCTCACCGGCTGGTAGTGGGAGAATTGCATGGTGAAGGTGCCCCGGCCTTGGGTGGCCGAGCGGAGGCTCGTGGCGTAGCCGAACATGCGCGCCAAAGGCACGTGGGCCTTGATGCTCTGCACGCCGCTGACCCGGGGCTCGATGCCCAGCACGGTGGCGGCGCGGGCGCTGAGATCGCCGATGATCTCGCCGGTGTACTCCTGCGGGCTGATCACCTCGACGGCCATGATCGGCTCCAAGATCACCGGGTTGCCGCGCAAGACGCCGTTCTTCAGCGCCAGGCCCCCCGCGGTGAAAAAGGCCCGCTCGGAGGAATCCACCTCGTGGTATTTGCCATCCACCAGGATGGCCTTGAGATCCACCACCGGATGCTTGGCCAGGGGGCCCTGCTTCATCGCCTCCAGGATGCCCTCCTCCACGGCGGGGATATACTCCTTGGGGATGGCCCCGCCGGTGATGCGGTTTTCAAAGATGAACCCACTGCCCGCCGGCAGCGGCTCGAACGCGACCTCCACCACGGCGAACTGGCCATGGCCACCGGATTGCTTCACCAGGCGACCCTCCACCTGCACGGGGCGGGTGATGGTCTCGCAATAGGCCACCCGAGGTGCGCCCACCTTCACCGCCACGTTGAACTCGCGGCGCAGGCGATCCACGATCACATCCAGATGTAGCTCGCCCATGCCGGCCAAGGTGGTCTCGCCGGTGCGCTCGTTCTGCAGGGCGTGCAAGGTGGGATCCTCCTCGGTGAGGCGCTGCAGGGCCGCCCCCAGTTTGTCCGCGTCGGCCTTGCTCTCCGGCGCCACCGAGATCTCGATCACCGGCGCGGGGAAGCTGATCTCCTCCAGCACCAGCGGGCGCTCCTCGGCGCTGAGGGTCTGGCCGGTCTTGGCCAATTTGAAGCCGAGGACGGCGCCGATATCGCCGGCCCGGATCTCCTCCACCTCCTCACGATGGTCGGCGTGCATGCGCACCAGGCGACCGATGCGCTCCGTCTTGCCCACGGAGGCGTTATACACCGAGGCGCCGCGCCGCACCACGCCGGAATAGACGCGGAAGAAGGACACCTTGCCCACGTAGGGATCCGTGCTGATCTTGAAGATCAGCGCGGCCAGCGGCTCGTTGTCATCGGGATGGCAGATGATGGCCTCGTCGCGGCCCAGCTCGTGGCCCACCATGGGCGCCACATCCAGCGGCGAGGGAAGGTAGGCCACGATGGCATCCAACAAGGGTTGCACGCCGATATTGCGCAGCGCCGAACCACACAGGACGGGCACCACCGCTCCCCGGCAGGTGGCCTGCCGCAGCGCCTTCACGATCTCCTCCTGGCTCAAAGGCAGATCCTCCAAGAAGGCCAGGGCGATGGCGTCATCCACGTCGGCCAGGGCCTCCAACAGCGCCTCGCGACGGCGTTGGGCCTCCTCCTCTAGCGCGGCAGGGATGGGGCCCACCACGGGCGCCGAGCTTTCTTGGCCATCGAAGGTGAGGGCGCGCATGGCCACAAGGTCCACCACGCCGCGGAACTCGGCCTCGCGGCCGATGGGCATCTGCACCACCACGGGATGGGCGCCCAGGCGCTCGCGGATCATGGCCACGGTGCGGTCCAGGTCGGCGCCGGTGCGGTCCATCTTGTTCACAAAGCAGATGCGGGGCACGCCATAGCGATCCGCTTGATGCCAGACCGTCTCGGATTGGGGCTCCACGCCGGCCACAGCGTCAAAGGCGACCACACCGCCATCCAACACGCGCAAGGAGCGCTGCACCTCGGCGGTGAAATCAATGTGGCCCGGCGTGTCGATGAGGTTGATCTGGTATCCCGCCCAGGCACAGGTGATGGCCGCGGATTGGATGGTGATGCCCCGTTCCCGCTCCTGGATCATGAAATCGGTCACCGTGTTCCCCTCATCCACGTTGCCCAGGCGATGGATCACGCCGGTGTGGTACAGGATCCGTTCCGTCGTGGTCGTCTTGCCCGCGTCAATGTGGGCGATGATGCCGATATTACGGATTTTTTGCAATCTTTCTTGGCTCGTCATGATCAAAACCCCTTTGGAGTAGCTTGCAGCGTTAACCATCCGCCGGCGGGGGCGCCAGCACCGGGCCTGCCCGGCCGGACACACAAAAAAGTGGCCCGCTCAGCGAGGCCCGTGCCCTGAGAGGCACAGGCCCTTGGTGATGCGGCCACCTTTGACCCATCCCCAGCGCCTCCCCCATAGGAGGGGCACCCTTGCGCCCAAGGCGCGCCCCATGGGTGCCGTCGGAGACGCGCAAAAAGCTATTATAGCGCATCATCCCCAAAAGGGCAAAAAACGGGGTGCCTGCGCCAAGGGTTTGTGGCCCACTGTGAGGGAAACAAAAAAAGGGGGATGAGACGACACCTCGCGGGCCGTCTCATCCCCCAAGAGGCGCCGGGGTCAGTGACTCAAGAGGGCCAGGACCACACCGCCTGCCATCACCGAGGCGATCTGCCCGGCGGTGTTGGAGGCCATGGCGTGCATCAACAAGTAATTGCCGCGATCGGCCTCCTGGCCCAGCTTTTGCACGATACGGGCCGACATGGGAAAGGCCGAGATGCCGCAGCCGCCCAACAGGGGGTTGATCTTGCCCCCGGAGAGCAGGTTCATCAGTTTGCCAAAGAGCACGCCCGCCGCCGTATCCAGGATAAAGGCCACCAGGCCCATGGCCAGGATGAGCAGCGTCTGCGGTTTCAAGAATTTATCGGCCACCATGGTGGAGCCGATGGTGATCCCCAGGAAGGTTGTGACGATGTTGGCGATCTCGTTCTGGGCCGCTTTGCGGATGCGATCCAGGCCGGTGGCCTCGCGCACCAGGTTGCCGAACATCAACATGCCGATCAGCGCCGTGGCTTTGGGGGCGATGAGGCCACAAACCACCGTCACCGCGATGGGAAAGATGATCCGCGCCGCTTTGGAGATGGGGCGGGAGGTGTAAGGCATGCGAATGGCGCGCTCCCGGCGCGTGGTGAGGGCCTTCATCACCGGCGGCTGGATGATGGGCACCAAAGACATGTAAGAATAGGCCGCCACGGTGATGGGCCCCAAGAGATCCCGGGCCAAGGCCGAGGCCACAAAGATGGAGGTGGGGCCATCGGCCGCGCCGATGATGCCGATGGTAGCGGCCTGGTTGATGTGGAAGCCAAAGAGCGTGGCGAGCATCATGGTGCCAAAGATGCCGAACTGCGCCGCCGCGCCAAAGAGCATGTACAGGGGATTCTCCAGCAAGGGGCCGAAATCGGTCATGGCGCCGATGCCGATAAAGATCAGCAAAGGAAAGAGCTCGTTCTCAATGCCCGCATCATACAGCACCTTGAACATACCGCCCTCGTCCAGCATCCCCGTGCCGGGGAGGTTGGCCAAGATGCAGCCCAGGCCGATGGGCAAGAGCAACAGGGGCTCGTAATCGTAGCGCAAAGCTAACCAGATCAACAAACCGCCCACCAGCATCATGACGATCCGGCCCGGCTCAGCCCCCATGCCGGTGAAACCCACAAGCAAACGATCCACTGCGGTCACGTCCATGATGTCACCTTCTCCTAGGCGATGGTGAGCAGGGGATCGTTGTAGGCGACGTTATCGCCCACGTTGGCATGGATCGCCTGCACCTTGCCGGCAAAGGTGGAACTGATGGGCATCTCCATCTTCATGGCTTCGAGGGTACACACGGTATCCCCCTCTTTGACGGTATCACCCACCTTGACCTTGATGCTCATGATCTTGCCCGGCATGGGCGCCACCACTTTTTTGCCCTCGGCAGCCGCCGGGGCCGCAGGCGGGGGCGGAGGCGGCGCGGCCACGGTCTCTACCTTCTTGGGCGCAGGCGCGGCAGGGGCCGCGGCGGGCGCGGGCGCCGGGGTTTCCACCAGATCCACGGTCAAGGGCTCGCCGTTGACGATCACCTTCACCGGCGAAGCGGTGATATCGCCCACCTCCACGGTGTAGGTGACGCCGTTCACAATGAGGGTAAACTTGTTTCCCAACGGTGGGTTCATAAAAGCTAAAACCTCCAAGAGATTCCGGATTCAGCGGACGCCCTGCAGGCGCCCGAAGGCGCTCCAGGTGCCCGAATCGGGGTCAAGGGTGATGACATGCACCACCTCTCCTGTGATCTCTTCAGCCAAGGGCGCCTTGGGGGACTTGGCCTGCTGGCTGTGCTTCGCCAGGGCCACGGCGATGGCCGCCACCCGGGCCAGGTCGTTCTGCGGGAGGGGCGGGGTCTCGCTTATCACGGATTTGGGGGGGCGGCTCGGCTCCTCGCCCTCTTCTTCCTCCTCGGGCTTGGCCTTGAGGATGCGCGTCAACAGGGAGATCACCGCGGCGCAGGCCAATAGGGAAAGAAAGACCAACGCCATCCCCACACCCGTCACTTCGAGTGCTTGGGAAAAATCAGGATTCACGTTTCGCTTCCTTATCAGAGATGTGCATGAACAGAGACATGGCCACCCGGCTCAGCGCCAACCGCGCATGCGTTCGGCCACCTTCCACAAGACCACATTGGGCCGCGGCCGGGCTTGCCGGGGCAGGGCAACGGCCGCGGGCGCTTTGGCCTCGGCGGCCACCTTCTCCGCCGGAAAGATCCGAGGCTCGGTGATGGGCCGGATCTTGCCCTCGCGCCGCAACTGGAAGAACTCCTTGGCCACGGCGGGAAAGAGGGCATAAGAGATCACATCCTCGTCGCTCTGGGCCAGGTCACCGATCTCGGCCTTGGCCTTCTCAAAGCCGGGCTCCAGATAATCCGCCGGGCGGCCGGTGATGGGCTCCTCATCGCCGATGGCCTTCTTGACCAGCTCCGGGTTGAGGGGCGCGGGCGGCCGACCGTACAGCCCGCGGCAGTAATCCTTCACCTCTTGAGAGATGATCTTGTAGCGCTCGCCCATGAGGACGTTCACCACCGCCTGGGTGCCCACGATCTGGCTGGTGGGGGTGACCAGCGGCGGATAGCCCATGTCCTCGCGGACCCGGGGCAGCTCGGCCAGCACCTCTTCGTAGCGCTGCTCCGCGTTTTGCTGGCGCAACTGGCTCACCAAGTTGGAGAGCATCCCGCCGGGGATCTGGTAGATCAACACCCGCACATCGGCGGTGGTGAGGCCCGTCTCGAACTTGGCCAGGTGCTTGGCGCGAATCTCGGCGAAAAAGGCCGCGATCTCGGTGAGCAGGGTCAGGTCAAGGCCGGTATCGCGCTCGGTGCCCTGGAAGGTGGCTACGATGGATTCGATGGGGGGCTGGGCCGGGCCGCCGGCCAAGGAGGAGATGGCCGCATCCACCACGTCGGCGCCGGCCTCGGCCGCCTTCACCAAGGTGGCCACGGCAAAACCGCTGGTATCGTGGGTGTGGAACTGCACCGGCAGCCCCACCTCGGCCTTGATGCGGCGCACCAGCTCGTACGCCGCATAGGGGGTGCAGAGGGCGGCCATATCCTTGATGCAGATGGAATCGGAGCCCATCTCCTTTAATTCCTTGGCCAGGGCCACAAAGGCATCCAGGGTGTGCACGGGGCTGATGGTGTAGCAGATGGCTCCCTGCACATGGCCGCCGTGCTTTTTCACGGCCTGCATGGCATAGGCCATGTTGCGGGTATCGTTCAAGGCGTCAAAGATGCGAAAGATATTCATCCCCCGCTTGACGGCAAGCTCGACGAACTTGTCCACGATGTCATCCGGGTAATGGCGGTAGCCCAGGATGTTCTGGCCGCGCAGCAACATCTGGAACTTGGTGTTGGGAATGCGCTCCCGCAGCACCGAGAGGCGCTCCCAGGGATCCTCCCGCAGGAAGCGCATGGCCGAATCAAAAGTGGCCCCGCCCCACATCTCCAGGGAATGGTAACCCACACGGTCCAGCTTCTCGGCGATGGGCAACATGCTGCCGGTGGACATGCGCGTGGCCAAAAGGGATTGGTGGGCATCGCGCAGGGTGGTATCGGTGATTTTCAATGGATTAGCACTCATCTCTTTTCCTTTCTGGCGCGCAGCATTCAGCCTTCAGCCATCAGCTCGCGCATCCGCTGTCGCCTCGACGAGCGCTGTGTGCTGACCGCTGCAAGCTTGCGGCTGCTCATTACAAGGGCATATTCCCGTGCTTCTTGGCCGGGTTGCTATCCCGTTTGTTCTGCAACATTTGCAGGGCGTTGATGAGCACCGGCCGGGTGTGCTGCGGCTCGATGACGGCATCGAGATAGCCGTAGGAGGCCGCCAGGTACGGGTTGGCGAATTTCTCCCGATATTCGGCGATGAGCCGCTCGCGCAGGGCATCGGGATCGCTGGCCGCCTCCAGCTCCTTGCGGTAGATGATGTTCACCGCGCCCTCAGGCCCCATGACGGCGATCTCGGCGCTGGGCCAGGCGATATTGAAATCGCCCCGGATGTGCTTGGAGCTCATGACGATGTAGGCCCCGCCGTAGGCCTTGCGGGTGATCACGGTGAGCTTGGGCACCGTGGCCTCGCAGTAAGCATAGATCAGCTTGGCGCCATGGCGGATGATGCCGCCGTGTTCCTGGGCCACGCCGGGCATAAAGCCGGGCACATCTTCAAAGGTGACGATGGGGATGTTAAAGGCATCGCAAAAGCGCACAAAGCGCGCCGCCTTGTCCGAGGCGTTGATATCCAACACGCCGGCCAGCTCCGCGGGCTGGTTGGCCACCACGCCCACCACCATGCCATCCAGGCGGGCAAAGCCGATGATGATGTTCTTGGCCAGGTGTTCTTGCACCTCAAAGAAGCTGCCCCGATCCATCACCAGGCGGATCACCTGCTTCATATCGTAAGGCGCGTTGGGGTTGGCGGGGACGATGGTGTTCAGCGCCTCCTCCGCGCGGGCCGGGTCGTCCTTGGGGGCCACGGCGGGGGGATCCTCCATGTTGTTCTGGGGGAGATACCCCAAAAGCTGCCGCACCATCTGCAAGCAAGAGGTCTCGTCCTCGGCGGCAAAGTGCGCCACGCCGCTCACGCTGTTGTGCACCATGGCGCCGCCCAGGGTCTCGGTATCCACCTCCTCATGGGTCACGGCCTTGATCACCTGGGGGCCGGTGATGAACATGTTGCTGGTCTTTTTCACCATAAAGACGAAATCGGTCAGGGCCGGAGAATAGACCGCGCCACCGGCGCAGGGCCCCATGATGATAGAGATCTGGGGGATCACCCCGGAGGCCAAGGTGTTGCGCAAAAAGATCTCGGCGTAACCGCCCAAGGCGAGGATCCCCTCCTGGATGCGCGCGCCGCCGGAATCGTTGATCCCGATGATGGGCGCACCATTCTTGAGGGCCAGATCCTGGATCTTGGTGATCTTGGCCGCGTGGGCCTGGCCCAAAGAGCCGCCCATGACGGTGAAATCTTGGGCATAGACATAGACCAGCCGGCCATCAATGGTGCCATAGCCGGTGACCACGCCATCGCCCAGGGTCTTGCGTTTATCCAGGCCGAAATCGTGCACATGATGGGTGACTAAGGTATCCAGCTCCTGGAAGCTATCCTCATCCAGCAACTTGGCCAACCGCTCCCGAGCCGTCATCTTGCCTTGTTTATGCTGCCGCTCGATGGCCTCAGCGCCACCACCCAGCTTGGCTTCTTCCTTGAGCCGACGCAGCTCTTGGATCTGATCGGAAGCCATCCTCCCTCCTTATGCTGTGATATGGCCTTTTCAGGCCTCAGATTCCCACACTTCCAATAACACCCCCGCCTCGGCCAAGATGTTCCGTGAGAGGTCATCGGGGTAGGCGCTGGCGCACACCACCCGCACAATCCCCGCGTTGATGACCATCTTGGCGCAGGTGATGCAGGGCTGGTGGGTGATATAGATGGTGCCGCCCTCCACCGAGACGCCATGCAACGCGGCCTGGATGATGGCGTTCTGCTCGGCATGCAGCCCTCGGCAGATCTCCTGGCGCTGGCCGGAGGGGATGCCCAGCTTTTCGCGCAAACAGCCCACGACATCGCAGTGGGCCAACCCGCGGGGGGCGCCATTGTAACCGGTGCACAGGATGCGCTTGTCGCGCACGATCACCGCGCCCACATGACGCCGCAAGCAGGTGGAGCGGGTGGCCACCTGGCGGGCGATATCCATGAAATACTCGTCCCAAGAGGGTCTCATCGTTTCAACACCGATTCTTTGAACGCGGCCGCGGTGATGGGCATGATCTGGCTGAAAATCTCCAAGGCAGCCTCGGCGTATTGGCGGTGTTCCCACTGGGCGCCCGGATCCAGGCGCTTGTGGAGCCAGTTCATCAGCGACCAGGCGTTGACCGTCCAGATGAATTCCGTGTAAACGGCCGTGCCCAACACGGCCCGGGCCTGTTCCCGTTTCCAGCCCGCCTGTACCAGCCGCTCGTACAGGTCGAAGGAGGCCTCCATGTGCTGGATGTAGGCCTCCTTTTCGGGCAGCTCGCCTTGGGGAACATAATATTCCCGCTCGGCCAGGCAGTAACGCAGGGATTTCTCGTTGAAACTACAGATGCGGTGGCGCATCCACTGCCGGGCCACAAAGAGGGGACATTTGACGCCAAAGCGGAACACCGCATGCTCAAAAACGGTGTTGTGCTTCGGTTCGCTGGCCATCAGCCGCCGGATGAGGCGCTCATCGGCGCCGGGGGTCTTGGCCTCGGATTGGTAGCAGATGCGCGCCCCCCGGATAACGGCCGCATCGCCGCCCATCCATTCCTCCAGCTGGATCCAGCCCTTATCCAGCACCGGTAGCCTCAGCAAGGCCTTCTCTTGCGACATGGGCAACCTCAAAATACGCGGAAAAGCCCCCTCTCAGGCAGATACTGGCTTGGCAAAAGCCACCTGAGACCCATTGTCGCGCATTATAGCACGAATGGCAATTTTTGACTAGTTGCTTGTTGCAACAATGGCAACAAACATGCCGTATCCCAGAGGGCCCACGAACGGCACGTCTCTCCAGAGGGCTATGGCTGGTAGGCCATCCAACAGTCGAGGACTGGCCCCTCCACCGTAAAACCCGCGTCCTGGTACACCCGGATGGCGGTGGGGTTGTTGGCCAAAAGATAGAGCAGGTTGGGGGAAAGGGAGCGATGGTATGCCACCAGATGGTGCATCAGCGTCCGGGCATAGCCCCGGCCGCGATGGGCCGGATGGGTCCTGACCTCATTCACCGTGGACGCTCCGGACATTAAAACCAGCAACGCCATGGTCACCGCCACCTCGCCGAGGTAGCCGACGAGGAGATGGACGTTCGGGGAGCGCAAGGCGCGCGCAATCCCCTTCACGGCCCATTCGTCAGGCTCTTCGGCTTGCACCAACTCCACGATGGCGGGCTCCATGCGTGTCACCCGGCGGATCGCGAGCTCGGGGTTGGGCTGCACCCGCGAGGGATTGCGCTGGATTAAAAGTTGTATGGGCTCGTGGACGAACTGGAACCCTCGCTGGAGCAGGATGGGTCCCAACCGGGCCACCTCGTCCGCGCCAAAGGTGCCGTAAAACCGGGGCACAAGCCCCTTCCCGCGGTAGAACGCGCTCACCTCGTCGGCGATAGCCTCCAGATCGCCTCCCCAATCCAGAATCATGGCGTGGTTGGCATCATAGTGGGAGGGGTTATCCGTGTTGTAAAAAAGAAATCCCCAGGGGCGCTCTTCGACATCGGCCAGGGCGCTATAGAGAGCCACCTCGGCGCGAAAGATGCGAGCCATGTCTATCATTGCTCTCCTTCGTGAGCTCGGCGATCGATGAGAGGGCAGCAAAGGCGGGTGTGGCTAAAATTCCTCCGGCGTAGTATACTCATAGAGGCCTTCCATGTATAACCAACCCTTAGGTTCAAAGGAGTGCCTATGCGCGCCAATACCGATTGGTTCATGGCCGCCCGCTGGGGCGTCTTTACCCACTATCTCACCGAGCCCGAGACCAGCGCCGACGATTGGAACCGCCAGGTGGACGCTTTCGACGTCCACGGCCTGGCGGCCCAGTTAGCCGAGGTTGGGGCGCCCTATTATTTCATCACCATCGGCCAGAATTCGGGGCATTATTGCGCCCCCAACGCCACCTACGACGCGTTGACAGGGATCCGTCCCAGCAAATGCGCCCGGCGCGACCTCGTCAACGACCTCTACGAGGCTTTGGCCCCCCACGGCATCGCCCTGATGGTCTATCTGCCCAGCGGCGCGCCGGCCCAGGATAAGGTGGCTATGGAGCGCCTGGGCTGGAGGTGGGGCTTCAAGGGCGAATGGCCCGCCTGGAACACCGCCCGCACCGGCGAGCGCTTGGCCGAGTTCCAACTCCGCTGGGAGGCGATCATCCGCGAATGGTCGCTGCGTTGGGGCAAAAAGATCAGGGGCTGGTGGATTGACGGCTGCTACTTCGCCGACGAGATGTATCGCCACCCGGAGCCGCCCAATTTCGCCAGTTTCGCCGCCGCGCTGAAGGCAGGCAACCCGGATAGCCTGGTGGCCTTTAATCCCGGGGTCAAGGTGCCCGTCATCTGCCATAGCGAGGAGGAGGATTACACCGCGGGCGAGATC
>DAOTZU010000091.1:0-8196 GCA_034433995.1 Anaerolineae bacterium
CGGGCGGCCGGTGGAGCTGCCGCTGACCAGTTAATCTGCCCCCTCGCCCCGCAGGGGAGAGGGATGGGGTGAGGGGGGGTGTGGCTCTGTGCGCTGTTCCCCCCTCACCTAGCCTCTCCCCCAAGGGGGAGAGGGACGGGCTGCGCCCCCCTCGCCCCGCAGGGGAGAGGGATGGGGTGAGGGGGGTGTGGCTCTGCGCGCTGTTTTCCCCTCACCTAGCCTCTCCCCCAAGGGGGAGAGGGACGGGCTGCGCCCCCTCGCCCCGGAGGGGAGAGGGATGGGGTGAGGGGAGAGGTTACGCTGCCGTCACCATGGGGATCACCACGGGGCGGCGGCGCGTTTCATCATAAAACAGGTGCTCCAGGCGGCGCTTGATCTGCTTGCCCAGTTCCTCCGGGTCGCTGCAGCGCTCGCCGTGGCGCTCCACCGTCTCCACAATGGCCGATTCGGCGGCGCGGATCAGCTCCATCCGCTCCGGCAGGTACACGAACCCCTGGGAGATGATCTCTGGATCGTCCACCACCCGGCCCGAATTTACCTCGATGACCACCCGGGCGATCACCAAGCCATCCTGGCCCAGAGCCAGGCGGTCGCGGAGGATGGAACGGCCGACATCGCCCACCAAAGCCCCGTCCACATAGACCTGTTGTAGCTCCAACGACTCGCCCCGCGCGGCGCCCTGGGCATCCAGCTTTAGCCCTTGGCCGTTCTCCAAGACAAAGACATCTTGGGGGGCAAAACCCAGCTCGTAGGCCAGACGGGCGTGGAGCTGCAACATGCGGTATTCCCCGTGGATGGGCACAAAGTAGAGCGGCCGCAACAGGTTGAGCAGCAGCTTGAGCTCCTCCTGGGCGGCATGGCCGGAGACGTGCAGTCCCGCCTGCTCCCCATAGTACACATGGGCCCCGCAGCGAAAGAGGTTATCAATGTTGCGATACACGTGGGTCTCGTTGCCGGGGATGGCCTTGGACGAGAGGATCACCGTATCCCCTGCTTTCACCTGCACCTGGCGGAAATGCCCCGATGCCATGCGGGCCAGGGCGGCGTTGGGCTCCCCCTGCGAGCCGGTGGCCAGGATGCACACCCGCTCATCGGGCAGGTTGCCGATCTGACTGAGGGGCACGCGGGTATCCGGCGGGAAACGCACATAGCCCAACTTCTCGGCGATGGCGATGGTCTCCTCCATGCTGCGGCCGGCCACGGCCACCTTGCGCCCAAATTGGGCCGCCGTCTCGATGACGAGCTGCACCCGGGAGATCAGCGAGGCAAAGGTGGCCACGATGATGCGCCCTGTGCTGCGGCCAAAGATGCGCTGGAAAGCATCCACCAGTTGCCGCTCCGAGGGGGTATAGCCCGGCGATTCGGCGTTGGTGCTATCGGCCAAGAGGAGCAACACGCCTTCGTTGGCCAGGCGGGCCAGGGCCCCCAGATCGGTGGTTTTGCCGTCCACGGGGGTATGGTCAATCTTGAAATCGCCGCTGTGCACGATCAAGCCCAAGGGGGTGCGAATCGCCAAGCCCACCGCGTCGGGGATGGAGTGGTTCACGTGGAACGGCGTCACCTGGAAGGGGCCGAGGGCGATCTCCTGACCGGGGAGCATGGTGTGCAGCGTGGTGCGCCCCAGCAGGCCCTCCGAGCGCAGTTTCCCCTCCACCAAGCCGCGGGTCAGCGGGGTGGCATAGACGGGAGCCGAGACATCTTTCAAAAGATAGGACAAGGCACCAATGTGATCCTCGTGGCCGTGGGTGAGGACGATCCCCCGCACCTGGTCACGATGGGCGACAAGATAACTGAAATCGGGGATGACGAAATCAATCCCCAACATCTCGTCTGCGGGGAACATCAAGCCCGCGTCAATCACCAGGATCTGCCCCTGGCATTCCACGACGGTGCAGTTCTTGCCGATCTCACCCATGCCACCGAGGGGGATAATATTAATTATGGAATGATCAATCAATGTGTTCTCTATTCTCCTTTTTTCCATATGATTACCCTTGCCGAACGGGGCGGATAAAAGTCGGGTCACGGGTTGCGCCCCACTGGGCAAGCAAGAAAAAACCGCCTCCATATCATGGTCGGCGGTTGTGCAGGCTCTTCAATTTTCTACCCCAAAGGGCGAACGAACCAACAATATCATCCAGCCACCGGTCCTCAATATTTCACATAATTCTAGTCGAGAATCGCCCTTTTGTCAAATCAGGAGGTAAAGCGCAATTTTTGTAAATCTTCCAGGCTGAACTGGCCTCGCTCGATGCGGCGGCGCAGCTCGGCTACCTGTTGCCAGAGGGAGCTGGGGGCCAAGCGCTCCAAAAGGCCGCTGGGCGCCGGGAGCTCGGTGGGCAGGGCGGGCTTTTCGCCCCGCACCAATTGAAGCACGGCCTCCAACACCTCCCGCTGGCTGGGCAAGAGGTGGTGATGTTCCTCGCAGTAATAGGTGGTGATCCCCGGCCTGCGCACCGACCACAGGGGCACTGTGTCATCTCCCGAATCCTCCCCGCTCTCCTGGGATACCGGCGTAAAGTGGGGCCGCTCGGCGACGCCGGCATCTTCATCCAGGAGAAAGAGCACGTCGGTGACGGTCTCGCAATGACAGCCGGCGATCTCCACCACGTCCACCTGGGGATCCGCCTCGGCCCAAAGATAGTGGAGCCGGCGGGCGTCGTCCAGATAATCTTGACGGATATGGGGCAGGTGCCACGCCCGGGCGTCGTACAAATCCCAGTTGGCGGGGTAGGGCCGCCCGCTGGGGAAGAGCTCTGGCGGCGGAGGCAGCAGTTGGTAGCTGGCCGGGAAATTGGCGCAGAGCCGCACCACGTCGTTATTCGGGTGCAGCCGGGCCACCATCTGGGTCTGGGCCGTTTCCCCGCTAAAGATCAAAGTGGCCAGGGCCACGCCATACAGGGGCGAGCCGATCATGATCACCCGCTGGATGCGTTGTTCAGCCTCTTGCGGGTAGAGGGCCAGGTACGTGCGGGCCAACATGCCGCCCATGGAATGTCCCACCAGGACAAAGCGGCGCTCCGGATCGTTCCGCGACCAGCGCTGCAGAGCCTGTTGGAGTTTGTGGGCGTTCCATTCCAGATGGCGGCGCCAATCGTAAGGGAATTCGTATAGCCTTGTCTGTTGGGCCAAGGCCAGGATGATCTTGAGATAGGTGAGTTTTTCGATGCCCACCGGCACGATATGCACATCGGGAGAACGGTCGTCGGTGCCGTCGTCGTTCAAATCCAGCAACCCCACCTGGCCGTTGAGCAGGATGATGGGGTTGAGCCAGATGGGCGAGCTCAGCCCTTGGGTGCTGGCGAGCAAAGAACCCATCACGCCGGGCAAAAAGACGGTGGCCGCCTGGCAGGCCTGTTCGTCGGCGCAGCGCAAGAGGGCTTGCACCTCCTCGGCCTCTTGGTCGCCATAGATCATGTTCAGGATCCGCTGGGTGCCCATGAGGGCATTGTTGCGCAAGAGATCCAAGGGCATGAATTCGAGCTGATTAAGGAACCAGTTGGTCAGCGAAGCTCCAAGCGCCATGATGTTGCCTCACTTACGCGTTGCAAATTGCGGCGCTGAGCGCAAGCCTCGGGGCCGCCGCGGCGAAGGACGCGGACGGAGTTGCAAGTGTTGCCAGAGGCTCATCCCCAGCACCAGAAGAAAGCCCGCTTCATACAGGGCCAAAAAGGGCAGTGTCCACCAACTATGCCGCAGCCAGGATAACGCCATCAGGGATAGCACATACAGGGCCAGCCCCGCCGTGCCCCCAAGATCCGGTGAAAGGGGGGCACGGTAGCGCCTCTGGCGCCAAGAATCTTGGCGGCTTTCCACGCGGAACTTGGGCGTGCGCTGGAAGGGGCTTGGGCGTCCCAGCAAACCTTCGATGACCCCCCGGGTGGCGCTGACCATGATGCCGCTGCCCAGGAGCAGCGCCACCGGTAAATAGGCGATCCGCCGCCACCACGGCAATTCCTGGGGCTGCCCCGCAGCGGTCAAAATCTGGGCCGTGATAAAGAGGGCCAGCGGTCCCAGCGTTGCGATGCTGAATCCTCCCAATATATGGGGCAATGAGATTTGCCACCAGATCACCGGCAGATTGAGCAGCAAGAAGAGCAACATCAAAGGGTAACAAAGGTAGGTGCTGATATGCAAGAGCCCCTGCCAGCGCACCATCAACGGGTAGGGGCTGCGCCACAAGGGGCCGGCCAACCGCCGCAGACACTGGGCAGAGCCTTTGGCCCAGCGGAACTGCTGGGCGCAGTAGGCGGCCATCTGGGGCGGCAGCTCGGCGGGCACGGTCACCTCCGGAAGATAGAGGACCCGCCAACCCGCCAATTGGGCGCGATAGCTCAGGTCCAAATCTTCGGTGAGGGTGGCCGCCGACCAGCCCCCGGCCGCCTCGATGGCGGCCCGCCGCCAGATGCCCCCTGTGCCGTTGAAATTCATCAGATAGCCCGAGCGGTTGCGCGCCCGATGTTCGACGCCGAATTGGCCATCCAGGATGATGGCTTGGGCCATGGTCAAGGGGGAATAGGTGGCGTTCAGATGGGTCCAGCGGGTTTGCACCAGACCGAGCTCGGGCCGAGCCACCAGATGGGGCACCGTGCGTCGCAGCCAATCCGCCGGGGGGACGAAATCGGCATCAAAGATGGCCAAAAACTCTCCCTTGGCCCTGCGCAACCCCTCGGCCAGGGCGCCTGCTTTGTAACCGGTGCGCTCTTGGCGGTGCAACAGGGTGATATCCAGCCCCTGCTGCCGGTAACGGTCCACCAGGGTACGGACCAACGCCGTGGTCTCGTCGGTGGAATCGTCCAGCACCTGGATCTCCAGACGGTCGCGGGGATAATCCAGGGCGGCCACGGCTGCCAGGAGCCGCTCCACCACATGGAACTCGTTGAACACGGGCAATTGCACCGTGACCAGGGGCGTCTCTTGCATGGGTGGAGTGGGCGCTCCCTCATGGCGGGTGCGCCAGCAGCGATAGGTCAGCCACAAGCTATTCCAACTGTAAATGGACAAGCAGAGAACAATCAAGATATAGAAGAACAGCAACACCGGCACCGTTGGTCACCTCCTCGTTTTGCGGCGGTAGTATAGGCGCGCCGGGCGGATTGGGCAAAAATGCGGTTATCACCGGGCGCCCATCCGCAGCGGGCCGAGAGAGATGGTCTGCCCCAGCTCGCGGCCCTGCGCATCGAGAAGGCGGTGGACATAACCATCATCCAGGCGGATCATACGCACGAGTACGCTATAGGCGCCATCGGGCAGGTTGGAGCGCAAAGGCACGTCCAACCAGTGGGCCAGCACCATGCCGGGCTGCCAGTAGCGTTCGGGCAAACCCAGCCCTTCCCCTTGGCCCACAAGTTTGCCCTCGGCATCTGCCACTTGCACCACCAGATGGTGCCGGTGAGCCAGCTCCTCGCCGGGGAGGTCCAGCAGCGCCCAATAGGTGACCAGGCGAGCCACATGGCCGGCCCGGACATCAGCGGGCCAATCATAGCCCACGAGCTGCCAGCCCACATCCAATGCCCACCAACCCCTTGAGGGCACCAAGGCCAGGAGCTTTTCCACGCTCTGCGGCGCGGCCACCTGCACCCGCGCGGTGGTGCGTCCATCGGGGAAGGGCACCAGGCCCCGTCCCTGGGCGCCCACCTGGCGCAACAATGCCTCCACCGGCTCGACCTGCCGCAGCAAGAGATAGACGCCGGGGCGTTCGGCGGGCAGCGGCAGACACTCGGCTCCATCCTGGCCCAGGAAGACGGCCTTGAGCCGCGGGCCTAACAGATAATCCAACACCAACGGCTCCTCGTCGGCGGTGTTATCTGTGCCGTGGGCCACCACCCACACGCAATCCGCGGCAACCGCCTGGGCTTCGCGGCGCGCTAGGTTCACCGTGCGCCGCCAATAGCGATAGGGCACGCCGTAGGTTGGGCGCACATCTTTGGCCTCGATGAAATCCTGCAAATAGAGCCAGTTGTAGACTTGCCAGGCCAACAATCCCAGAAAGACCAGGGCCAGGGCCGCCCCCAGGAGGGGCGTCCACC
Source organism: Anaerolineae bacterium (assembly GCA_034433995.1). Classification (GTDB taxonomy): domain Bacteria; phylum Chloroflexota; class Anaerolineae; order UBA1429; family UBA1429; genus DAOTZU01. Next base: position 6,030 of record DAOTZU010000091.1, read on the forward strand.
AGCGTCGCGCGCCCCGCAGGGCCAGCTCAAACAGACGCTGGGCCGCCAGGGCCATGGCCAGGAACCCGGCCGGGTACAGAATGATGAGATACTGTGGTTCCAGCCGGCTGAAGGGGGTGGTGACCAAGAGGATCGGGAGCCACAGCCAGAGGGCGAGCACGGCGTATGGGGCGCTATCCCGTCCTTCGCGCCAGCGGCTCCAGGCGCGGAGGGCCTCCCAGACCACATAGCCCGCCGCCGCCCAGAAGAGCCACAGGGCCCACAAATCCAACCTGGCAAACCAAGACCGCGCCGGGGCAAAGGCGGCCGCGGCGGAGCCGCCCAACGCGGCGAGGTTGCGTCCGGAATGGATCCAACCCGCCCAAGCCAGAAGCTGAACCTCCTGGCCGGAGAGGCGCCAGCCACGAAGCAGGTTCACCAGAAGGAGGCCCAGATCGGCAAAATGGTGCAGATTCTCATAGTAAAGGAATGGCAGAGCCAGCAGGGTGACCACGAGGAAACCCAAGAGCAGGTGGAGCCAGCTCACCCGGGCGCGGTACAAGAGCACGACGACCAAGAGCACCAGGAGCAGCGGCAGGGCCGCGTAAGAGGTCAAAACCATGAGCCCCCAGGCCACCACCGCCCAGGTCCAGCTCCAGGGATGCCCTGGGCCCAACGCTGTGACCGTGGACCACAAAAGGAGCATGGCCAAGGGCGGCAGGAGGCTCTCCGGGGTGAGCTGCCGCGCAAAGAGCAGCCCCCAAGGGTTCACCGCCCACAGCGCCGCTGCCATTGCCGCCGTGGGCACGCCAAAGAGGCGCCGCGCCAGGCCATAACACCCGGCGATGGCGACCAGATGCAACAGGCCGATGGCCGCCGCGGCCAGGCGCGGATCGCGCCCCAGGAGGAGGGGCAGGGAGAGAAAGTAGCTCATGAAAGGTGGGCGCACCAATCCTTCAGCTGTGGCCGTGCCCGCCAGGGGCAACGTCCACCTTTCAGCCAGGTTCAGCGCCACTTGGAGCTCTCGCGCCTGAGGAGCGCTGAAGGGTACCAGGTCTAGATAGCTCCACCGTAGGCCGGCCGCCACCAGCAAGATGGCCCAAAAGAGTTGCCGCTCCGGCTGACGCAGGTAGGCGCGCAGACGGGACCACTGCCGCTGGCTCCAGGCGGCGATCTCCTGAGGTTCGGGAACATGCAGGGAGCGCGACGCGAGCTTCATCCCATCCTCGTTCGGCCAAGCTAGGGGCCATTGTAGCACGTCCCACGGCGAACGGCAAGATGCGCACCCAGGCCAAGACCTGACAGGTCTTGGAAGACCTGTCAGGTCTACAGTATAATATGTCAGGCATCAACCATCGCGCAGCAGAGCGGGGGGAAAGGAGAAAGCGATGCGCCCACACCCTTGGCCCATGTTTCTGACCTTGTGCGCCCTTGGGCTGGTTCTGATGCTCTTCGGGTTTGCGCCGCTGGCCGCCCAAGCGCCCGTCACCGAGACGCCCACCCCCTCCCCCAGCCCCACAGCTACGCCCATCCCCTTGCCCCACGTGTGGCAACAGATGGGCCTGGCCGGGCATGTTGTGCGCGACCTGGCCATCCGGCCGGATACCCCCCGCATCCTCCTCGCCGCGACCCTGGGTGATGGCGTCGGCGCCTATCTGACGGAGGATGACGGCCAAACCTGGCGTGCCGCCAACAATGGCCTGGCCGATCCCGACCTTTACCAACTGGCCCAAGAGCCCTCGCCACCGTGGGTGGTCTATGCCGCCAGCCTTGACCGCCTGTGGAAGACGACGGATGGGGGCCTCTCCTGGCGCCATGTGGTGGTGCAAGAGGCGCCCCTCAGCCGCCTTTCCGGCCTCGCCGCCGCCCCCAACCTCCCCGGCCGCCTTTATCTGACGGCCTGGGAGCCGTGCAGTGTCATTTTCGTCTCCAACGATGGCGGCGAATCCTGGGAGCGCCGCCCTAGCCCGGAGCTCTGCGCTTACAATCCGCTGGATAGCGCTTTCGCCGTCTGGGCTCGCGATGCTGCCATAATCTACCTTGCCCGCGCCCACGACCGGCCCGAGATCTATTACTCCGCCGATGGCGGCATCCACTGGGCCCGCAAGACGGACATCGCCGGCGGGTTGGGCGTCAACGATCTGGCCTTGGATCCTACGGATAGCCTGCATCTTTACGCGGCCACCTG
>DAOTZU010000092.1:0-3989 GCA_034433995.1 Anaerolineae bacterium
CGCACGGGCGTGCTAGCCATGGCGCGTTCCCCGCCGGCTCACCGCAGCGACCACCACCATGGCCGCCAAGATGCCCCCGGCCACCCCGATGGGCCAGGCAGGTTGGCTGCGCCAGACGATCAGGCCATCCAAGGCGACCGTGCCCTCTTGGACCCGGATCCTGGCCTCGTGGCGGGTATCCTTCAGGTGCCGCGCCACGGTGAGGGCCGGGGAGCCCTCCCTGGGCGCGGCCCCGTGCTGCGGAAGGTCTCGACGCCGGCCATCCAGCCAAAGCTCCAGGGTCGCAGCCTGGCGGGGATCCCGCAGGACGAGGGCCAGATCGGTGCCCGCAAAGTAGAAACGCAGCTCGGCCCCCGCCTCTCCCAGGGCATAGGCGCCCAAGCTGGCCCGCGCATCGCACAGGTGTTGCCAGGGGCCCTCATAATGCAACGCCCAGTGATCCTCCTGGTGGTACCCCACGTCCACCGTGGGAGGCTGGTTGGCCAGCCAGGCCAAGGCGCCGTACACCGGTAGCGGGGTGAAATCCGGCTCCATCATGCGGAAATAGTACCAGGTCTGGTTGCGCTCGGCATCGGAGGGGCGGCGGAAATACCAATAGTTCATCACCCCCAGCCAGGGCCATTCCCGCGCCGCCCGCTGATAGGCCTCCACGGCATAGATGGCCTGCTGTGTCTCGCTGACCCGGCCGTAGTTGGGGAAGGCGGGGAAATCCTCCGGCAGAGCGTTCCAGCCCACCTCGGTGGCCCAGATGGGTTTAGCGCCATCGCCGTGGCGCACCATGATCTCGCGCAAGAGCTGCACCCGGGAGAAATTGGTGCGGTCGGGGCTGGCGCGCCGGTCATACGGCCCCGTCCACAGCCCATAGATCATGGCCCCCAAGATGTCGAAATAGCCCTTGGCGCCCGCCGCGTACATCTCTTCCAGATAGAGCAGATCGTCCATGTTGCGCGCGCTGCGCTCCCTGGTCTGGGCCAGGCCCGCGCTGAGGATGACGCAATCAGGGTCGGCCTCTTTGGCCCGCCGATAGGCGATCTGCAGCAACCGCACATAAGCCGCCGGATCGGGCGGCTGGTCGCCCCATTCGGGGAAAATGTTCGGCTCGTTCCAGATCTGATAATAGCGGATGCGCCCTCGGTAGCGGCTGACCACCGCATAGACGAAATCACCGAAATCCTCGTAATTATCGGGCGGGGCCATACTCCAACCGGGCACATCGCCCACCGCCCGCGACCAGCCGGGCGGGTTATCCAGCCGGGCGATGATCTCCAGGCCGTACTGCTCCGCCAGGGCGACCAAGCGGTCGTACTTGGCCCAGGCGCTCACGTTCCATTTGTGGTCCCAGAAATCTCCCTTGGCGCTGATCTCGATATCCTCCCAAGGGAACTCTTGGCGGATCCAATGGAAGCCGGCCTCGGCGATCCATTGGAGGGAGCGCTCCACCTTGGCCGCCTCCACCTCCTGCTCCAGGAAAGTGTTGACGCCATAAGGCGAGACGCCGGTGTGGGCGATGGGCACCAAGGGGTCAGTGCGCGGCGGTGGCTGGGTGAGGCGCAGATAGGCCAAGGCCAAAGTGCCCTTGATCTGCTCCCGCAGGTCCTCCTCTCCCGTCCAATGGGCCATGACGTGACGCACAACCTGGCGCTGGTGGTAGAGCCATCCTCCCAGCAACAAGAGCAACAGGCACAACGGCGCGCCGATGCGCCAGGCCAAAGGGATCCGTCGCCACCAGACCCATAGTTTGGACATCAACGGCATCCTGTCGTTCTCGTCATTCTGGAGGTGAGACGGTCGAGGCGCGCCGGCGGTTCCCCCTGAGCCACGGCCGCGACGGAGACTCATTCCCGGCGGCGCGTGGTGCGGCGAGGCTTGGGGGCTTGGGGCGGGGCGCCGCGATAGCTGGGGATATCCAGATCCACCACTTGGCACACAGTGGCATCCAGAAAACGGCTCTTCAGCCGATCGTCCAGCTGGTCCCAGGCGTCGTTGGCGATGGTGATAACCGTCGGCAGGCCGGCCACATAGCGATGGTTGAGGATCTGAAAGAGTTTCTCTTGGGCCCAAGGGGTGGTGCTCTGGGCGCCCATGTCATCCAAGACCAAGAGCCAGGCGCGGCGCACCTCGTTGAACCGCTGGTCGTAGCTCACCGCGCTGCCGGGCTCGAAGGTGGCCCGCAGGTGATCCAGCAGGTCCGCGACGACGACAAACAACACCGTCTGGCCGCTGCGCACCACGTGGTTGGCCACAGCGGCAGCCAAATGGGTCTTGCCCACGCCATAGCCGCCGCGCAAGAGGAGCCAATTGACCGGGCGTTCCGCATAATCTTTGGCCGCTTGCATGGCCTTGCGCAAGGCCCTGTATTGGCTTTCATCGAGCTCACCGCGCCGGTCGGAGAAGGTCTCAAAGGTCTGGCCACCATAAAGGGCGAGGCTGCCAAAGGTTGCGTCCTTGCCCTTGATGCGAAAATCGGCCGCATAGATGGGGATGATGCGCACCAGGTCCTGGTCGCGGAGGCGTGAGGCCAGGCGCGGGTCCATATCCTCCAAGCTCTGGTTCGTGGTGATGACCGTGGGCAGGGCAGCGTTGTAGCGATAGTTCAAGAGCTGGTAGAGTTTCTCCGCCGCCCACGGGGTGGCGTTCTGGGTGCCCAGGTCGTCCAAAATCAACAATTCCACCTGGCGCACCTGTTCGAAACGCTCATCGTAGGTGGCCGGACTATTGGGCGCATAAGCAGCCCGCAGATAATCCAAAAGATCGGGCACGACGACAAAGAGCACGGGCTTCCCGCGCTCCACCCGGTCGTTGGCAATGGCCGCGGCGAGATGGGTCTTGCCACAACCGTAGGTGCCGGTAAAGACCAGCCAGCCGGAGGGCTGGGCCGCAAAGTCACGGGCCGTCTGCAGGGCCTCTTTGAGGGCCATGGACACCTCGGGCGAACCATGGCGATCGGTTTGAAAGGTGTCGAAGGTCATCTTTTGCAGATGTTGCAGATTGCTGGCCCGGCGCAATTGGGCCAGGCGCTTGGCGGCGATCTCTTGGCGTTTGCAGATGCAAGGGATCGCCTTGCCAAAGCGAGGATCGCCCACGGGCACATCCAAACGCACAAAGCCTGTCCCATGGCAAATGGGGCAGGTCTCGGCGGAGGATTTGCCGGCAGAGGAAGCATCACTCATCTTCGCGGCCCTCGGCGCAGGCCCGTCTCCCGCGCCGCGCGACGGGGTATCTTGCCATCATCCTTACCCTCACGGCCCCAGCGCTCCAAGATGGCCCGGATGTAGCGCCACCGGCGCACATTGTTCTCCACGGCCAGGCGAAAGGCCTCCTCGATCCACTCTCTGGGATAGGTCTGTTCGGCCTCCAACAGCTCTTCCACCAAGAGGGGTTGCAAGAGGCCGATATTCTGCTCATAGAGCTCAAGGATGGAGGCGCGCTCCGGCGGCACATACACATCGCGCACATGGCCGGTGATCTCGAGCAGCAATTCACCCCTTTTCACCTGTTCCACGGCCTTGCGCCCCTGGGGCGTGTTGGCAAAGAGGTAATCCACCTGCTCTTGCTCGTTGGCGATGGAAAGGCGCAAGAGGGTGCCCCTGGCCACGGCCTTATCCACCGCCGCCCGCAGAGCCGCCAACGGATCCGTAGCGCCCCCGGCCCGCAGCGCGGCCAGGAGCAAGGTCTCGTGCTCCAATTCGGGCATGGTCAAATAGCGCGGATAACCCTTTTGGCGGTTCAGCGCCCAAAACATGTACAGGGTCAATTGCAGCTCGGCCAGGTCATCTATGGCGACGAGCAGCTCGCTAAAGAATTGATCCGGGATGGGCGTAAAACGCGTCTTGCCCGGGGGAAAGCCGGCAAAGGGTTTCATAGCGGATAATCTTCTTCGCCGAAATAGCCCTCGTCTGGGGAGCGCAAGGTCAGATCAGAGAACTTGGTCAAGGTTGGATCAAAGCGCAGGGAGATGGTATCGGTGGGGCCGTTGCGGTGTTTGGCCA
>DAOTZU010000093.1:0-3802 GCA_034433995.1 Anaerolineae bacterium
GACCATATAACCTGTACGCATCTCCGCCGGCGAGGTTGCCGTGGGGGATATTTTTGCACCTCCCCAGGCAACCAACCGCCTTTGGCGGCCGATGGCCGCTGCACCTTACATAATGCACCCATAGCATACAACAAACGGCCCGATTTGTCCAGCCATCTTTTTGGTGCCCGGGCGTATGCGTCCCTCACGTTGCAGACCCGACAGGTCTTCCAAGACCTGTCGGGTCTAAGTAGTTTGACACCCCGCCCATCCGGTGGCAAACTAGCGCGAGATTGTGGGGAGGTTGCCTATGCTCACGTTATTCGATGTGAACTGTACCTTGGGTTCTTGGATGACCGGCGGCCCCGCCCTGGCCAATGCGGCGGAGGTGTTGGCTGAGATGGACCGCCTGGGCGTAGCCAAAGCGCTGGTGCGGCACACCTGCGGCGGGTACTATCATGCCCCGGAGGGGAACGCCTTCCTGATGGAGCAGCTCACCGGCCAAGGGAGGCTGGTCCCTTGTTGGGCGGGGCTGCCGCCCGTCACAGGGGAGCTGGGCGCGCTGCAGGATTGGCTGAGTGACCTCTCTGCCCATGACGTCCGCGCCGTCTGCCTGTATCCGGCCAGCAACGGCTATCCGTTGACGGTATGGCAATGCGACGCGCTCTTGGGCCCCTTGGCCGAGCGAAGCTACCTACTTTTGCTGGAGCTGGCCGAGACCAACTGGGAGGCGCTGCACACGATCTGTGGCGCCTATCCGCGGCTCAAGGTGGTGCTCTTGAGCACCGGGTATCGTGTGTTGCGGCCCCTTTACGCCCTGCTGGAGGCGCACCCAAACCTGTATGTGGATACCTCCATCCTCTCCAACTTTATGGTCTTGGAAGAGATGGCCGCACGTTTTGGGGCGGATCGGTTGCTCTTTGGCACGGGCGCTCCGCGCTACGAGGGCGCGGGGAGCATCACCGCCCTGCGCTATGCCGCCCTGAGCGAGATAGAACGCCAAGCCATCGCCGGCGGCAACCTGGAACGCCTCTTGGGGGAGGTGCAACGGTGAGCACAAGCCAACGGTCTCGGGTGCGCGCATTGGTGGAGGCGGGCGAGAGCCTGGCCGCTTTGGGCTGGCGCATCGTGGATGTGCATGCCCATCTGGGGCCCACGTTCCAATTTTATATCCCCTCGCCCGAGGCGAGGTCCATGGTGGCGGCGATGGACCGGTTGGGGATCGATCTGACCTGTCTGGCCTCGCACCTGGCAGTGACCACGGATTATGTGCGGGGCAACGACCTTTCGGCCCAGGCGGCGCAAGCCTTCCCCGGCCGGCTGCAAGGGTATGTGGTGGTCAACCTGCGTGATGACGCAAACATCGAGGCAGAGCTGCGACGGGGCTATGACGTGCTGGGCTTGCGGGGTATCAAGCTGCACCCCATGCTGCATGATTTCGCCGTCCTGGATCCCCGGTGTGAACCCATCTGGCGCTTTGCCGAGGAACGCGGCGCCCCCATCCTCAGCCATTCCTGGGAGGAGGATGCCCGCTGCCGGCCCAAGGCCTTTGGGCAGCTTGCGGCGGCGCATCCTTCCATCCCTTTCCTCCTGGGCCATAGCGGGGGCACCATCGCCGGCCGGCGCGAGGCGGTGGCCGTAGCCAAGGAACACAAGAATATCTATCTGGAGCTCTGCAGCTCCTACCTCACCTGCGCCGAGCTGGAGTGGATGGTGCGCGAGGTGGGCGCGGAGCGCATCCTGTTCGGCACGGATAGCCCCTGGCTCAACCCGGCCTACACCTTGGGCCGGGTGGCCTATGCCAACCTGAGCGATGAGCAACTGCGCCTGATCTTGGGCGAGAACGCAGCGCGGTTGTTTGCGTTGTGAATCCCTGGTAGAGGCGGGTTCCCGATGATAAGAACCACTGAGGCACGGAGGCCACGGAGAAAAACATGAGATGCTCCGTGCTCTCCGTGGCTCCGTGGTGGGGGAACATCTGGATGCTCTCAAAACACGGAGACGCGGAGGATACGGAGAAAAACAGGAGATTCTCCGTGCTCTCCGTGACTCCGTGGTGGGGGAACATCTGGAAGCTCTCAAAACACGGAGACGCGGAGGCCACGGAGAAAAACAGGAGATTCTCCGTGCTCTCCGTGACTCCGTGGTGGGGGAACATCTGGATGCTCTCAAAACACGGAGACGCGGAGACCACGGAGAAAAACAGGAGATGCTCCGTGCTCTCCGTGACTCCGTGGTGAAGGAACATCTTGGAGCTGTGAAAACGCGAGAGAGGGAGAGATAGAAAGGAGGGCATGAAAAATTATCGTGTTGCAGTGGTGCCGGGCGATGGCATCGGGGTGGAGGTTATTGCCGAGGCGGTGGCTGCCTTGGAGGCGGCCGCCGAGGTTCACGGCGGCTTGCGATTTAGCTTTGACCATTATCCCTGGGGCTGCACCTATTACCTGCAGCACCGGGCGATGATGCCCGCCGATGGCTTGCGCATCCTGGCCGATTACGAGGCCATTCTCTTTGGGGCTGTGGGGTTCCCCAGCGTGCCCGATCATATTTCTCTGTGGGGTTTGCTTTTGCCCATCCGCCAAGAGTTCGACCAATACATCAATCTGCGGCCGGTAAAGCTGCTTCCTGGCATCCCCGGCCCCTTGCGGAACAAGGGGCCGCGAGAGATCGATTTCATCTGCATCCGCGAGAACACCGAGGGCGAATACGGCGGCGTGGGGGGCCGGGTGCATCGCCACACGGCCCAGGAGGTGGCCATCCAGACGGCGGTTTTCACCCGCAGCGGGGTGGAACGGGTGTTGCGCTATGGGTTCGAGCTGGCCCGCAAACGGCCGCGCCACGAGTTGGTCAGCGCCACCAAATCCAATGCCCTGCAATACAGCATGGTCTTTTGGGACGAGGTATTCGCCGCCCTGCAGAGGGAGTACCCGGATATCACCTGTCGCCAATACCATGTGGACGCCCTGGCCGCCCGCATGATCACCGCACCGGAGAGCCTGGACGTGGTGGTGGCCTCCAACCTCTTTGGCGATATCCTCACCGACCTGGGCGGCGCCCTGCAGGGCAGCCTGGGCATCCCTCCCAGCGGCAACATCAACCCCGAACGGCGCTATCCTTCTCTGTTTGAGCCGGTGCATGGCTCGGCGCCGGATATTGCCGGTAAGGGGATCGCTAACCCCATCGCGGCCATCTGGGCGGCCTCCATGCTCTGCGACCACCTGGGCCATGAGGATGTGGGCCGGCTGATTTTGCAGGCCATCGAGGCGGTGACGGCCGCGGGCCGCGTCCTCACCCCCGACCTGGGGGGCACGGCCACCACCCAGGAGGTGGGGATGGCGGTGCGGGCACAGATCCGTCGCCTGGGCAGTTGAGACGTATCCTTAGGAGAGGAGTAACTATCGTGCTAGATCATTATCTCACCAAGTTCGACCGTCTGATCAACGAAGGGCACTATGAGCGCATCGAGGAGGTCTACCGGCGCGTCTTTGCCGGCGAGGAGATGGAGCAGCTGCCCTTTTTCTGGAGCGACCTGCCCCCCATCCCCGATGAGGATTGGCCCAGTTTCCCCTATAACGATACCTTCGTGGACCGGGAAAAGATGCTCTTGGACCAGTTGCGCGGGCCCTTTTTGCACTACCAGGCGGGGGATGACTATCCCCTCAATATCCGCACCAACTATGGCACGGTGATCCTGCCCAGCATCCTGGGCGCCTCGTGGCAATTGACCGAGACCTCCATGCCCTGGACCCATCACCTGCCCGATCGCGAGGCCATCCGCCGCGTGATCGAGGCCGGCATCCCCGATGTCCACGCCGGCCTGGGG
>DAOTZU010000094.1:0-37762 GCA_034433995.1 Anaerolineae bacterium
CTCCTCATCGAGGATGCGCTCGACGCGGGTATTGATCCAGAAAGGATAGTCGAACTCGGCACGATAGGCGTGACAAAACTCCAAGGTCCACTCGCGGTCCAGGGTAAAAGTGTCATCTTGGAAGTTGAGGATGCGGATGGGATAGCGGGCGCGCAGGGCGCGTAACTCGCCCAACACATGTTCCACGCTACGGAACCGGACATAGCGCCCCAAGCCAGCGTAGCGCTGCTTGAGGCCCGGATTGCAGCAATAAGAGCAATTGTACGGACAGCCCCGCCCGCTGAGCATATCCACCCAGCCCTCGTTGGCCGCCAGGATCGCGTCAAAATCGAACAGCTCACGATCCACATAGGGCAGCTCGTCCAAGTTGGCGATGAGGGGCCGCAAAGGGTTGCGGATGGCCTCGCCGTTGCGTTTGAGCCACAGGTTGGGCACGTCGGCGTAATCTTGGCCGCGCTCCAGGCGTTCGGCCAGGTCGCGCAAAGGATATTCCCCCTCGCCCACGCAGACGATATCGAAATGGGGGCTGGCCAAGACCTCCTCCGGAACCAAGGTGGGATGGGTGCCGCCGCAGACCAGCGACAGCGCGGGATGGGCCTCCTTCAAAAAGCTCGCGTAACGCTCGATATAGGGATATTGGTGGGTGGTGGTGGAAAACCCCACCAGGTCCGGCATGTCCTGCTCCACCTCGGCCAAGAACTCGTCGCGCGAGAGCTCGCGCTGCACATAGATCAGGCGCGTGCGATGCCCGGCCGCCTTGAGCACCGCCGAGAGGGAGCCCAAACCAGAGTAATATTTTCTGGCCCCATAATGTTCAGGGCCGCCGATATCAGAATAGACAAACAGGATCTTCACAAGGCTCCTCGCAGCACACTATTTGCGGATCAGTGGCAAATATGCCCGTCCCCGCGCCGTCGGCGTCGGCGAGGGCGTGGACGTGGCGGTGGCCGTGGGTGTAGCCGTGGGCGTGGCCGTATGGGTGGGGGTGAAGGTCGGCGTGGGATCGGTGTAGATCACCACCAGCATCGGCCGGTTGTTGGCCGAAGGGGCCTCGCTGGAGCCGAGCTGAAAACTGCACGAGCCGCCTCCCCCTCCCCTGAGCAACAGCCCATAGTTGCTGGCTGGATCGGCCAGCCACTGACGCACCAGGTCGGTCACATTGTAGCTGTAGGTGTCGTAATTGCGCAAAACGCGACTGGTGACGGGAACCGGGTCATAATCCTCCTCGGCCCCCAAGGCGCCGGCCGCGCTCCAGTTTTGCTCCCCGTTTGCTTTGAGCCAGGTGGCCTGGGCGGCGCTCCACGGGCGGCGCAGACGATAAATGCTGGTCTCCAGGCTATCGGAGCTGCCCCATTTGTACGTGGTCACCAATTTGAGCTGGGCCGCCTTGACGACGACCCCCGAGGGCAGCGCCGTGCCGAGGTCAAAACGCAAGAGCGGCGTGCGGCTGCCGCCATTGGAGACCACCATTTTATCCTCCGCGCCGTGGTTGGCCGTGATGTTGTAGCTTTCGATGTAGGTATCCTCCACGCCCGCGTAACCGCCCTCTCCCTGGCGCAAGGTCACCGTCTGTAAGGGCTGCCCCGGATGGGGATAGACCACCAAACGGCGCCGGTCGCGGGGCACCGTCAAGACCAGCTCCGTGGCGCCGGCCTGCACCTCGTACTGGCTATACTCGCCGGTGTCGAGGTTGCTATCCTCCACGGTGTAGGCGATATTTCCCGGCAGCCCCAGCCGCGCCAGGCTGATGGTGATGTTCACCGAGAGGGGCGTCGCGCGCTCGTCGCGCACCTCCAGGGTGATGGAGCGGGTCAAGGGATCGTAAGAGGCGCTGGCTTGGGTCCAATGGTCCGCCGCCACATAGGAGACGCCCAGCCAATAGTACCACTTGGGTTCGTCGGTGCGGATGTTGATCTGCAGAGGGTTGGGATCCAGCACATGCTGGCTAAAGAAGTCCATGATGGCCTCGGCATCCCAATCAGGATGATCGTCGTTATGGCCGCCATCGTAAGGATATAGGGCGACGAAACGGGGCGCAAAGGCCAGCATGCTGTTGTAGAGATCCTCGGCGTGGTGGAAGGGCACCGTCTGATCGTTGCGCCCGTGGATGATCACCGTGGGCACATGGCGCAAATTCATGGGCATGGCCGCCGCCGAGCAGCGTTGGTAGCCGAAGGGATTGTTGGTGGGCGTGCCGCCCACCTCCGCCGCAAGGACGGCCTGCCGCCAACTCTCGGTCTCCCAATACCACTGATCCAAAAGGGTGGGGCCCTTGAGCTCCACCAGGGCGGCGAAACGATCCGGATACTTGGCCGCGATGGTCGCCGCCATCATCCCGCCCATGGAGGAGCCGACGATATAGATCCGCGAGGTATCCACGGTGTATTCCGCCGTGTTGTTGACCAGGTAGTTGATCAGGTCCATCACGTCGCGCTGCACGGCTTTGGAGGCGGTGTGCTGGTTATCGTTGCGGGTATCGGAGCAGGCCAGGAGCCAGCCCCGGTCATTGGCCGCCTTGGCCAGCCACTTGAGGGCATCGTAATCCCGCGCTCCCCAGCCGTGGAGGCCGATGACCAAAGGCGTCGGCGCCCCCGGAAGATAGCCGGCAGGTTTCTGGATCATGGCCCGCTGGGTGGTGCCATCGTAACTTGAGGTGAGCTGCACCACCTGGATGGTGGAACCTTGCAGGGCGCCCGAAAGATGAATCTGCGGGCTTTGGATGCTCCAGCCGTCGATCTCGCCGGGCTTGTCGGCCAGGATGGTGATGGTGTTGATGCCGCTCCGCACCAAGGCCGGATCGAAGGGGATCTCGGCCAGGCTGGCCAGGCCGGGGCCGGCGCATTTGGTGCGATAGTTATCTCCCGGCAACTCGCCGATGACCTGGCCGTTCACCATCACCGAATGACGGCGGTTATTGTTGGAGGTATAAAGGAAGGTCAATTTGGCCGAGACGGGCACCCCCTGCCAAACCAGCAGCACCTCGGTGGAGGCGGGCTGGTCGGGATAGGCGGTGATGCAATCCCCCGGCGTGCCCGCGCCCAGGGCATCGGCGATCCCCGTGGAGCGGATGGTGGTGTAGCTGGGAGGGAAGGTGGGCGTGGGGGTCACCGTTGCGGTGACTTGGGGCTGGGCGGTAGGGGTGGCCGTGGCCATCCCCGGAGTGGCCGTGGGGCCGCCCTGCGTTGGGGTGGGCGTGGCTGTAACGGTGGCAGTGGGCAGGGGCGTCCAGTTCGCATCCAGGCGATAGGTCACCCGTAAGCGCGGCCGGTCGGACTGGCGCTCGCGGCTCCACCAGCGCGCCTCTTGGAAGCTCGCCACCAGGGCCACGAAACCATAGTTGGCGCCGGGGTTCTGCCACCAACGCCGCGCCGCCGCGGTAAGATCCACAGTGTTATAGGCGTTGAGGGTGGTCAGGCTGGCCGTGGCAAAGGGAGTGGCCTCATAATCGCCGCCCGCCGCCATCCCCGGCGCGGCCCAATCGCCGACGGCGCCGGTGCTGGTCCAGCTCGCCTTCGCCTCATCCCAGGGCTTGAGCAGATGATGTAAACTCAATTGTGGCGCTCCACTGCTGGCCCGGGAGTAGGTCACGAACAACTCTAGCGTGGCCTGCTCGATCACCGCGTTTTGCGGCAGGCCCGTCAGGTCGAAACGCATCAGCGTGCGCTTGGTATCGTAGGAATACTCTTTGCAATGCAACGTGGTATCCGTGCCGGGCTGCCAGGAAGAGCTTGTGTTCAAGATATACGTGTCCGCGGCAGGATAGAGGAGGACAGTCTCTGTCTCCAAGGTGCGGCCGCCACCCCAGCCCAGCGGAGCGGGCACCTCCACCGCCAACGCCGGCCCGAGGCCCATCCAAAGGGTAAAAAGGAACACCAAGATAACCAGATGGTGTCGCCGCATCATCTTAATGCAACTCGTAAATATAGATTTTATCCACCAACACCGGCACCACCGGAGGGCTGCCATAGATCACTTGGGAGACGCGCTCGTCGCGCCACAGGGGCTGTTCATAGATCACGCCGACAAAGCGCAGCCGTCCGCTGGCCTCGATCTGGGCGCGCACGCGCTCCCAGGTCTGCCCGCGCTGATCGCCCCAACCCGCATCATAAGCCCCCGAGCCAACCAGCACGTGGGTGACCCCCCATGATTTTAACAGCGCCAAGCTCTCCTCGCTGGGGAAGGTGCCCAAGGTGGGCAGGGCATACTGGTAGGACGCGGGGTAAAAGGTGCCATGGCCATAGGCCATCTTTTTCCCATGATATTTTTGGCGGTAGAGGTTCAGGCCGCTCAAGGAACGGGTGAGGGGGAATTGCATCACCACGGCATCCTCCGGCAAGGCGGCCAGCCAGCGGTCCAAGGGCTGGGGCGCCACCTCCGAGAGGCCGTAGGCCAAAGGGGCGCTCACGAAATCCAAAAGCACCAACGCCAGCAGCACCACGGCGCCGTTCAAGGCCCGCGCCGCCGGCCGGGCCCTGGCGCTGCCGTTGACCAGATCGTACCGCCCCCGCGGCGCCCTCTCCTCGCCGGGCGCGCGGATCCCGCCCAAAAGACTCGCCGCGCCCATGCCGGCCAACACCGCCACGGCAAAGACGGTCATCACCCCGAAACGATACATGGTGCGCAGCGTGTTGCCCAAGGGGACAAAGAGATACAGGAACAGCGCCGGCAACAGCACAGGGACCGAGCCGCTTTCAAAGGCGATGTCATAATATGAGGCCTTGTGGAGGGCCCATTTACTCATCAGTGTGGAGAGGCCCCGGGACAGGAAGCGTTCCACCTGCGGCGGGAGCCGCACCGCAACCACCCGGTTGCCCCAGTGCAACGCCACCCCCAGGGCCAAGAGGAAAGAGAGGGCCCCCAACCAAAACAAGGCGGGCACCACGCGCCCCTGCCGACCGCCGCGACGGAGGCCGATCACGGCCAAAACCACGGCCACCCAGCCGAGGTACACGAACCCCGGCGCGTACCAAGGATAGCGCAAGGTAAAAGCCCGCAGGGAGAGAAAATAATCGCCCCACAAAGGATGATACACATTCGGCAAGATAAAATCGTCCAGGCTGGCGGCCCACTTTTCCACATCCTTCAGCGACCAGCCCATGCTGCCCCCAGAGACCGTGAGGACCGGCCAGGCCACCGGCAACACCAACAGCCCCGCCACCAGGCCACCAAGCAAGAGGTTGCGCACCAGCCCCCTCTCCCGGAGGGCGCGCTTCCAGGGCCAAAGGCGCAGCAAGAGATAGACCCCCACGAACCCACCCACCACATACAGGTAATACCAGGAGGAGAGGATGTTGAGGGCCAGGAACAGGCCCGCGGCCACAGCATACCGTGCCTTGCCTTCGCGGATGGTGCGCTCCATGTAGAGAAAGGTCAAGGGGATCCATTGGGTGGAGAGCAAAGGCAGCCACCCCGCGGCCATGGCGTGCATCCGATAGGGACAGAAGGCGAAAATGGCCCCGCCCACCACCGCCGCGTAAGGGTTGCCCGTCAGATAGGCCAGCAACAGATAGGTGGCATAGCCCGTGAGGACGAACCCCAAGAGCAACAAAACGTTGTAGGCCAGGATTTCATCACCCCAGAAAAGGACCGGGGCGATCAAAGCCTTGTTGGCCAGCATCGTCTCGGAGAGACGCAGGTCGTAGCCATAAGGATAGAAAATGCCCGGATTGTTCGTGGGCCATTGCCCCAGATCCACGATACTGTGGCGGAACCACCACAGGTCGTAGAGCCAGACGAAATTATCCCACGGGGGGCCGGGGACGGCCGTGGAGAGGTGCAAGACCAAGGGATAGGTCATGAGCACACTAAGGATGACGAACAGCACCAGCACCCCAAAACGGGTCTGGGCCGAGCCCATGCGAGATCCCGGCGGGTTCGCCACCCCAGAGACGCTCATGCTCCCACGCTCATTCCCGGTCTCGAGCCGTGGTCGGCACCACCGGGCAAAACTCCCGATGGCGGCGCACCCAGCTCAGCATCAGCCAGCGCTTGCGAAAGAGAAAGAGCAGATTGCGCAGGCCATCCTTCCACACATTCAGCTTGCTCTCGCCCACCCGGGCGCGATAGTAAATGGGCAACTCCCGGGCCTTGATCTGGGGATGGACAAAGGCCTCGATCTTGATCTCCTCCGAAAGGGCCATGCCATCGCTGGTGAGCTCGATCAAGGGCAAAATGGAGCGCCGAAAAACCCACATCCCCGATTGGGAATCGTGGATATACCGCCCAAAGAGCACGGTCATCACCATGCTGAGCACCCAGTTGCCAAAGACCCGCACGGCCGTGCCCGAACCTTTGCTTTTGTAGCCCGTGCGGTCGCAGGTGATGAAATCCAGGCCTTCCTCCAGCAAAACATCCACCAGGACGGGGATGAAATTGCGCGGATAGGTGCCATCGCCATCCATGGTGACGATGATATCGGCGGTGGCGCTGCGAAACCCTCTTTTGTAGGCCGCGCCGTACCCCTGCACCGTCTCGCGCACCACCTTGGCCCCGAAACTGCGCGCCACCTCCGCCGTGCGGTCGCGGCTGTTATTATCCACCACGACCACCTCATCCACGATGGAGGGCATATCCCGCAAGGTGAGGGCGATGCCCACCTCCTCGTTATAACACGGCACCACAACGGCGATGGTATGCCCTTTGTACACGCTTCCCCCTATCCTTTGCGCTCTCACAAGAGGCTCATTCTTGGGCGTCCTCCAGGGGCGCGGCCTCGGCGATCTTGCCGCCCGCCAAGCGGTGGCGCAGCTTGGCCCCCTTGAGCTGGGCCCACTCCCAGCCCACCCGCGGCAGCACACACGGGTTGAACAGAATATTGATGGTCAAGAAACATTCGTAGGTGCAAAAACACTTGTTGCAGCGGATGTCGCGCCGGTACTCGTCGGCCTTGGGGCTGCGCCAAAGCTTCATAAAGTCGTAATCCACATCGCGCACATTGCCGATGACGTCGCGCCAGCGCAACTCGCAGGGCAACACTTGCCCCTTGCTGAACATGGCCGCCCCCAAAGTGCCGCCGTAGCAGGGGATCTGGTAGCGGTTCTCGCGCACCGTCTTGGCGATGATGCGCGGCCGCACGATGCGCTTGGCGTTGAGCACATCGGAGAAGGGCATCTTGTAATAGCCGCTGAGGATCAGCTTTTTGTTATCCGCCTCCAAGACACGGTGGAACTCTTCGTATTTGCCGATGTCGAACCCCTTGGCGGCGGGGTCCCGTGGCTCGCCACGGGTGAGCAGGGTAAAGACGGTGTTGACCCCCACGTGGCGCTTGAGATAATCGTACAGCTCCAGCAGCTGATGCTGGTTAAAGGCCGAGACCGTCACCTGGATGCAGGTGCTGAACTTGGGGTAAAAACGCTCCAGCTCGCGCAGTTGGCGGTAGGTTTCGATGGCGCGGTTGAACAGACCGGGCACGCCGCGGATCTCGTCGTGCAGCTCGGGCAGGCCGTCAATGGAGACATCAATGTGCAGGTCGATGTCGGGGTTTTGCTCCAACATGGTTTTGACGGAGCGTAACACCCGGGCCGTCATGCTGCCGTTGGTGGGGATGCCCACGTTAAGGGCATGGTTGTTGGTGTGAAAGATCTTGACGATCTCGGGCAAATCGGCGCGCAGAAAAGGCTCGCCGCCTGTGGGAGTGAAAAAGAGCATATCCCCCATGCTGGCCGAGACCTTGGCGATCTCGTCAATGGTCAGCTCGCCGGTCACCCTGCCCTCGCGCTGGCCCAGAAGACAATGCTTGCAGCGGGCGTTGCAATTCTCGGTGACAAAATAAACGAAATAGAGCGGGGAGGCCCCGCGTTTGGAGAGGATATAGCGCGCATAGCGCAGGTAACTGAGAGAGCTCATCTCGGCCTCCGAGGTTGGATGGCGTAAGGACATTATAATGAATCGCCGCCAAAGCAGAAAATAGCGCCCGCTTTTCTCAGTAGTGTCGGCCGCGGGCCCAATCCATCAGGCCCCAGAGAATGCCCAGACCGGAGGCATAGAGATCGGCCCAAAGGACCAGGGCGCTGCGGCCGGCAAACCACGGGCCTCGCCAGCGTCCCAGAGCGCGGAGAAAAGGGGTATTCACCGCCAGCGCCAAGACCACCAGTCCCCCCGCGAGGGCCCAGAGCCACGGGCGGGCCAAGACCAACGCCAGGAGCGCCACCAAGGTGGCCAGGCCCATGAGGCAGACGCCGGCCCCGAAATACCAGGGCACCGAGGCATAATGGGCGCGCCCCGTGGCGCTTAGGCGGTTGCGCAGCCAGGTCTGGGTGAGGCCTCTGGCGCGCAAAAGGTCGGTGCGCAACACCTCGGCCAGGGTGTAATGCTTGTCGTGCTCCACGGTGAGGCGCTGGTCGAGGATGATCTGGTACCCCCGGCTGAGGAGGCGCTGGCCGAACTCGATGTCCTCGGTGATGCTCGCCCCGGTGTAATGCGGGTCGAACCCTCCCTCGCGCAAAAAAATCTCTCGGCGGATGGCCGCCGCGCTGGTAAAGAACAGGCCCACCCGACGGGGCTGGCGACGATAGGTAAAGTGCATCCAGAGATTCTTGAACTGGCTGGCGAAATTGGCATGGGGACACGTCTCAGCCAAGAGACCCACCACGCCGTCCACCTGCGGGTCCTGCAGATCCTCGGCCACATAGCGCAAACTCTCCGGACCGAGATGCACATCGGCGTCGGTGAAGAACAGGATCTTGCCCGTGGCCTGGG
Organism: Anaerolineae bacterium; assembly: GCA_034433995.1. Classification (GTDB taxonomy): domain Bacteria; phylum Chloroflexota; class Anaerolineae; order UBA1429; family UBA1429; genus DAOTZU01. The sequence continues at coordinate 8,698 of DAOTZU010000094.1, forward strand.
CCGCGCCCTCGTTCTTGGCCCGGGCCGCGCCCACATTCTGGGGCAGGGCCAAGAGGCGGCAAGGGTAGCGCCCGGCCACCTCACGGGTGTGATCCGTCGAACCATCATCTACGACGATAATCTCCACATCAGGATACCGAGTGGCCAAGACCGCCTCAAGACACCCCGCCAGGGTGGCGGCGCCGTTATAGACCGGGATGATGACCGAGATACGCGGATATCCCTCCATGGGGCAGCTCGCCTTTCTGTAGTATAACCTGGCAAGATGAACGGGCCATTAAACCGGCGCGCGGGAAGGTGTCGAAAATGTCATGCTGGAGAGGCCCAAGGCGGCCGGCCACGCCTCGGCGGGAAGATCAGACCAGACAGGTCTTCCCAGACCTGTCTGGTCTGACGAAATATTTTTCCCTCACGGAGCATCGCCACCGTCGCTGGGGCCGGCCGCCTCGCCCCGCCGACGGATGACCCGCGCCGGCACGCCCACGGCCACGCAATGAGGCGGCAAGCTCTTGGTGACGACAGCCCCCGCCCCCACCACCGTCCCTTCGCCGATGGTCACCCCGTCCAACACCTGCACGTTCAGCCCCAGCCAGACGTTATCCTCCAAGACGATATCGCCGGCGGAGACGATATCCTGCTCGCGGATGGCCGTGCTCAAATCGTCAAAGCGGTGCTCGTAGGGGCTAAAGCCGCAGTGCGGGGCAATCTGCACGTTGCGCCCGATCCGGGTGCTCCCCAGGAAGCCCTTGATATTGCAGTGGGCTTGGATATGGGTATCATCGCCGATGATGACGCTCCCGCCGCGCCCCACCTCGATGATGGTCCCGCGATAGAGATGCACCCCCCGCCCCAGGCGCACCTCACCGCCATCGGGATGGGCATAGATGGTGACCCCCTCATCAATGAAACACTGGGGCCCGATGGTGAGGCGCGGGCAAAAGATCTGCGCCTTGGGCGAGATATAGGGCTTGGCGGTCAGATGGGCGAGGACGCGCTTGTCCTTGTAGGGGCCGCGCATGGCCCCCGCCAGGCGCAGGCAGAGCTTGCCCACCAGGGGCGCGGTGGAAAGCTCCATCAACGTCTTGGCGATGGCCCTCTTGACCAGAAACCCCGGCGCAGCCACACATCCCTCCCTAGATATAACCGTGGGCGCGGAACCAGGCCACGGCCTGGCGGAAGGCGATTTCCAAGGGCGTTTGGGGCAGGCCCAATTCGCGGATGGCCCGACCGGGGTCGGCCGTCAGGGCAAAGGGCTGGTGGCCCGCCGCAGGGGTCCCCGCCGAGCCACGACGCAGCAGGGCGCGCAGCGTGCCCCGCAGGCCCCCATGCCGCACAACAGGCGGCTTGACGCCCGAGACGGCCTCCATGAGGGCATAGAAATCCTCCCGACGCAGATTGCCCTGGGCGTGCCCCAAAATGTAGCGCGCCCCGATCTGCCCCCTCTGGGCGGCCAGGAGATGACCTTGGGCCACATCCTCCACGGAGATGAAATTGATGCCCCCCGGCAAAAAGGAGGGCTCGCGCCCCTGCAAGTAGGCGACGATCCGTGCCCCCGTGCTAGAGGGCTTGAGATCCCCGGCCCCCACCGGCGCGCAAGGGTTCACCACCACCACCGGCGCGCCCCGGTGGGCCAGCTCCAACGCCAGACGCTCCGCCTCCAGCTTGGAGCGCACGTAAGGGCTGGCCGTCTCCCAGGCGGTAAAGGGGTCCTCTTCGGTGGGCAAGCGCCCCTCAGGAGGGCGGCCGATGGTACCGATGGTGCTGGTATGGACGATGCGCTCCAGGCCGGCCTCCGCCGCGGCGTGCAACAGATGGCGTGTCCCCTCCACGTTGATGCGCCACAGCCGCTGGGCATCCTCCGGCCGCGGGCTATAGAAGGCTGCCACATGATAAAGGTGCTGGCAGCCTGGCAGGGCGCGGCGCAGCGAGGAGGGATCCTCCAGATCGCCGGGGATCAGCGCCACCTCCAAACCCTGCAAGTTGCGCAGGTCGCTCTGGGGGCGCACCAGACAGGCAACCTCCCAGCCTTGGGCCAACAGGGCGCGCACCACCGCCGAGCCGACGAAACCATTGCCCCCTGTGACCAGCGCCCGCATCAGCCCCTCTTGTTGTGCCGCAGCGGCGCCGTCGCCCGCAGGAGAAAACGCTCCGTGGGCCACAGGCGACTCGGTCGCCGCCCCGTTCCGGTCTGCGCCAAGACCATCTGGGCTCGGAAGAGGACCTCCCATTGGGTGTACGTCTCCTCCGCCCAGGGCTGGCGATGGAGCCGCAGGCCGGGATAATCCCGCAGGGTATTCACCGAGATGGCGTCCGGCTTGATGGCATCTATGAAGCGCGCCGTCATGCGGGCCGCGGTGACGGTCTGGCCCGGCAAACCGGCCAGGACAAACAGCCGGCACATGATGCCCAAGCGGGAACAATCGTTGACCAGCTGGCGCACATGGGCCAGATAGCTCTCCACCTCCTCATAGGAGGCGACCCGCCCCTGGCGCACCAACACGTCGGGATTGGTGGTCTCTAGCCCCACCTTGATGCTGATGCATCCTGCCAGGTTCATCAGCCGCAGGAGCTCGCCATCGAAATGTTCCGGGCGCGATTCGCATTCCCAGAGGAGCGCCCGGCCATGGCGCAGCACGCGATCCTCCAAGATCCCCTGGCAGATGCGCACCACCCGTTCGCGATCGTGGGCAAAGACAGGGTCACGAAAGACGATACGGTGCGGATGGTGCTGCCGCACCACGTGGCGCAGCTCGGCCAACACCCGCTCCGGCGAACAGGCGCGGAAACGCCGCCCCTGCACCACCACGTAAGGACACCAGGTGCACCTGCCCGGACATCCCCGACTGGAAAGGATGCTGAGAAAAGAGTATTGCGCTGTGGGCAAGAGATCCCAGGCCGGCATGGGCAGGGCGTCCAGATCTTTGATCATCCCCCAGTGATCATAGCCCTCGACGCCCAAAACGTCGGGGGCGACTTGATGGGGCAACTGGTCCTCGCGGCGCAAGAGGCGATCGGCCAGGGCCAAAAACGACAGCTCCGGCTCGCCCAACAAGAGGTGATCCGCCATGGCGAGGTCCTCGGCGATAAAGGGCGTGGCGACGCCGAAACAGACCACCGGCACGGCCCTGGGCAGCTCGCGCCGGAGGGCGGTGAGAAAGAGGGTATCCTCCTCGTGGGTGGAGTAAGAGACGAACATGCCCACCAGGGAGGGTTTGGCGGCCAAGATCTCCCGCAGGCAGCGCATCGTGTCATAGTTGCGCGCCACGGCATCTTGGACGATCACATGGCGCCCCGCCGCGCGCAACACCGCCGCCATCGTGGCCACCGTATGGGGAGGATAAAAGAACCCTCGCGGCTCGGGGGAAACCGAGCCCATCCCCGATGCCGCTTCGCGATTCGGCGTCGTGCCGGGCAAACCCGGCGGCACCACCAAAACGATATTCTCCATATTACTCCACCGCCCTGGCGACACACGCCACCGATAACCCGATGGGCGGCCGCACCTTGGTCTCCAACCGCGCCAACAAAGGCGTCAAGCGATTATACAGGTCGTATTGCCCCATGGGGATAATCTTGCGCTTGAGGATGCGCCCGGTAAAGAACCAGCCAAAAATGGCCAAAAAATTCACGTACCAGTGATCCTCCACGGCAAACCCCATGTCCTGCAGCAAGCGCTCCAGCTCGCGCCACGTATACCGCCGCTGGTGGCCCGTGGCCTCATCCAAGACGCCCCACACCCATTTAACCACAGGCACCAACAAAATCAAGCGCCCGCCAACGGGGAGGAGCGCCCGCATGTGGCGCAGCGCCGTGACGTCATCGGCCACGTGCTCCAACACATGCACGCAGACCACCGTATCCAGCCGCTCCTCGCGCAGGGCCAGCACCGCCGGATCGGTGATGTCGTACACCTCAAAACGCATGTTCTCGCGCCCGGCAAAGCGCCTTCGGCTCTCGGCCACCATCTCGGGGGCCACGTCGATGCCCACCACGCGCTCGCGATCTAGAAAAAATTGGGTGATATTGCCGATGGCGCACCCTACATCCAACACCCGCCGGCCGATGTAAGGGGCCAGGTTCTCAAATAGCCAATACAGGTAGGCATCCGCCTTGGCCAGACGCTGTTGCTGCTCCAATTCTATAGCAATATCGGGAAATCTGCCAGAGTTGAGCGCGCGCACCATCTTCTCTCCACAGTTTACTCAACAAAGCGGAAAACTACCAATCGCTCGCCGCCGGCGTCGCTCTGGTAAAAGAGCTGGAGCTCCGAGGGGACATGTTCCCCTGTCACCAGGTTCGCCAGTTGAGGGCGATAGCGCAACTCGCGCTCATCAATCGCCCAATAGGAAACCCCTTTGTGGCGGGCGTAGCGCAGGATCTCTGCCCACGAGGCGTTGGGGGTGGGCACCCACTTGGTGCCGGCGTGAAAGGCAATGGCCGGATAGCGTGACATGAGCACGGCATCGGGCGGGAGCACCGTGGCCAAATATGCGCCCACCAGCCGATGCTCCGGCCGCACCGAGCCCACATCGGTGACCTGGCGCACCACCCGAGGCTGCACCCACAACAACCCCACAAGCAAAAGGCACAGGGGGCCCCAATCCAAGATGGCACGCCACCCCTTGCCTACATGCCAATAGGAGCGGCCCGCAAGGCCATCCGCCGTGGGCGGCGTGCGCAACGCGACCACCGTGCCCAGGAGCCAATCGCTCAGATGCCCCAGCCCGCAGGCCGTCCAGAGGATGAACACCGGAATGAGGGGCACCAGGTAACGCGCCTGGATAAAGAACAGGACGAACCCGATGACCGGCAACATGGAAACCAAGAGGAAAATCTCTCCGATGGTCCGCTCCCGGGTCCAACCTCGCCGGAAGAGGCCCAGCACCACCAAGGGCAAGAGGGGATAGGGGAAAAGGCTCCAATCAATGAGCACCTGGACCAAGCGCAGGGCGTTCATGGTCAGCACGTTCAGGAAGGTCTTGGGATCGGCCAAGATCAATTGCCACATGCTGACGTTATAGCTTTCGGAGGAAAAGAAAAAGGTCTCCAGGCCGGTGGAATCCAGCCCCCAGGTGGCCCGGTCAAAGGCGGCGGTATCGCCATGGGCCAGGCCGATGCCCGTCAGATACGCCACGCCTACCTTCTCACTCACCATCCAAGAGCCCGTGTTCAACCACGTGTAATAGGCATAGGGGATGAAACACAGGGCGAAAGCTGCGCCAAAGAGCAGCAGCTTGGGCCAGAAACGCGCCTCCAGGCGGCGCAAGCCAAGCCTGAGCACCACCCAGAGCAACCCCAAAAGGGCCACATAGCCGATGGCCTCAGGACGGGTCAGGTAGGCCAGGCCAAAGGCCAACCCGGCGAGGCCATAGACCCACCAAGGGTCGCGGGCACCCGGCCGGGCAGATTCAGCAGAGGGATTGCGCAACGGCCGCAAGATGCGGGCTCCCGCCCAAAGGCCCCCATAGACGCAGAAAAGGTAGATCGGCTCGGTGAGGGAGCCCCAATGGAGCACCGCCGCCGAGAGGGCCGGGAAGACAGCGGTGAGCGCGGCCGCAACCAGGCCCACCCGCCGATCATAGATCTCCTTGCCCAGGGCGTAAACTGGCCAGACCAAAAGGGAGCCAAAGAGGATGTAAAGCACCTCGCTGGCCAAGGCCAGATCGCGGGTGACAAGGTACACCAGGCCCACCAACCAGGGGAACAGCGGGCCGTGGTGCACATCGGGATGGCCGGTGAAGGAGAACCCTTGCCCGGTGACCCAATTGCGCCCCAGCCAGAGATAGAACGGCTCATCTCCCCACACCACCCGGTCCACCTGGGTCAGGGCGAGACGCAGCCCCAGGGCCAACAGCCAGATGAGCAGCAGGGGCAGCCAGCGCAGCCAAAAGGGTCGCTTGCCCGGCAAAGTGGCCGGGATAGCCTCCAGGGAAGTGACCTTTTCCATAGTGCTCAACCTTTGAGACGATAGACGATGGTGCGCCCCCGCCCATCCACCATGGTGATGACGGGCTCCAATTCTGGGGGCGGGTTGGTCTCATCCAACAAAAAGGCCAGGTGCGGCCGAAGGACCCGGAGCTCCCGTTCATCCACCAGGAGATGGGTAGCCCCTTTGCGGCGGGCGTAGGCCAGGTACGTGGCATAATCGGCCCGCGGCGAGGCGACAAAGCCCCGCTCCGCATACAGGGACACGGCCAAATCCCGCGACATGATCACCGCATCGGGGGGCGTATGCTCCTTCAGCCAAAGCCCGACCATCTTGTGGGCATAGCTCAGATCTTGCATCCCCGCGGTGATGGTGCGCCCATGCACCACCCCCCAATAGAGCGCCAAGAGCAGCGCCAAGGCCGCCACCAGCCCCCCGCGCCACCGGGCCTCTTGGGCGGGATCTTGGCCCGGCCGCCAATGGGCCAGGGTCTCGCCGAACCAGGCGCCCAAATCCCACAGGCCCGCCGCCAGCCAGATCAACAGGATGGGAAAGATGGGCGAGAAAAAGCGCACTTCAACGTGGAAGGGAAGAAAGGCCAACACGGGCAGGCCGGCGCCCACCAACAAAGCCTCGTGGAGCAGACGGCGGCGATTCCAGGGTTGGCGGAACCAGGCCAGAACCACCGGGGCCAAGAGGAACGGGGGAAAGATCAACGAGGAAAAGACAGCCGCGCGCATCTGTTGCACATTGCGCCCCATCCGCGCCAAAAATGCGGCCGGGTCCTCGCGCAAGATGTCCCAAAGGCCCCGCTCGAAACGCTTGTTGGACCACCAGAGGATCTCCCCGCTCTCGCTATCCAGGCTGGCCGTCACCTGGTCATAGAGCACCGGATCGCGCCGCAGCACCGCCTCGCCGATATCGTAGGTGATGCTCAGCTTCCCGGTGACCAGCCATTTCCCCGTATGGTCATGCATATACACAGCATAGGGCGCCGCCACCAGGATAAAGACGGCCAGATAGATCCCCAAACGGGCCAGGGTGGCCCAGCGGAACAGCCGCCTTTGCGCCAGCCGCACGCCCAACACAAGGGCGCTCCACACGCCCCACCAGACGATCCCCTCCGGCCGGGCCAAATAGGCCAGGGCCAACACGCCGCCCAGGGCGGCGTAGGCCCACAGCTTGTCCTCCTCCAAGGCGATTACGGCCAGCCACAGGGCACAACAGACCAGAAAGATAAAGAGCGGCTCGGTCATGGTGCCCCAATAGAGGATGGCCGAGGAGAGCCCCGGAAAGAAGGCCACCAACACCGCGCTCAGGGTGGCCACGCGACGCCCGTAGAAGCGCTGGGCCACAAAATAGACCGGCACCACCACCAGCGCCCCCAAGAGCACATACCAAAAGGCGCTGCCCAGCTCCGGGTTCCCCGTCAACACATAGATCGCGCCGGCGAGGATGGGGAAGAGGGGTGTGTAGTGCAACTCGGGCACGCCGTTGATGGTGTAGCCTCGGCCGGTGAGCAGGCTCTTGCCCAGCCAGAGATAGTCCGGCTCATCCCAACGGATGACCCGGGGCAGGCTGGCGAACACCGCCCGGAGGATCAGCGCTCCGGCCACGATGAGGAACAACCCCCAGTAGCCGCGCCAACGACCGGTTTGGGGCGCCACGGCGGCCATCACTCTCGCACCTCGCTCTCCCTCGCCTCGCCCTGGGGGCCGGCGGATGGCGCCGGCGCGGCGAGGCGCTCCTCCAGCTCCTGCACGCGCTTGCGGGTCAAGGCCAGGTCTTGGGCCAACACCTTGATCTGCTCGCTGAAGCGCGAGATCGTCACCGAGAGCTGGAAAAAGATCAGGGCGAAGCAGATCAAAGCGATGACGATCAGGAACGCCGGAGGATAGTCAATGCCGATGGCAAAGGAGACGGTGTCGATCACGTCAATCAGCAATGGCGCCACCACCAAAGTCACGGCCATGAACAGCCAGAGGAGGGCGTATTCCTCCTTCAGCTTCTTGGTGCGCACCAGGTTGATGACGAACAGCAAGACGCTCATCCCCAAAAAGACGAAAAACAAACGCGCGCGCCAGACCATACCCACCTCCGCCGCCAAAGGCGATGCTCAAGCGCCCTTGGCCCTCACCTGCCTCCCCGGTCGGTGGCCGTGCCAAAGGAACAAGGCCCAACCGAGCAAGCCCCACAGCCCCAGCAAGCCCCATAAATAATGGGCCTGAACCAAACGGGTGATGCCAGGATAAAAGAAGCGATAATCGCGCCCCAAAAGAGCATAGACGCCCACCAGGGCTGGCCAACACCAGCGCCAGCGCGGCCAGCGCGAGGCCAGTTCCAGGGCGAACACCAACAGGGGCACCAAGGCCCAGACCAAGGTATACACCTGGGAATGGGGCGAGACCAAGAGCAACGCCACCACCGCCAGGCCCCAAGCCAGGGGAAACGCCTCCTCCGCCCCCTTCGAAGCGTCCCGCAAGCGCTGCAGCCGGGTAAGCCACCCACTGCTCAAGACGACGCCGGCATCGCAGAGTAACGTCAGGGCCAGCGCCGCCTGCGGCCAGTGCACCCCCTTCAGGGTGGGGCTAAAGACGTTATGGATCAGATTGCGGCTAAAGAACCCGTTCAGCGATTGATTCAGCGGAAAGGCGGCAAAGGCCCCGCCCAAACCGTAAATGGCGGTGTAAGCGCCGTAGGCGGGCAGGGCATCAAAACCGATCAACGCAAAAGAACCCACGATGGTGACCATGGCCACCGCGGCCGCCCAGGCCGCCGCCCGCCAGCGCCTTTGCCAGAGGAGAAAGACGATCAAAAGCGCCGGCAAGAACTTGAGCCCGGTGGCCAGGCCCAACGCCAGGCCGCCCAGGAACTCTTGGCGGTGGCGCAGGGCGTAGAAACTCGCCGCCAGCAACAGAAACTGCACCAGCTCGATCTGGCCCAGGCGCAAGGCCACCACCGCCGGCTCGAAACGGTACAAAACCAGCAGGGCCAGCGCCAGCGCCCCCGGCCCCACGGGCCCCAGCGCCCGCAGGCAGAGCCAAGCGCCGCCCAAAAGGGCCAAGACGTTCAGGCCCCACCAGCCCGCCCGCGCCACCTCCACCGGCAACCGGGTGGCGGGCACAAAGAGGGCGGCGATGAGGGGTGGATAGGCGTAGGGCCAGACCACGGTGTCATCCTTGAGGCTGAAGGTGCCCGCCTCCAGGGCGGCCTTGAAGGGGGCGGCGTCGGCATAGATATCCTGCCCGGCCACCAGCCGCCGCGCGGCCAAAAGGAACACCTCCAGGTCGTGATGGTTGGTGATGCGCCACACCCGCGCCAAATCCTGGGCCAAGAACAAGGCCAACACCACCACCGCGCCCCACAACGCCATCTCCCGCCAGCGCCGAGCTCCGGCGGGGATGCCCCGCGCTGCGCTCATGGCCGCGCCTCCCCTTGGGGCGCCCGGCGCCCCTCCACGCCCAAGATCTCGCGCAACGGGGCAAAGGCAAAGGTCTGCAACAGACCCTCCAACTTGCGCCAGACGGAGGCGGCCCCATAGTAGGTGATGAAACGCTCCGTGGGCGCAAGCCCCTTGACCCGCGGCGTGTGGACATCCCCCTCCCAAGGATGGAGATAGAGCACAAAGGGATCGCCCTTGGCGTTCACCCGGCGCAGACAGGCGCGGAGCAGGGGCCAAGGCGTGGCCCGCAAATAGAACCCGCCCGAGACGGGCCAGGGTATCCCGGCCAAGGAGCAAGCCGTCAAGGGGAACTCCCACAGCGTCCCTTCGGCGTGGTCGCGGGTCAGCTCTGCACTGGTGGGGCGATAGGGCCGCGAGGGGCATCCCTCCACGCCGTAAAGGTAGGTGCGCACAGGAAAGATGCTGGAATCGTAGCGGAACCCGTGTTGGCGCAAGATGTCCAAGGCCCAGGCGCTGCGCGCATCCAAAGAGAAGGTGGGCGCGCGAAAGCCCACCACCTCCTCCACCGGCAACACCCCGGCGGCGTCGCGGTCAAAGGCGTCCAGTTCCCAGGCGAAACGCTCCGGCTCCAGGGTCCACAGGGGACGGTGGCTCCAGCCGTGGCAACCGATCTCGTGGCCGGCCTCGTAAAGGCGCCGCACCAGGTCGGGGTGGTGGCGCAGCACATCCCCCACCACAAAGAAGGTGGCCCGCACCCGATATTGCTCCAGGAGCAGCAGGGCCGGCTCCACCGCCCAGGCCACGCGGCGCTCGGCCAGCTCCGGACGCACCCGCCCTCGGACCAGCTCGGCGTGGAACCAATCCTCCAGATCAATGGACAGGGCGTTCACCATCCGCTGGCTCATCTTGGCGCCCGCCTCCGCCCGACCTTTGAGGACGCGCCAGCCCGGGTCTTTTGGCGCAGCAGAACGATAAAGATCGCCAAAGACATCTTGAAAATATAATAAAACACCTTCCAACTGCTGTGCATTGAGGTCCCCGCCAAACGCTCGCGCATGCAGACGGGCACCTCGCACACGCGAAAGCCGGCATAGTTGAGCACCAGGAGGGTGTCGGCATCGGGATAATCCACCGGGTAATTATCCCGGGCAAAGAAGGCCAACGCCGCGCGGTTCAAGGCCTGAAACCCCGACGTGGGATCCGTCACCCGCCGGTGGGTGAAACGGCTGGCGATGGCGGCAAAGATCTTCATCCCCAGGCGCTTGGCCCAGCTCGCCCGATAGCGCATCTCGCCCAGGAAGCGGGAACCGATGACCACATCGGCCCGACCGGCCAGGACGGGAGCCAAAAGGCCGGGGATTCCGGCGGGATCGTGCTGGCCATCGGCATCCATGATCACCGCGTAATCGTAGCCGCGTTCCAGGGCATACTTGAAACCCGTCTGCACCGCGCCGCCGTAACCCAGGTTGCAGGGCAAGCTGACCACCTCAACCCCCAACTCCCTGGCAACGGTGGCCGTGTGATCGGTGGAGGCATCATCAATCACCACGATATCCCAGGCCTGGGGATAGCGCCGGAGCTCGGCCAAGACCTGGGGCAGGTTCTCGGCCTCGTTATGGGCGGGCATGATGACGAGAATACGCGGTTCGGCCATCTGTGCTCCTCAGCGGGCCTTGCTGTGCCGCTTGTGGTAGCTCGCCACCCAGCGTTCCCAGGGCAAGCCGGAGAAGCGCAGGCGCAAGATCGTATAGACGGATTTCAAGATCTCGGCCCGCGAGATCTTGGATCTGCCCAAGCGCCGGTTATCAAAGATGATGGGCAGCTCGCCCACGCGAAAGCCGCGCCGCTCGCAGCGGGTGATCATCTCCACCAGAAAGGAATAACCGTTGGAAAAGATGGTCTCCAACGCGATGGCTCGGAGCACTTTGGCCTTGTAGCAACGAAAACCGGCGGTGCAATCGTGGGTTTTCAAGCCCAACATAAACTTGGCAAAGGCGTTGGCCCCTTTGCTCAACAGGATGCGCCCCAGGGAACAGCCCGTGCTCCCTCCGCCGGCGACATAGCGCGAACCGATGGCCACGTCGTAATCCCTCATCAACCCCAAAAGGGCCGGCAGATAGCGGGGGTTGTGGGAGAAATCGGCATCCATGGTGATGGCATAGCCGTAGCCATGCTCCAAGGCCCGGCGAAAACCGGCGATATAGGCCGTGCCCAGGCCCAACTTGCGGGGCCGATGGATCACCGCCACCCGCTCATGGCGCGCCGCCAGGGCATCGGCCAGGGCGCCGGTGCCATCGGGCGAGTTATCGTCCACCACCACCACGTGCAAAGGCGCCGGTTGGGCCAAAATCTCGCCCACCAGCCGCTCAATGTTTTCCGCCTCGTTGTAGGTGGGGACGATCACCAGGGCCGTCCGCTGCAAGGTGACCTCGTTCATGCCGCCTCCTCGTCCCTCAGCGCAAACCCAGGCGCACCTGGATGGCCGCCCAGGTGTAGCTGCACAGCATGTGGAAAAACCGCGACTTGCTCCGCCCATGTTGGCGCAGCCGGTAAAAGGCAGGCACCTCCAAGATCTTCATGTTCTGCCGCCAGGCCATAAACAGGAGATGCATGAAATACTCGCCATAGCCGCGAAAGATGCGCTCCAAATCCATGCGAAGCAACTTTTCACGGCGGATGGTAAAAAAGCCGCAGAGGTTATCCTGGATCTGGGTGCGCAAGACCAGCCGCACCACAAAATTGAACAGGAAACTGGCGATGTAACGCCAGCGCTCCTCCATGCCGCCGCCCATGGTGAACCGCGAGCCGATGATGATATCGTAATATTCCAAGAACTTGACCATCTGCGGCAAAAGCGCCGGGTCGTGGTTGAAATCGGTATCCATCACCGCCACGCAATCCCCCTCGGCGCGGCGGATGCCGTGGAGGATGGCCGTGGCCAAGCCGCGCTCCGCCGTGCGCACGCTCAAGTGCACGCTGGCATCCTCGGCAAAACGCTGGCGCACCTGTTGCGCCGTGCCATCGGGCGAGTTATCATCCACCACGATGATCTGATAGCTGATCCCTGACCTGCCCAACTCGTGCTGGATCGCTTCGATGAGGGGGACGATATTGTCGCGTTCATTGTAGGTGGGCAGAATGACCGAGACATCCATCCTTGATCCTCCGTTCACGGGCGTGGGAGCGGTTCGGCCACCAAAAGGAGGGAACAGCCCGGCGCGGCCTCATCGCGATAGAGCCGCCGCAGCAGGGCCGCCCAAAGGGGCGCCACCGTCGCCCGGCGCAGCCCCGGCCAAAGCGTCCAACGTCCGGTCAGTTTTTTGCATAGAAAATGCGGCAAGCTGGCCGGCAGGGTGAGATCGTGGAGCCGGAACACGGCGGCGGGGGCGTAGGCCCGCTGCGCCAGCAAGCGCAAACCGCTTTCGGCCAAAAGATCGCGCCAGACCTCCACGGGGTAGAGGTTGATCTGGGCAAAGACCCGATTGTAGAGATCGGCGTAGCGTTGCGCCCACCCCACCAAGCCCAAACGCCGCAAGAGCGCCGCCCCACAGAGTTGCAGCTCGTCCTCCATGGTGGGCACGGTCATGATCAGCCGGCCGCCAGGGCGGAGCACCCGGGCGATCTCGGCCAGGCCGGCCCGCACATCGCGCACATGCTCCAGAACTCCGTTGGAGAACACCGTGGCAAAGGTGCCATCGGGGAAAGGCAGTGCGGCCACATCGCCCTGCACAAGATGACGGTAGGCCCGCCGGCCGGCCGCGGTGCGCAGCTCTCGCGCCGAGTAATCTAGGCCCACTTCGGGAGGCGCCGTGAAAAAGACCTGGCCAAAGAGGCCATCGCCGCAGCCGAGATCCAAGATGGGCCGAGGAAAATCCAGCGCCGCCAGCTCGCGGCATTCGATGGCGCGGAGCAGCGCCAGCGCCACGGGGGCATGGCTCAGATAGTCACACAGAAAATCGCGCTCGGCAACGGACATCCTCGCCTCGCTCATCGTGATCTCGGCCCTTCGGTTGTGCCCTGGTACAGGGATGGCGGAGGCTGCCTCAAGACCAGCCCCGCGTACCAGCTGCCCCAAGCTGCCAGGGCCAGCAAGGTCACCAGGGTGATGCCGTAACCCAGGTACACGTACCAAGGCCGCACATACCGGAAAACCAGATGATGCTCCCCCGGCTCCAACCACACCCCCAACAAGGCCCAATTGGTGCGCCATACCGGCTGGGGCCGGCCATCCACCCACACCCGCCAATGAGGATACCACGATTCGGCGATGGTCAGAACGCCGGCCTCGGCGACGTTCACTTGCAACTCGATCTCCTCATAGCTGGCGCGCCGGCTCCATGCGGCGCATGGCGCCGGTGGCTGCGGGGCCAAGGCCCGCGCCTCCTCCGCTGTGATCACTTTGCCCTCCAAGGCGGCCAAAAGGCGGGGTAGAGCCTGGGGATCGCGGGTGGCGGGCTCATCCACCAGGATGTAGGTATAGCGCCGGAGTTGGGCCAATGGATAATCGTCCAGATAGAACGAAGCGGGCGTGACCAGGGCGATCTCCCGCGCCACCAGCTCGGGCAGGGCCTGAAAAGGGTGGTGGAAATCTTCTGTCATATCCAGCGCGACCCGGCGATAAAACTGGGCATAGGCCCTCACCTGGGGATTCTCCCAGACCTGGGCGGCCCCGGCCTGGAAGGCCAGGCGATAGCCCAAGGCGCTCAATTTGGCGGCCAACTCTGGCGCATCGGGCTCATCCTCCCGCAGGAGCACAAAGCGCACCTGGTGCAGGCGCAATGTGGTGCCCAGGTCGGTCCAGGCGGTCTGTTCCCAGGTGTGCAGAGGCGCGCCGTTATCGTAATAGCCCACATAGCGCAGCAAAGGCGCCTCGGTTAGGGAATAGGTGCGCAGATATTGGTCCCGCGGCAGATACGACACCTCCCACAGGCGCCCCTGGTCCTTGCGCGCCGCCAACCAGGCATAGACCTGCCGCTCTTCGGGGGTGAAATAGGCCTCGGTCGTCTGGTAGGCCCCCGCAGAGGGCCAGAAATCGGCCAGCACCAGAGCCACCAGCCCGCCCACCCAGAGCCACGATGCCCAGCGCAGCCGGGGGTAGGCCCCCTCCCAGCGCTGCAGGAGCCAGGCCACGCCGTAGGCGGCCAGGATGGCCCCAAAAGCCACCACCAAGAGCATCCCTCGAAAGGGAGAGAAATGGCCCAGAACCGGGAGCTTGCTGAAAAAGTTGAGCGGACAGGTTGGCCCGGAGATGAGGAGCAAGGAGAGGACCAAACCGGCCAACGCGGCCCGGGCGGCCAGGTGCCGCCTCACCCCACTCAGCCCCAGGAGGACCAGCGGCGGGGCGACGAGGCCGCTGTACCAGGCCACGCTCCAGAAGGAGCTGGCCAGGCCGGGCAAGCCCTGCACGCTGAAAGGCAGCCGCAAGCGCCGCACCAGGGCGTACCAGACGAGCTTGGGGGTCACCGAATAATCGCGCAAGAGTTGGTGTGTCAGCGTGGCCGCGGCGCCGTGCTTGGCATGGATCCCCACGTAGCGGATCTCGAACAGCGCGGGCAAGACAAAGGAGGCGGCGCTCCCCAAGGCCACCAAACCCACCAGCAGATAATCGCCCAGGGCCCGGCCCAGCCGGCGCTGGCCCCTGCGCACCGCCGCGAGCTCGCGCAAGGCGAGGTACAGGGCCACAAAAGGGCCGGCCAAGAGGGCATATTCGCTGCTGAGGACGGGGAAGGCGCCCAGCGCCAGGCCTAGGAGCAGGAGATACGGAGTGCGCCTCAGCCTGCCCGCCCGGCTGAGCTCCACCAGCCACAGCGCCAAAGGCAGCAACACCCAAAAGGCCGCGTGGATCCAGGTCTCCACGCCCACATGGTTGTGGTAGGGAAAGGCCTCATAGATCACCGCCCCCACTAGGGCAGGGCGCCAATCGCCCAAGAGACGCTGCAAATAGCCGAACATGGCCAAGCCCGAGCCGGCCATGACCAAGAAATAGCCGAGCACCATCACCGTCTCCAGACGCACCCCGCCCCACAGGGAGATGGCCGCCGCTAGGTAATAGAACGGGTAGGAGAGGAAGCGCAGCCAAGGGAAACCGGAGAACCAATAGGGGTTCCACTCGCTCAAGAGGCGCCCTTGGGCGAGCTCTTGTCGGCATAACCAGACGATGGTCAACTCGGCCATCCCCTCGCGCCGCGCCGTGGTGGGCAGCCCGCCGCCCAAGAGCCAGTTGCGCATCAAGACGGCCGTCAATCCCAAAAGGACCGCGCAGGCCAGGGGCCAGGCATAAGCTCGGCGAGGTTTAGCCAGCGTCGCTGTGCTCATCGCTGCCTTCCCTCAACGCCAAACGATACCAAGACATGGGCCGCCCATACAGGGTGAAGGAACGGACCGCCCGCATCCCGCGATGGCGATAAAATGCCTTGGCCACCTCGTTGCTTTCATCCACCAGCAGACCCATCGCGCGCATCCCGCGCCGGCGCAACGCCTCCACCAGAGCCGCAAAGAGCGCGCCACCGATCCCCTCGCCGCGCCGCGGGGCCCGGGTGCCGATGAAAAACAGCTCAGCCTCCCCCGGCTCGGCGGGCGTCTTGGCGGGATAGAACAGCGTCTGCACCACCTGGGCCAGCAGCGCTGGTTGCCCCAGGATGGCCTTGGCCACCGGCCAGGCCAGCCGCAATCCCCGGCGCAGGAGCAGATCCCGAAAGACGGCGGAGGCGTCCGTCGTCCCCGTCACCACGCCCACCACTTCCTCGCCATCCACCGCCACATAGCCCAAGGCATGGGGGGAGGCGGCCATCTGGGCGTAAAGGGCCCGCAGAAACGCCGGGCCCAACCGGGTGAGAAAGGTCTGCGGCTGCCCCTCCGCATGCAGCGCGGCGACGGCCGAGGCGTGTTCCGGAGACAAAGGCAGGATCCTGTAGCCCATCATCCCCTCATCCGGCCAATGCGCGGATCTGCTGCGCAATGTAGGCGATCTGTTCCGCCGTCAACTTGACCGAGCTGGGCAGATTGATCCCCCGCGCCGCCAAATCCTCCGCCACCGGCAAGGTCTCCTGGCGCTTGTGGCAGGGCATGGTGTGGATGGCGCGGAAGAAGGGGCGAGTATCCACGCCCCGCTGGCGTAGGGCGGCCATCAAGGCATCGCGGGAGAGGGGAAACTCGGGACCCACCAGGATGGAATACATCCAATACACGTTCCGGGCCCAGGGCGCCTCCGGCGCGAGGGTGATTCCGGGAACGGCGTGGAGATGCTCCGCATACAGGGCGGCGTTCTCCCGCTTGCGCCGGACGAATTCGTCCATCCGCTCCACCTGGGCCAGGCCCAAGGCTGCTTGGATGTTGGTCAAGCGGTAGTTGAAGCCGATCTCGGGGTGATAATACCGCTCCGTCGGCGACATGGCATGGTCGCGCAGGAAACGGGCCCGCTCATACCAAGCGGGATCGTCGGTGAGGATCATGCCGCCCTCGCCGGTGGTGATCACCTTATTGCCATAAAAACTAAAGCACGAGATATCGCCCAGGCCGCCGCAGGGGCGCCCCTTGTAGAGCGCGCCGTGGGCTTCCGCGGCATCTTCCACCACATAGAGGTTATGACGCCGGGCGATGGCCAAGATAGCATCCATATCCACCGGGTGGCCGTAGAGATCCACCGGGATGATGGCCTTGGTACGCGGCGTGATGAGACGTTCCACGTGGCGGGGATCGAGCTGCCAATAGGCCGGCTCGGAATCGGCAAAGACCGGCGTGGCCCCGGTGTATGCCACGGCGTTGGCCGTGGCCACAAAGGTGAGGGAGGGGACGATCACCTCGTCGCCGGGGCCGATGCCCAGCACCACCAAGGCCAGGTGGAGCGCGGCGGTGCCGTTACAGACCGAGACGGCATAGCGCCGGCCACAGAGGGCGGCCATGCGCTCCTCAAAGGCCCCCACATACTTGCCCAAGGAGGAGACCCACTCCGTGGTGACGCAATCGGTGACGTACTTGAGTTCATTGCCCCGCAGATCAGGTTCCGCAACAGGGATCATGCTTTGTCCTTATGATCAAAGATTGCCGCGCCGGCCGCTCACTTGGGCACAAGATATACGTGAATCTCGTCCTCCAGATAGGCCCGCCGATCGCCGCTCACCAACTCTGTGGCCGGCACTGCGGGCGAGGGCGGCACGAGCTTGAGCAGCCGGTCGCCATGGAACAGAGGCTGGTCTCGAAAGACGGCCACTTCCTCCCAGTGGGTGTTTGCCTCCAACGCGCGGCGGACGGCCGGCCAGGCCGCGCCATAGCTTTTGGCGCCCACCAGCACATAGCGCACGCCCCACTCCTGCAACAGCGCGCAGGCCTCCGGCGCCGGAAAACGGGCCAAAACCTGCCCCGTCTGGCGATAGCCATCCGGCGCAAAGGTGCCATATCCGTAGGCGATGGGCTGCCCATGCACCCGGGCCGGGTAGAGCATCCAGCCGTACCAGGTCTTTTCCCAAGGGAAATGGATCACGGGGCCTCCCACAGGTTGGCTGGCCAACCACCGATCCACCGGCTGCCCCCGCACCTCGGTGTAGCCGTAGGGATAGGGCGCCACAGAGAAATCCAGCAGCACCGCCAGCACCAGCGCCCCGGCCGACACCCAGCGCCGCAGCGCCCCGTGGCCCTGGCCGGCCCGCGCCACCAGCGCATCCGCCCCCAAGCCGGCCAAAAGCGCCACGGCCAGCATGGCCATCACCCCGAACCGCGCCCAGACGCGCATGGCGCCGAAAGCGGGCACAAAGAGATACAGCAATAACGTGGGCAAAGGGATGATGATGGCCCCTGCACGGCGCAAGGGGCTGTAATCCACCTTGTTCAGCGCCCATTTGCCCGTCAAGACGTACATGGCGCGGGAGAATTGGTATTCCACCCCCTCAGGCACCGGCAGATAGACGGGCCTCCCGGCGAAATGAAGGGTGGTGCCCCAAGAAAGGACCACGGCCACCAACCCCAGCCAGGCCAGCGCCCGCACCGGGCGCTCCCCGCGCCGTCGCCACAAGCCCACACCCGCCAGGGCCAAGGCCACCCAGCCCAGATAGATCAGATTCTCGTTGATATTCTGCGCATAAGCCTTGGTCAACGCCGCGCCCCACCAGGAGTGCATGGCGTTGGGATAGAGGAAATCCACCGGGCTGGCCGACCACTGGTCCACATAGGCCAGGGAAAAGCGGTGTTGCACCTCCCCTTGGCCATACAGGCGAAGTATAGGCCAGGCCGCCGGCACAAGCAAAACGGCCGCCACCAGGCTGGCCACGGCCAGCCCCTGCCACAGCTCCCGCCGCCAAAGGAGCGCCCGCCAGGGGCGGGCCCGCAACCCAAGATACAGGCCGGCAAAGAGCGCCAACATCACCGCATAGTACCAGGAGGAGAGGGCCGTCAGGGCATAGAACAGGCCCACGGGCCAGCCCCGCCGCCAGGAAGGACGCCGGATGAGCCGCTCCAGCGCCCAGAGGAGCAACGGCATCCAGCCGGTGCCCATGAGGGGCAGATGCCCCGCCC
Source organism: Anaerolineae bacterium (assembly GCA_034433995.1). Taxonomy (GTDB): domain Bacteria; phylum Chloroflexota; class Anaerolineae; order UBA1429; family UBA1429; genus DAOTZU01. The sequence continues at coordinate 27,534 of DAOTZU010000094.1, forward strand.
CCAAATGGGCGAAACGGTAGGGGCAAAAGGCAAAGGCCACCGCGCCGACCAGCGCCCCCGCCACGCCGCTCCCCAACGCGCGCAGCAGCCGATAGACCCCATAGCCGCTGAGGACGAAGGAGGCCAAGATCAGGACGTTGTAGGCCACCACCTCTCCCCAGAGCGCCGTGAGGGGCAAGCCCAAGACGGTGTGGGCGAGGGTGGTCTCGCTGAGGGCGAGGGGATAACCGAAGGGATAAAAAACGTCCGGCGCGAAAAAGGGCGTGCTGCCTCGTTCTACCAAGGCGTGGTAGAACCACCACATCTTCCAGACGTACTCCAGGTTATCCCCCGGCGGCCCCAACACCGCCGAACCCAAAGAACGCGCCAGGGGCCAGGTCATCAGCACCGTGAGCAGCACCAACACAAGGAGCACGCCCCCCTGAGCCTGCCAGGAATCCCGGCCCGGATCGGCCATCGGCCCCGGATCGTCGCTACGACCAGACATACGTCACCAGCTCAATGCCCACAAAGGCGGGGCCTTGCAACTGCCTCAGACCGGGCAGGGCGCGCAGCCGCTCCTGCAGGGCACGGCCATCGGCATGGCTCACCACCAGCCAAAGATGCCCGCCCCGTTGCCGCCGCACGATCTCGGCCACGGCACGATCCAGCGCCGCGTCATCGGCGAAGCGGCTCACCTCCACCCGGGCGCCGCCGCTACCATAGTAATAACTAAAAGGAACCCGGCACTCTTCATCCAGCAGCACGATGAGGTCGTTCGGCCCGCCATGTTGGGCGATGTACGCCGCCACGCCGCGCCAATCCTCCTTTTGCTGCCCGCCGTACATGCCGCTCAGGGCGTAAAGGCTTGCCGCCACCACCAAAAGGACGCCCCCAAGCCTCAAGCCCCAGCGGGGCGCGCAGGCCAAGCCCAGGGCCACCAACAGAAGATAGGCGGGCATCAAAAGCAACAGATACCGCGGCACCCACACGGCGGCGAATTGTCCCAACACCCAGAGGATGGCCAACGGCAGCCCCAAGGCCAAAAGGGCCAAGAGCACGGCCTCTCTTTCTGGGCCGCGCCGGCGCCCGGCAAGAACGGCTCCCGCCGAGGCCAGGGCCAAAAACAGGGCCACGATCCCCCAGCGCAACCCAGAAGGGCCCGGGAAGGCGAGCCCCAGGGTGTAGAGGGCGAACAGATCCGCCCACGCGCCCAGGCCGGGAGCGCCATAGCGCGCCGCCAACCAGCCCCATTGGTTCAGGCCGATCAACTTGGTGTAGAACACCGCCGCGGCCGGCAAGGCCAAAAGCGCCACGCCCCCTTGGGCCAAGAGCCACCAGCGCCCGTGGCGCCATGCCTCGCGCTGCCAGAGGGGGCCATGATGGCGTTGCAGCCACCACAGATAAAAGACGTTCTGCACCAGAACGACCCAGCCGATGTAATAATGCAGATGAAAGGTCAACCCCGTGGCGAGGACGTAGCCGAGCCCCCAGCCCCAACGCCCGTCCTGCACCAATCGCCAGAAGGTGTACCAGGAGATCAAGGTGAAAAGCGCCGCCCAGGCGTACATGCGCACCTCCTGGGCGTACCACACCTGATACGGGTTGACCGCCCAGAGCAAGGCGCCGATGGTCCCCGCCCGCCGGCCCAACAGGGCCTTGCCCAGGGCGTACATGGGGATGACGGCCACGGCGCTGGCCAGCGCCCCGAAGGCGCGCACGGCGAACTCGCCCTGGCCAAAAAGCCGCATCCAGAAATGAAGCAAGAGATAGTAGAGCGGGAACTCGACCTGCCATTCCCAGAGGAGACGCAGCGAGGCGATATCCATGCTGCTGCTCCAGACGCTGTACGCCTCATCGTACCAGAGGCTCTCGCCGGTCAGGTCGTAGAAGCGCAGGGCCAGCGCCAAAGCGACCAGCCCCGCCACCAATAACCCCTCGCGCCCCTTCCGCGCCACCCGCAAGACCATCGTCCGCCCGCTATGAGCCGCTTAGCGCGGCCGAGTTTTCAAAGAGGATCACCCGCCCCACCGCGGGGAACGCTTGCTCGGTAACCTGGCGGCAATGGGTGCGCAAATAGTCGTACACGGCCCCCTTGGCATCGGTGTAATGGTCCGTCTCCCAGATAAACCACACCCTAGGATGCCCGGCGATGGCCCGCTCCACCGCCGCGATGGCCTCGGCGCCATAATTTTGCACCGGGATGGGCACATCACTATAGAGCGCCACCCTCCCTTGGGCATAATAATCAAAGGGCTTGGCGTGCCAGCCGGGCATAAAGAGCACCAGGTCCCCCGGCCGCGCCTGGGCGGTGATGCGGGCCGCCAGGCCCCGCCAATCGGGCTTTTCCACCAGGCGCGCCTGGGCCACGACGCCAACCGCCATCACCCCCACCAGCGCCACCATCAACGCCCCGCGCACCACCCCCCAGGGAATGTTGCGCACCCCTCGGGCCACCAGAAGGAGGAAAGGAATGAGGAAGGGCAACATGTAGCGCGCCGAGTACATGGGTTTAAAGATCTGCGAGGAGACCCAAGCGATCCCCAGAGGCAACACCAGGTAGGCCAGACAGAAAGCGGTGGCCTCGTTTTCATCGTACAGAGGGGCCGTGCTCAGGCCGGTATCGCCCACGGCGTAACGCCAGCGGGCGCTCCGGGGCCAGAGGCCCGCCACCAAGAGCCCGACGAAGAGGGCATAACCGAGGCGCCGCACCAGGGCCGGATAGAGCTCCCTGCCCGTGCCCACCATGTAAAGCACCGCCGTCTGCGCCAACACCGCCCAAGAGGGCCGCCCCATGCCCAAGGCCAGCCAGCCCCCGCCGCCCACGGTGATGGGCAAAAGAAAGGTGGGGAACCAAGGCAAGAAGAGGACAAACACCGCCAGTTGCGAGGTGAGCCAACTGCCCAAGAGCCGCCGATCCATCCGCCGGCGGAACCATAGGTAAAAGAAGAATAGGTTCTCTAACAGGATGCCAAAAACTGCATAATAGTGGGTATAAAGCGCCCCCGCTGTCACCAACACATAGACCACCCAGGCCATCCAGCGTCGCATCTGCCAGGAAAGCAAGGCCAAGAGCACCGAGGCGGAGAGCAACAAAGTGACCCAGGCGTACATGCGCACTTCTTGGGCATACCAGATGGCAAAGGGCGCCACGGCCAGCAGGACGGCTGCATAGAGGCCCGTGCGCCGGTCAAAGAGCGTCTCGCCCAGCTGATAGATGACCAGGACGTTGAGCACTCCGGCCAATACGGAGAGGCCCCTCAACATGGCCTCGCCCTCGCCCAGATGGCGCCAATAGTGCAGCAGGATGTAGAACAGGGGCGGATGGATATCCAGGGCCGTCCACTGGACCAGGCTGGGGATATCCATGCGGGCCAGCATGAGGCTGGTGGCCTCGTCAAGCCAAAGGGATTCGTTGGCGATGCCATACAGGCGCAAGGCCGTGGCCAAGATGAGGGCTCCGGCCACAGCCAGACCTGTCCACAGGGCGTGACGGGCGCGCGCAAAAGACGCCGGCGAAGGGGAGAAGTGGTTCATCCTTTGGCCTCAAGAGGAGCGTTTCCCTGGGCCGTGGTCCAGGTGGGGCGCCACCAGGCCCATTCGACACAGGGGCCACAAGAGGGCACGTCGTCCAGGTCGTGGTTGAGGTGCTTCAAGCGCAAGCGCGTCATGGCCGGGCCCCGCCAGGCCTTCATCACCCCATCGGCCACATTGCCCAAGGGATAGCGGGCATCGAAATCGCGGTCGCAGCAGACGAGGGTACCATCCCAGTAGATGTGGGCATGGTACCACAAGTTGGGGCAAGGATAGCGCGGCGGCAGCGCGGGTCTCTCCCCCGGACGGAGCGCGCTGATGGTGGCGATCTGGTCGCCCCAAGAATCAAAGGCCTTGACGTTGATCTGGTCCACCCCGGGCACGCTCCAGATGCGCTTAAAGGTCTCGATCTGGTCAGCGGTGGGGGCGATCTCGATGATCTGCAGCTTGGTGCGCGGTCCCTTGTCGCCGGCGCGGTTGCGCAGCTCCAAGAACCTTATAATGTTCTCGCGGGTGCGTTCAAAGCTGGCCTCGCGGCGCACTTGCTCGTAGGTCTCGGCGGTGACGCCATCCAGGCAGAGGTAGATGGCCCCCAAGCCGGCCTCGATCAAGGCCTGGCCCAGCTCCGGCGTGAGCAGGACGGCATTGGTCGAGATCTCGCTGTGCAGCCGGTGCTGGCGGCAATAGGCCACCATGTCCACCAGGCGCGGATGGAGCAGGGGCTCGCCCCAGATGTGCAGCGTGGTCATGCTCACATGAGGGGCCATCTCGTCAATGATCTGGCGAAAGAGGTCCCAATCCAGGAAGCCCTTCTTGCGCTTGGCCAGGCCCTGTCCCGTGGGGCACATGATGCAGCGCAAGTTGCACGCGTTGGTGGATTCAAGATACAGGCGATCCGGATAGGATAGCGGCCGCACGTTCTGCAGGCCATAGTTCACATAGCGCCAAACCATCTTGGCCTGGCGACGGTAGCGCTGCCAACGGCGACCGGCCTTGGCGATCAGGTCCATCGCTCTGCCAACTCCTCTCTGGAGCTGCGTTCGCCCAGCTTGCCCAGGCCGGGGAGGCCACGGAAAAGGCCCGTGCGCAGGATGCGATGCCCCACGCGGCGCACCACGCGCACAGTGGAGAGTTTGTACAGCCACCCGCCCAACACCGGCCCCAACGCCCGCTGGTATTTGCGCCGCCGCTTGGCCTCTTGGAAACGCGCCGGCGCCTCGCGGGCCAGCTGGGCCAGCCGCTCATCAGAGACCTGGGAAAGGTTGAAGAAGGGCTTGAGGGGCTGGTCATAGTTGAGATAATAGTAGGCGCGGGAGAAATCCCGATCAAAGACCAAGCCGGGCTGGCGGGCAGCCAGCTCATCCCAGAGCCGGGTGCCGGGGAAGGGCGTCGTCAGGCTGAACATGGCCTGGTCCAGCTCCAACTCGCAGGCGAATTGGATCGTCTGCTGCATGGTCTCCTCCGTATCGCCGGGGAGGCCCAACATAAAATAGCCCTTGGCCAAGATGCCGGCCTGGGCCGTCCAGGCCACGGCCTGGCGCACCTGCTCCAGGGTGATGTGCTTGCCCAGGCGGGCCAAGATCTCGGCGTTCCCCGTCTCGATGCCGTAATGCACCTCGCGGCAGCCGGCGCGGTACATCAGGCGCAAGAGGTCGGGCGTCACCCGATCCACCCGCGCCAGACATTGCCAGCGGATATCCAGCCCCTCCTCGATAAAGCGCGTGGTCAGGGCCGTCAACCTGCGCCGATCGATGGTAAAGAGATCGTCAATAAAATAAAAGTTGCGGTAGCCGTAGGTCTCCATCAGGCTGCGGATCTCGGCGATGAGGTTCTCCGGGCTCCGCTGGCGATAGGTGCGCCCGACGATCCCCTTGAAGCAGTAGCTGCAATTATAGGGGCAGCCCCGACTGGAGAGCAGGGTGACCATGCGCTCGCCGTTGGCCGCGTAAAGAGGATACCGCTCCAGGGCAAAGAGATGGCGCGCCGGGAAGGGCAGGGCGTCCAGATCGCGGATCAAGGGGCGCTCCGGGGTGCGGATCACCTCGCCTGAAGCAGCGGTGAAGCAGAGGCCGCGGATCTGGCCCAACACCTCGTCGCCGGGGCGGGGGCCGAAGGCGACCAGGGCGCGCACCAACTCGCGCAGGGTCTCCTCCCCTTCGCCGTACACCACATAATCCACATGGGGGTCGGCGGCCACCCGCTCCGGGAAGACGGTGGCATGGGGGCCTCCCAGCACCACGGGACATCCCAGGCGCTCCTTGACCAGGGCACACGTCGCCTCGGCGCTGTGATAGTTGTTGGTCATCGCGGTGATGCCCACAAGATCAGGGGCAAAGGCGACCAAGGGTGCGATGGCCTGTTCCAGGGGTTGACGGGGTTCGAGGCCCAGGTCAAAGATGGCGGCCGTGTGGCCCTCGGCCTCCATGACGGCGGCCAGATAGCCAAGCCCCAACGGGGGATAGCTATTGACCATCTCGTTCCATTTAGGCGAGACAAAAGCAATACGCACTATCGTCTTCCTAGAAGAATCGTTTGCGCCGCAACCAGCGTGGCCCAGCGGCAAGACATAAATCCGTCGGGGGCAGATCCTCCCCCGACGGATGGGAACCTTTGCGGAGGCTATCTAGCGGCCCAGTTGCTTGTAGGAGCAATTTGCCGCCTTGAGGATCTGGCGCACATACTCGTGGCTGATGCGGTCCACGATCCTGCGTTGCCGGGCCTCCTCGGCCAGCCGATGCAAAGTCCACGAGGTAAAGTTGAGCCCCAGTTCGTGGGGCTTGCTCCGCGCCAAAGCCACGATGCGACGCTTCTGCTCCTCGCTGAAGCGCGGCTTGGCCCCGCCCGACCGCCGGGTGAGCAATCCTGCGCAACTGCGCTCGTTGAACCGATGGATCCACTTGCGCAAATTGGCGGGGTTGGCGCCCACCATCTTGGCGATTTCAGGGATGCGGTGCCCTTCCGCCGAAAGCAGGATCACCCGCGCCCGATGGCGCAGCGCCTCATCCTGGGCATGCAACCATGCCTGCAATCGGCTCTTCTCCGCCTGGCTGAGCTCACGAATGCGCAGCACCATGTGCCACCTGCCTCATCAAGAACGATCCTGCGCCGGGAAATCAGCTGGACCCGGCAATCCCAACCGCTCTTATCATAGCCAGGGGAGATGAACCCAAGATGAAAGAGCCAAACGCTCAAGTTTACAGTTTTTAAAGACGCGCACGCCCGGTGCTCGGAGCGTCAACTAACGAGTATAATCATTCGCCGGCCCTTGTCCAATCCAAATGCGGCGGGGGTATTGAAAAAAGCGTGTAGGCCTTGCCCGCCATCGGATCGAATCCGACGGCTCTGCTTGCCAAGCCCACGGCGCGGGCTTACCATCCCCAGACGTCGGTTTCTAACCGACGGGCGCATTTCTCGACACCCTCATTGCGGCGGGCGAGCCGCCCAGAGTGTGGGCCGGGCATCGCGTCACGCCCTCAGACCAGACAGGTCTCGGAAGACCTGTCCGGTCTAAGGAGATGGCATCGCCAAGCTGACAAAAAGGTCCCTCGATGGTACACTGAGCCCCGTGGCGACGCGAGGCATGGGACGCCGGCACACTCTCTTGCCTGGCAGGCCCATATGCCGACCGCCGCAAACCGAGCATTCTTTTTCGGGGAGGTGAGAGGATGGATTTAGGCTTGAAGGACAAGGTGGCTTTGGTGGCCGCCGCCAGCAAGGGCCTGGGCAAGGCCGCGGCGCAGGAACTGGCCCAGGAGGGGGCCAAGGTAGCCATCGCCGCCCGGCATCAGGAGGAGCTAGAGGCCGCCGCGGAGGAGATCCGCCGGGCCACCGGCGGCGAGGTCTTGGCCATCGCAGCCGACGTGACCCGCCGCGCCGATGTAGAGTCTTTGGTGCACGCGGTGGAGGAGCATTGGGGCCGGATCGACATCCTGGTGAACAACGCCGGCGGGCCCCGGCCGGGCCTCTTTGCCGAGATGACGGATCAGGATTGGCTTGATGCCCTCCAGCTGAACCTGCTGAGCGCCATCCGCCTCACGGCGCTGGTCTTGCCGGGGATGCGCCGGCGTCGCTGGGGGCGGATCATCAACATTACCTCTGTGGCGGTGAAGCAGCCGATGCCCAACCTCATCCTCTCGAACACCGCCCGGGCCGGCGTGGTGGCCATGGCCAAGACCTTGGCGGGGCAGGTGGCGGCGGAGGGGATCACGGTGAACAACGTCTGCCCAGGCTACACGCTGACCGAACGGATGCGCAACCTGGCCGCCGCCGGGGCACAGGCGGAAGGGATCAGCCCGGAGGAGGTCATCGCCCGCTGGGAAAGGACGATCCCCGCTGGCCGGCTGGGGCGGCCTGAGGAGTTGGCGGCGCTCATTGCCTTCCTGGCCTCCGAGCGCGCCGCCTACATCACCGGCACCACCATCCAGGTGGATGGCGGCTGGGTGCAAAGCTTGCTCTAGAGCTGAAGCCAGCGCGTCTAGCGCAGGGCGTATTCCACCACCAACTGGGCGGGCCAGCCGTATTCTTTGCTGGCGATGGAGACCTCCGCGTGCTTATCCGTCTGGGCGGCCAGGAGCATCACGCCGTGGTTGGGCAGGGAGCCATCCAGCCAACGCTGCACCAGAGAGGTCACTTCCCACTCCCACCATTTCTCGCCACCCGAGACAAGGGCATTGGCCGCGCTCTCGCCCAGGCGATCGGTGCCCATGGCGCCGGCTCCCGGATTGGCCCAGGGCTCGCCGCTGCGGGCCAGCAACCAGTTGGTCTGGTTTTCAACCCAAGGGCGAGCCAAGCCCACCACCTCCACCTGCATGGCCGAGACGGTGGCGCCCACCGTCCGCACCCGCAGGATGGCCCGTTGGACCGCCGCGTTGGCGGGGATGGTCCCCAGGGAGAAGCGCAACACGGGCCGCTTGTAGCCAAAGGTGCGCAGCGGCAGAAAAGCGCTATAGCCATAGTTGTTGCCGGGCGACCAACTGTTCAGATCGGCATCGGCCTCCACCAAGAGCGTGATGGTGCCTGACGGGGGCGCCGGCGGGGGCGTGGGGATGATCGTGGCCGTCTTGGTGGGGGTGCCCGTCGGCGCCGGGGTGGGGGTGCCGGTGGCCTTTGGGGTGGGCGTCCAAGTGGGCGAGGGAGTTCCGGTGGGGCCCGCAGAGGGCCCGGTGTAGAGCACCTCCAGCCAAGGCCGGAAGGTCTGCTGCTGATATTCCCGCGAGGCGAAATCGTACTGCACCGAGACGCTCCCGCTCCCCTTGAGCACTAGGCCATGATTGCTCGCCGGATTGGCCACCCAGCCACGCACCGCCTCGGTCACTTCGAATTGGAACCAGGTCCCCGTGCCGTTGAGGATCGCGCTGGCGCTGGGTTGGGCGGCGCGGTCCACCTCCAACCCATTGCAACCGGCCCGTTGCCAGAGCACGGTGCTGCTCGCCCGCTGCCAGGTGGCCTCGGCGCCCCTCCAAGGGCGCAACACCCGGTATACCTGCACCGTGAGATTGCCGCTATTGGAGCGCCGATAAGCATAAAGCCACAGATAGGCCGCCTGGATCTCGGCCCCCTGGGGCACGCTGGCAAGATCGAAACGCAACAGGCTTGCGGCCATGTCTCCCTGGCGCACGGCAAGGTTGGCCGCGCCCCCATAGTTGGTGGAGGGATACCAAGCATTGAGATAGGTATCCTCCCAAGCCCCCAAGACTGCCCGCTGGGGCGTGGCCGTGGGCCCAGGAGCCGCGGTAGGCCACGGGGTGGCGCTGGCCGTGGGCGTCGGCGTCCAGGTCAAGGTCGGGGTCCATGGGGTTGTGGGCGTCGGAGTCCAGGTCACCACCGGGGTCTGGGTGGGCGTGGCCGTGGGCGTGGGCGTCCAGGTGGCTGTGGCGCTGGGGGTGATGGTGGCCGTGGCGCTAGGGGCAGGGGTCCAGGTGAGGGTGGGCGTCCAAGTGGCCGTGGGCGTGGGCGAAGGCTTGCCCAGCACCACCTCCAGCCAGGGGCGCACGGCCGCCAAGGGATATTCCCGCGAGGCGATCTCGTATTGCACCGAGACGCTCCCGCTGCCCTTGAGGATCACGCCGTAATTGCTCTCCGGGTGGGCCAGCCAGGCGCGGACCAAGTCGGTAATGTCAAAGGCGAACCAGGCGTTGGTATCATCCAGGAGCACCTCGGTGCTGGATTCACCCGCGCGATCCAGACCCAGTTGGTTGCACCCGGCCTCCTGCCAAAAGGCGTCCTTGGCCGCCCGCACCCAGGTGGCCTCGCCCTCGGCCCAATCCCGAAAGACCTGATGCACCGAGGCCAAGAGGAACCCCGCGTTGCTCCGTTTGAGCACAAAGAGGTGCAACTTGGCCGAGAGGATCTCGGTGCCGGGCGGGATCGCGCCAAGATCTGCCCGTAGGAGCGCCGCCATCACATCCCCCTGACGGATGATCAAGGTGGGCGCGGCGCCATAATTGGTCTGAACGCTCCAGCGATCCAAATAGGTATCAGCCCCGACGGGCACGATCAACGCGCCGGTCTGGGGCGTGGGCGAAGGCCTGAAGGTGGGCGTGGCCGTCGGCGTGGGAGAAGGGGTGAAGGTGCGGGTGGGCGTCGCCGTCGGGGTGAAGGTGGGCGTCGGCGAGAACGTGGGCGTGGCCGTGGCGCTAGGCGTGGGGGTGGCCGTGGCCGCGCCGGTGGGCGTGACGCTGGGCGTGGGCGTCGGCGTGAAGGTGGCGGTGGCCGAT
>DAOTZU010000095.1:0-5020 GCA_034433995.1 Anaerolineae bacterium
GATGCGGTCACGCAGGCGGCGCAGGGCGTCTATCTCGTTGAGGAACCAGGGATCGATGTGGGTCAGCTCGTTGATCTCGGCCACCGACATCCCCGCGTCCAGCGCCGGCACGATGTAAAAGATCCGCTCCGGGTTGGGCACGATGAGATGATGGCGGATATCGGGCAGGCTGGCCTGGGCGATCACCGTGTCGAACAGGCCGTCGCGGCCATCCTCACGGGCGCAGAGGCCTTTGTTCAACGCCTCGGCAAAGGTGCGTCCGATGGCCATCACTTCGCCCACCGATTTCATCTGTGTGCCCAAGGTGGGATCGGCAGAGGGGAACTTTTCCATGTTCCAGCGAGGGATCTTGACCACCACATAGTCCAGCATCGGCTCAAAGGAGGCCGGCGTCTCGCGGGTGATGTCGTTGGGTAGCTCATGCAGGCGATAGCCCACGGCCAGCTTGGCGGCGATCTTGGCGATGGGGAACCCCGTGGCCTTGCTGGCCAGGGCCGAGCTCCGGGAGACACGGGGGTTCATTTCGATCACCAAGGTGCGCCCCGTCTGCGGATGGACGGCGAATTGCACGTTGGAACCGCCCGTCTCCACGCCCACCCGCTCCATCACCCGGCGGGCCTGGTCGCGCAAGATTTGGTATTCCTTGTCCGTCAGGGTTTGGGCCGGGGCCACGGTGATGCTATCGCCGGTGTGCACGCCCATGGGGTCCAAGTTTTCGATGGAGCAGATGACCACATAGCCGTTATCGGCGTCGCGCATCACCTCCAGCTCGAACTCTTTCCAGCCGATGACCGATTCCTCCACCAAGGCCTGGTGGATGGGGCTCTGGCTCAGGGCGCGCTCCACCAGGTCATCAAAATCTTGCTTGTTATAGGCGATGCCGCTCCCTGTGCCGCCCAAGGTGAAGGAGGGCCGCACGATGGCCGGCAGGCCGATGTCATCCAGGAAGCGCCGGGCCTCCTCCAGAGACCTGACCACGTGGCTGCGGGGCACGTCCAGGCCGATCTCCAGCATGGCCTCTTTGAACCGCTCCCGGTCCTCGGCCACCTCGATGGCCTCCGCCTTGGCGCCCAATAGCTCCACCCCGTAACGCTCCAAGATCCCCGCCCGGTAGAGGTCCATGGAGAGGTTCAGCCCCGTCTGGCCGCCCATGGTGGAAAGGAGGGCATCGGGCCGCTCCTTGGCGATGATGCGCTCCAACACCGGCACCGTCAGCGGCTCGATGTAGGTGACATCGGCCATCTCTGGGTCCGTCATGATGGTGGCCGGGTTCGAGTTGACCAAGATGGTGCGATAGCCCTCCTCGCGCAGGGCCTTGCAGGCCTGGGTGCCGGAATAGTCGAACTCGCAGGCCTGGCCGATGACGATGGGCCCGGAGCCGATGATCATGATCTTGTGCAAATCGGTTCGTTTGGGCATGATCCCTATTGTTTCCTCGCAAGTATCAGGCAGGGTATGGGGTTTAGGGTATGGGGTTTAGGGTATAGGGTTTAGGGTTTGGGGTTTAGGGGTTTGGGGTTATGCCTTCAACGCCACCCCAGCGCCCAATCCCCAATCCCTAATCCCTAACCCCTAATCCCTAATCCCTAACCCCTAATCCCTAATCCCTAATCCCTAACCCCTAATCCCTGTCATCTCATGGACAAAGCGGCGCAGGATGTGCAGACTATCGTGGGGGCCCGGCGAGGCCTCAGGATGGTACTGCACGCAGAACACCGGCAGGCGCGTGTGGCGCATCCCCTCGATGGTCTGGTCGTTGAGGTTGACGTGGGTCACCTCCCAGGGCAGGCCTCGCAAAGAGTCGGGCTCCACGGCATAGTTGTGGTTTTGGGCGGTGATCTCGATGGCGCCGGTGGTCAAATCTTGCACCGGATGGTTCCCCCCGTGATGGCCAAAGGGCAGCTTGTAGATCCGCGCGCCGGCGGCCAGGGCCAGCAACTGATGCCCCAGGCAGATGCCCAGCGTGGGCAGGCTCTCCATGCAGCGGCCCACCGTCTCGATGGTCTCCTCCGGCACCATGCGCGGATCGCCGGGGCCGTTGGAGAGGAGGACGCCATCCGGGCGCAGGGCCATGATCTCGGCAAAGGGGGTGATGCCGGGGACCACCGTCACCCGGGCGCCCAAGTAGCGCAGGAGGCGCAGAATGTTGTGTTTGATGCCGCAATCCACCACCACCACATGGGGCGCGGCAGGGTTGGCGGCCAACGGCTCCTTCAGGATGGGCTGCCACGGGGCGGCCACGGCCTCGTGCCACGGCTCCGCCTGGGCCCGCATCACGTGTTGCACCACGGCCAATGCGCTCATATCGGGGGCGTTGCGGGCCATCTCCCACAGGCGCTCCCGATCCAGGTTCACCGTGGAAAGGGCGCCGCGCATCACGCCCCGCTCCCGCAAGGTCAAGGTCAGGCGGCGGGTATCCAACCCGGAGAGGGCGGGGACGCCATAGCTCTTGAGATATGCGGGCAACGAGCTCTCGGCGCGCCAGTTGCTGGGTTGCTCGCAAATCTGCCGGGCCAAAACGGCGCGCACATAGGGCCGCCGGGATTCCACATCCTCCCGGTTCACGCCCACGTTGCCGATGTGTGGGCAGGTGAAGGTGACCATCTGGCCATAGTAAGAGGGATCGGTGATGATCTCTTGGTAGCCCGTCATGCTGGTGTTGAACACCACCTCGCCCACCCATTCGCCGGAGGCGCCCAGGGATTCACCCCAGAAGGCGCTCCCATCCTCCAAAACCAGCAAACCTTTCTCCCGTGCAGACATGGCACACGCTCCACTAGCTATCGAATCAACGGATTCTGTGGCTCCAAGGTGGGCGGCCAGGCGCGTTTGTAGGCGGTGGCCTGCATACGGTGGGCGATGGCCTCCACCACGTCTCGCTCAAACCCCCGCGCTACGATGGCCTCCATGCTCTGGCCACATTCGGTGAGCAGATACAACACCTGGTCGGCCTCGTCGTAGGTAAAGCCCAGCTCCCCCTCGTCCGTCTGTCCCTTCCACAGATCAGCGCTGGGGGCCTTGGCCACGATCGCCTCCGGCACGCCCACATGCCGGGCCAGTTGGCGGATCTGGCATTTATACAGATGCGCGATGGGCTTGAAGGCCGCCGCGCCATCGCCGTGCAAGGTGAAATAGCCCAACAGGGTCTCGGTGCGGTTGCTGGTGCCCACCACCAGGCCGTTCCACGCCGCCGAGGCATCGTACAGGATGAGCATGCGGCAGCGGGCCATGATGTTCCCCTTGCGCCGCTCGTCCATGTTGGGATAGCGCTCCAACAACGGTTGCACCATGGGGGTGATCTCGAACCGTTCCCAGGGCAGGCCCAGGGCGCTGATCACCAAGCGGGCGTGGGCCTCGCTCTCTGGGTTGCTGGTGGCATAGGGCAAAATGTACGCGTGCACGCGCTGGGGCCCCACAGCCTCGGCGCAGAGGGCGGCCGCCAGCGCCGAATCCACCCCACCAGAGAGCCCCAACACCAAATGCGCCAGGCCCGTCGCTTCGGTTTGCTTGCGGATAAAGGCGACGATGCGCTGGCGCTCCCGCGCTGCATTCAGTTGTAGCTCTGCCAGCATTCCTCCTCCCGGCGTCTCAAGGAAACTCGACTATGTTGGATAGCCCCACCTTCTCGTCATACACCACTCCGTAGCTGATGGTCTCGTTGGTCTCCATCCAGGCGGAGAAGGTAATCTCCAGCGAGCGGCCCGGCGGAATATCGGGTATCCTATCGTAGCCTTGGAAGCAGACATAGGCCCACTCGCCGTTGTTCTTCCTAAAGTAGAAGCTCCAATCCCGCATCGTCTGCTGGGAAAGGTTCTTCACCGTCACCGAAGCGGTCAATTTGCGCACTGGCCGCTGGTCATCAAAATCGCCACAGGGCTTGCTGGGGTCATCCATCCCCGCGGGCCTTCCCCAACGGGAATAATCGTACCCGCGAATGGTGACCGCGATCCCTCCCGTGGGGATCTCCACGGTGGGCGCGATGGTGGAGATGGCCCTCGGTGTGCCGGTGGCCGTCGCCACGGCCCGGACCAGCATCGGTCCTTTGAAGAGCAGCGGCAGCCACACCATGCTGGCCGCGCTCCTCGGCTTCGGCGTCGGGCTGCCCCACTCCAGCGGTTTGGGCGTCGGTTTGGTGCTGGCCACGAAGGTGCTCTCTGCCGTCGGGCTCGCCTTCCCCAAGGGCGCAAGGGTTGCCAGCGCCTGGGCCAAGGGATCCAAGGTCGCCGAAGGCACGGACGTGGCCGTGGGCGTGGCGCCGGCCGTCGGCGTGGCTGCTGATTGAGTCGCCGTCGGCCTGGGCGTTGCGCTGAAGCTGGCCGTGGGCGTGGGCGCCGGCCGTGGCGCGGTGGGCGGCGGAGGAGAGGGCGTTGGCGTGGCCGGGCGCGCGCCGCAGGCCGCCAGCCCTATTCCAACCAAGAGGAGCGCCGTCGCCGCCAGGGCCCGCCGGCCTCCTCGCCAGAGCGCCCTCGTCCATCCTTTATGCAAGCCCATGGAGACCACCTGTCTTCGACGCCTAACCCGTCGAGACCCTCCAACGGAGCCAGACTTATTGGGTATATTCTAATCCTTTGCCCCCCCAAAGTCAAAGCGCGCGAGGGCGGTGAAAAGGGGGATGTGGGCCCTGCGCGCCGTCGGATAGAAACCGACGGGGGCATCTCGCGATGCCCTCAAGCACACCCTAGATTTGCGCTTCCGCCCCAGTTGTGGTAGAATGGATGCGCCTTGAGGGATCGTCCAACGGTAGGACACCTGACTCTGGATCAGGCGATCGGGGTTCGAATCCCTGTCCCTCAGCCAAATATGGGCTGCGGAAACCAAGTTTCTGCAGCCTATGTTTTTTTGGCACTTGCTTTTTTTCTGCGCTTTGTGGTATTCTTGGGGTAGCCAGGCGAGGGCGCAGCGCTCGGCGCGATGCGCTGGTGGACGGTCTCGATGTTGAGCTGGAGCAGGAGGTGCAAGGTTTCATGAAAGGGGTCACCCGCACGGAATTGGTCTGGGTCGGCAAGTACGACGACGAGGG
>DAOTZU010000096.1:0-9288 GCA_034433995.1 Anaerolineae bacterium
TCAGGATGTAAGACGGCACCAAGCCGCCGCTAAAGAGCATGGTGAAAAAGATATAGAACGAGATCGCCTTGCGCAGTTGAAACTGCCGCCGCGAAAGGGCATAGGCGATCAAGGACATGATGAGCATGCTCAGCGAGGTGCCGACCACCGTCACCAGTGCGGAGACGCCGTAGGAGCGCATGATCACCGCAGTATCCGAAAAGACCCAGCGATAGGCCAGCAGGCTGAAGTCTTTCGGCCACAAAGTATAACCGTGGGCAATGATCCCCTTCTCGGTGGAAAGGGAAGCCGAGACCACCACCAGGAATGGGATCAAGCAGCAAAGACTAAAGACAAGCAAAACCAAGTTGATCAAGACTTTGGCGATAAAGCCGGTGATGATATAGTAACGACCCGAATGGGCACGAGGTAGCGCCGTGGCCATCTTTTTCTCCTTCCTTTAGAACAGTGCCCGATCGGGATCTATGCGCCGCACGGCCCAGTTCGAGAGCAGCACCAGAATAAAGCCCACCACCGATTGATAAAAGCCCGCGGCGGCAGACATGCCGATATCCCCCGCCTGCACCAACGAGCGATAGACAAAGGTATCAATCACGTCGGTGGTCGGATAGAGGGAGGAGCGGTCCATGGTGACGTTGTAGAACAGCCCAAAATTGGCCCGGAACATGCTACCCATGGAGAGGAGCACTTGGATAATGATGATCGGCACCAACATGGGCAAAGTGATGTGCCAGATCTGCTGCCACTTGTTGGCCCCGTCGATCTTGGCTGCCTCATAGTATTCTGGGCTGATGCCCAACATCACAGCCAGATACAGGATGCTCCCATAGCCCGTCCCCTTCCAGATCTGGACGATGGTCAAGATGACGGGCCAAGGCCCGGGGCGGCTGTACCAGGGCGTGGGCTGCTTGCCAAAACGCAACAGCAGGCGGTTAACGAGGCCGTTATCAATATTCAGAAAAGCAAAGACAAAGTAAGCGACGATGACATAAGAAATAAAGTAGGGCAAAAACATGGCCGATTGATAAAACCGCGCCCGTAGCGTGCCCTGCACCTCGTTCATCAAAAGAGCGATGATCAACGAGGCCAACATCCCCGTGATCATAAAGAGAAAATGGTACCCCACCGTGTTCCGGGTGATGCGGGCAGCCGTCGCCGAGGAAAAGAGAAACTTGAAGTTATAGAGGCCCACCCACTTGCTGCCCAGAATTCCCTTGTCAAAGCGATAGTCTTTGAAGGCGATGATGATGCCGAACATGGGGAGATAGGCAAAGATCAAGAGATGCAGAATCCCCGGCAAGGACATCAGCAGGGGGGCGCCGTTATCCCGCAGCCACACCCGCAATTTGCGGTGGCGGGGCGCCGCCACCTCTCGCGGGCGCACACCTGCGGCAACCGAAACAGCTGGAGCATCCGATGGGTTCACGAAGCAATGTCCTTTCCATTGACGTGATCCGTCTTTGATGCTATATTATACCATGTTCCCGCCCCTTGTGCACGACATTTTACTGACCAGTTACTGTCAAGGGAAGCTCCATGTCCGTCTCGGAAGAGTTCTTGGAGGATCTCCGCAGCGCCCTGGCCCACCTGCATGATCCCGCCTACCTGGAGAGCCATCCCTTTGCCGCGCGCTTGCGTTTTGTGGCCCAGGCGCCCGATCTTTCGCGCGGCAAGCTTTTGGCGCGCACCTTGCGCCTGGCCATCGAGGCGCTGGATCCGGGCGCCGGCGTGGCCCCCAACGCTCCGGAGGCGCGGCCCTATCACCTCCTGCGAGGCCGCTACATCGCCCAGAGGGATCTCGTGCGCCTGGCTGAGGAGCTGGATATCGGCGAGCGACAGGCTTACCGTGAGCTGCGGCGCGGGGTGGAGGCCTTGGCCCAGATCCTATGCCACAGCGACCAGATCGCCCCAGAGGATGGCGAGCCCGAACTTGGCTCCCCCCCGCAGAGCCGGGTGAAGGAAGAGGTGGAGCGGCTGACCAATGTCACCTTGCAGGATGTGGATCTGCAGCAGCTCTTGGCTGGCATCGTCGCCAGCGCGCAATGCCTGGCCCAACAGCAAGGGATCCTTCTCCAGCTAGAGCTTCAGGCCGAGGGGCTCACCTGCACCACCAATCGCGTGTTGCTGCGCCAGGCCATCTTGAACCTTCTGAGCCACGCCTTGGGCACAACGGCCAACAACCAGCCGGTGCTCCTCCGGCTGATCCCCGGCCAGGGCGAGGCCCTGCTCGAACTGACCTACAGCCCGACCCAGGAATCCGCCATGACCGATGTGTCCGAGCCTTACGCCGTGGCCCAGCAGGTGCTGGCCTCTTTGAACCTCCAGTGGACACGGGAAAAAACAGCGGAGGGTGGCGAGATCATCCAGGTGCGCATCCCTGTGACGCGCACCCGCTCGGTGCTGCTCATTGACGATAACCAAGGGTTGATCCGCCTTTTTTGCCGCTACCTGCGGCACCAGCCCTACCGCGTCTACAGCGCCACCAACGCCGACGAGGCGCTGGCGATGTTGGACCAGCTCCAGCCCGACGTGATCATCCTGGACATAATGATGCCCGAACGGGACGGCTGGGAGGTGCTCCAGGCCCTGCGCCAGCGAGATGCGGGGCGCCGGGCGCGCATCGTCATCTGTTCCATCATCAACGACCCCAAACTCTCCGCCGCCCTCGGCGCCGACGCCTTTTTGCACAAACCCGTCGATCAGGCCAGCTTGCTTCAAGTCTTGGAGAGGCTGGGCTCCGCCACATAATTGGGCCGCACCAGTGGCAAGACGGCGCGGAACACCTCTGCCAGGGTGCCGGTGGAGATGCCGGCCATCTGGGTAAGGGTGAGGTAGCTTCCCTTGCGCAGGAGGATCTCTTCCGCATAGCTCGTCGCCGTCACCGCCACCACCGGCAGCGCCGCCAAGTGTGGATCCTCGCGGATGGCCGCCAATACCTCGAACCCATCCATGCCGGGCATCAGCAAATCCAATAGCACCAACTGAGGCATCCTCTCCCGCGCCAGGCGCAGGGCGTGGGCACCGTTGTAGGCTGTCAGCACCTCCTGGGCCAGGCCGTCCACCTCCAACATGCGGCCGACAAGGCGGACAAATCCCGGATCGTCATCCACCACCAGCACCTTGCCCGGTTGAGGGCAATAGTGCTGCACCACGCGCCGCAAGGTCTCTTGAGAGATCGGTTTGGTCAAGCAATCGTTCAGTCCTGTGGAGCGTTGCAACCAGGTGGTGCTGGGGATGGAGCAACGCCAGATGGGCAAACTGGGATGCTGGGCGGCAAAAGACGCGGGGCCCAGCCACTCCTCCAAGGACGCATCCGGCGGCAGGTTGACCACCACGGCCACAGGATGGTGCTCTTCGACCAGGCGCTGCACGTCTTGCCCATCATGGGCAGGGATGACAGGGCGATCGCCCAGGTAGCGGGCAAGCATCTCGGCGATGGAGGTATCGGGCTCCACCAGCACCACCGGCTCACCGCCGGCCTCCAAGCGCCGCTTGGGGCCGATGCGCTGCAAGCCCACCGTCTGTGGCGTGGTGCCGGGCAGGGGCAGAGAAAAGTAAAAGCGGCTGCCGCGCCCCAGCTCGCTTTCGGCCCACATGCGTCCGCCGTGCAACTCGATGAACTGGCGGCTCAAGGCCAGCCCCAAACCCGCGCCGCCACCTCGATCACGGGATTTGGCATCCACCTGGCGGAAAACTTCAAAGATGTGCTCCAACTGATTGGAGGGGATGCCGATCCCCGTATCCTCGACGCACACCTGCACCGCCGTCTCGTCGGCCCGCACCCGCACGGTGATGCCGCCCACATCGGTAAAACGCACGGCATTGTTGAGCAGGTTGAGCATCACCTGGCGAATGCGGGTGCGGTCCACAAAGAGAGGCGGCAACTCGGCCGGCCAATCCACCCGGCACGAGAGGCCGCGCTGGCGCAAAAGGGGCGCGATGGTCTCCAAGGCCTCGGTGAGGATGGGGCGAATGTCCTGCACCTCGCGATACATGGGCAGCCGCGCGGCGTCGATGCGGGAAAGGTCGAGGATGTCGTTGACCAGGCTCTGCAGATGGCGGCTGGCGCGGTAGAGCTCCTCGACATCGCCGATGAGGTCCGGCGTCCAGACGACGCCATCGTAACTATCCGGGGAAAGGTACATCATCTCGGCAAAGCCGACGATGAGGTTGAGGGGCGTGCGCAGCTCGTGGCTGACGTTGGCCACGAACTGCTCCTTCAACGTGCGGGCCTCCTCCGCCTCCTGGCGGGCCAGGGCCAGCTCATCCTTGGAACGCTTGAGGGAGACATAGGCCTCATCCAGCGCCTTCAAGGTGCGGTTGAGCTCCCCCTGACGTTCGCGCAAGCTGACCACCATCTCCTCTTGGCGCAAGGCCAGCTCGCGCTCCCAATAATCCGCCAGGTGCAATCCCCGTCCGGCCAAGAGGGCCACCCCCGCCGTGCCGATATACAGCGCCGTCCAGGGTAGGATCCAGCCCACTTGAGGGGTGCCCAGGGAAAAGAGGATCATCCAAGCCGCGGCGCCCAAAGCGATAACGACACAGACCGTGGTGCCCAGCAACACGCCGGCAACCAGGATGGGCAAGGCCAGGAACGCCGGCGCCAAGGGTTGCTTGAACCAGGCCACGATGCCGGCCACCTGCAAAAACAGGCCCACCGTGCCCAGCCAAGAAGTCACCCGGGGCCAATCCCGGCGCAGGAGCCAAACCAGCGCGCTCAACGCCAGCCCTCCGCCGATGACGGCAAGGCTGGGCCCCAGGGCCACCGGCACCTCGTTGGACCAAAGAATCAACCACCAAGTGCTATAAAAGATAAACAAGGAGAGAAAGCCCAGCACTTGGCGCCGAAAAGAGATCACGCTCCCCTCAGCGGGTTCAGCCTCTGGGCGGAACCAACGGCGTTTGGACATGCCCCCTCCCCTCCACCACTAGGCCCCGGCAGAGGCGGTTCCGCCCCGCCGGGCTCAGCCACCCTTGGCCCGCGGCCGGAATTTCCTCTCGTACAGCTCAGGATCATACGGCGCGCGCCGACCCGGGCAAACCTCTCGCGGACAGAGCTGGCAGCTCTCAAAGTTCTCTTCGACGGGAAAGCGCAGGCTGGAGACCGACTTGTTGGGCACCATGAGACAACTCGGAGTGAGGCGCACGCCGATGGCGCCCTCCACATCGCCCATGATGGCAAAGAAGGGACGCTGCTCCCGCAAGGGCCAATCGGCCAGGGAACCGGGGTTCATGGCCGAGGTCTTGCCCGGATAATGCTCGCTGATGTGCTGGCTGACGGTCTTGATGGCAGCGCCCAAGGCTTGCTCCTTGAGGGCCTCGGCCCAAAATTGGCGCAATGGGTCCATCTCGCCCTCGGCCCAGCGCTGCAGTTCCATGCCGCAGGTGGCCACATACATCAACACGCGATGGGCCAATTCCAGGTTCACCCGCAACACGCGACTGCTCAGGCGCACGCCCTCCACGATGACATAGTCCTCCCCTTTGGCCTCCACATACGCCACTTTGAGCATGGCCTTGGGCCTGGCCACCTCCTGGGCCGCGGCGCAAAAGGCCTGGAACTCGGCCCAATAGTCGCTCTCCTCCGCCAGACGCACCCGCTTGAGCAGCGGCTCCATGGCTGGTTGCCAAGGGATATGGTCAAATACCACCGTCGTCATAGTTTTTTCCTTTTCAGCCAATCAGCCCAGCCGCCAGGCGCCGCCCTCAGCTGTGGCCCTCAAGATCTCCCGACCGGCCCGGTGCACCTCCACCTGCCAGGATGGAGCCGCGCCCACTCGACTGCGCACCTGCATCTCGCCACGCCGGGCCAGCAAGATCCCCTCCTCGCCGAGTAAAGACCACAGAACATCCTCCGGGGCGTCCCCAGGCACCACTTGGATGGCGGTGAGCAAGCGGTGGCTCGCAGCCGGGGCTGTGGCCAGCCGCAGAAGATGGGTGGGATGCAGGTGACAATCCACACCCTCCACATCCCAGGTGGCCTCAGACGGGGCCCAGTTCAGGGGGACGACGCGCAGGGCCGCCCGCTCGCCGCGCACCCAATAGGCGCCATCCCGCGCCTCCATGGGATAGGTTGAGTTCAGCCGAAAGCTCACCACCCAGGGCTGCTCCAGGGCCAGCTCATCATCCAGCAGGTACAGATCGGGCGTGGGCGAAAAGACGCGGCGCAGGTTTTTGCGGAACAGCCCCGGCGCCCAGGCACCCAAATTATCACTGGCCAAAAGGATGGCCCCTTCGTGCTCCAAGGCCGAGGTCAACAAGCCCCCCGGCGCGTTGCCCGGCTGACGCATCAGCACGCCTTCGGGGCTTTCGGGGTAAACCAGGTTATGCCGGGCGGCCATGCCGATCAAGGCCACCTCCGGATGGTCATAACTGGTGACGCCCCGGTCGCAGGCCAACACCTCGCCGCCGGCCTCCAGGATAAAGCTGCCCTTGTCCTCATGGTAATGGCCCCCATAGGTCGGGCCACTACAAAGGTGAAAATGGACATACCCTAGAGCGGGATCGTGGCGCACCGAGCTGACCTGCCCCACCACCGGCAGCACGGCGAATTTCGGCCGCACCACCGGCGCGCCCGGCTTGACCGCCTCAGGGGCCAGGATGAAATGATAGAGATCCGGCCGCAGCTCCACCTTTTCCATCATGGCGACATAAAGATCCGCCCAGGCAGGGTTAGCGGAGAGTTGGGCATAGGCGGCCACCAGGCTGGGCGCCAGGTATTGATCGGCATGGGCATCGTTGATGGGCAAATAGGTGAGGCCATCGCCTTTGGTGGAGAGCATCGCCAAGGCATAGTCGCCGGTCTTTAGCAACGTGGGTGTGGCGTATTCCTTCAAGGATTGCCCATGATGGCGCGCCAAAGCGTAAAAGAGGGGCATGGCGGTGCTAAAGGTGTAATTCCAATAGCCCATGCCCTCCAAAGTGCCGCCGTCCTCGTGCACATAGGAATCTATCATCTCGTGCAGGTCGCGCTCGGCCTCTTCCAAAACGCTGACGTAACGCGGATAGGCGGGCAGCAACCCCAGGAGCCCGATGATGCGCCCAGAGCTAAAGACGATCCCCTGGTTCATGTGGCGAATGTATTCCATGCGCTTGAAATCGGACTCGATCCGCGGCAATCCCTTCATGATGATGGCATCGCGGATGATCTGCCGGCCATGGGGGGTGAGGCAGGCGCCGGCCCAATCCAACACCAAAGCGCAGGCGCGGCAATAAATCTCTTCGGTGAAGGAACGATGGTGCCAGGTGGCACCGGGGAAGACGCCCATGATGCTCTCGCACCAAGTATCGCAATGGGCGGCAGAGAGGGCCATGCGCGCCGCCATGCGGCTCATCTCCAGGTTGCCCTCCACCAAGCCCACGAAGGCCAGCCGCTCCATGATCCCCGCCGTGCAAGTGCGTTTCATATCGCGGTTACGGCACCAGCGACGGTCGGGCCTGGGGATGAGGTAACCGATCTCCTGTTCCGGGTTGAGCTGCAAATCTTGTTCGGCCTGCTTGCGCAGGGCAAGGTAAGCTTGGTGCAGCGGTCCCGCGCTCAGCTTGCGACGGAGTGCCTTCAGCTCTTGGGCCGAGAAAAAGATGCCGATTTGGGGTTGCAGGGTCTCCGCAACCTCGGCCAGAGCGCCGGGCCAATCGGGGGTATAGGGGCTGGGGCGCGCCTCCATGCGCGCTTGGGCGGCCTTGTTGGCCAGGCCCAACCATTCCAGCCGCGCCACGCCGGGCCGTGGCTCGGTGAGGGCGAACTCCAGCCGCAACCAGGTGAGGCGGCTGCCCAGGAAGGGGCCATCGAACTCGTCGGTGGTATCCACGCCGGAGACATGATCCAACACTATGCGCTCGACGCCATCAATGCACGCCCTCACCGTCATGGTCATCCAGCGGGGCAGGGCGGCAAAGACGCGCAAGACGTCGTAATCGCCCAGGGGCAGGTCACATTCTCGCTCCATGGCCACCACCTCGCCCGGAGCGGCCTTATCCAGGTGCACATCCACCGAGCACCAGGTCTGCACGATCCGGCCACGCACACTGGGCGGGATAAGCAGCCGATATTGCTCCAAAAGGCTGTACTTGTCCGTAGGATGCTCGCTGGAACCGCCATCCCAGAACGGCTCGATGATGGCCTCCGCCTCGTTAATCGGCACTACGCGCATGATCGCTCCTCCAAGTCAGGCCAAGATAGCCGCCCGCTCGCGGCTGATGGACCAGCGCAGCGGCTCGCCGCGGACGAACCGTTGCAGCTCCTCCACCATGTAGCGCCCCTGCCGCCGGCATTCGTTGAACATGGAACCGGCGATGTGGGGCGTGAGGATCACATTGGGCAGCGTGTATAACGGCGAGCCGGGCTCCGGCGGCTCCGGATAGGTCACGTCCAAGACGGCGAACAGGTCGGGGCGCTGGCGCAACACCTCGATCATCTCCTGTTCGCGCACCACGGCCCCGCGGGCGGTGTTGATGAAGGCAGCCCCCGGCTTCATCGCCGCCAAGTGCGCCCCCGTGATCATCCCCTCCGTCTCCTTCAGCCACGGAGTGTGCAAAGAGACCACGTCGGCCCGGCCAAAGATCTCCTCCAGGGAGCAGAGTTCCACGTTCAGCGCGGCGGCGTCCTCCGCCGAGACATAGGGATCGTAGGCGATCACCTTCAGATCGAAATGGCGCAGCAACTGGCATACCCGGCGCCCCACCATGCCCAAGGAGATGATCCCCACGGTGCTGCCATAGGCCCCCGGTACCCAGGTGCGAGGAGGGTACTTGCCCTCGCGCTTGATGGTCAAGGCGTACTGCCAGCCGTGCTTGAGGCAGAAAAGGATCTGTGAGAGGGTGTATTCCGAGACGGGCACGGCGTTGGCCGCCCAGGCGCTGCAGATGATGATCCCCCGCTCCCAGAAAGCGTCGGTGACCAGGCCGCGAATAGAACCCGCGCCGTAGAACACCGCTTTGAGCTTGGGCGCCGCGGCCAGCAGCTCCGCATCAAAGACGGGCGCGCCCCAACCGGAAAAGATTACCTCCACCTCGCGCAAGAGGTCGAGGTTTTGCCGGATGGAGTCCCTGGTCTGTTGCGGCCCGCATAGCTCCACCAGCGCGGCGATGTCGCGCCGCTCGTCGGGACCATAGATTTGATCGTAATAGACGGTATCCAGAATGTACAAACCCTTTAACATGTGCCTCCTTTCGGCCATCGCACCGGAATGGGTTATGCCTGTCTCAGCTCCAGGGCCACGGCGATCGTCAACCGGCCCGCGCGCCCCTTTTTGAGCATGGCGATCCGCGTTTGCGCCGCTCCGCCCA
>DAOTZU010000097.1:0-12471 GCA_034433995.1 Anaerolineae bacterium
CGATGCCCTCCTCGCCGCAGGGGTGCGGGTGGTTTCGTTGCAGCCCTCCGCCTCGGCCCGCTGCCGCGATGGCGCGCTGGTGCAGATGGCGGTGGATCCGGTGGCGGACTTGCTCAAGCACGGTTGTGTGCCGTTGGTCTATGGGGATGTGGCCCTGGATGAGGTCAAAGGGTGCGCCATCATCTCCACGGAGCAGATCTTTTGCTACCTGGCCCAGTACCTGCGCCCGCAGCGCATCATCCTGGCGGGGGAGGTGGCCGGCGTCTATTCTGGGGATCCCCAACGCGATGCCATTGTGCGCTTGATCCCAGAGATCAATTCGCGCAATTACGCCGAGATCGAGCAGATGTTGGCCCACTCCTTTGGCGTGGATGTGACGGGCGGCATGCTGAGCAAGGTGCGCACCCTCTTTCAGTTGGTCACGGAGCAGCCGAATCTGGTGGTGCACATTGTCACCGGCCGGCGCAACCGCTTGATTGAGCAGGCCCTGGTGGATGCCAAGCTGGCGGAAGGGACGCTGCTGCGCTACTAGCCATCATGGAGGGGATAGTTCGAGCTTGCTTATTTGATGTTGTGCTTTAGGAGCGATAGATGCTTGGTGTAGTTTCGTTCATCTTGGTCTTTAGTTTGCTTGTCTTTGTACACGAGTTTGGCCATTTCATCACCGCCAAGCTGTTCGGCGTCCGGGTGGATGAGTTTGGTTTTGGCTACCCGCCGCGCCTGGTCAAGTTGGGCACGTGGCGGGGGACGACCATCACCATCAACGCCCTGCCCATCGGTGGGTTTGTGCGCATGGCCGAGGATGATCCCACCGTGGAGGGCAGCCTGGCGGGCAAGAGCCGTGGCGTGCGGGCCTTGGTCTATACCGCTGGCGCGCTGATGAACGTGCTCTTGGCGGTCCTGCTGTATAGTATCGTGTTTATGGCCGGCACGCCGGTGCCCTACGAGGGGCCGGGGGCCGGGATCTATATCGTCTCCCCTGGTTCGCCGGCAGAGGCGGCCGGCCTGCGCCCCGGCGATACCATCGTGCGCATTGATGGCGAGGCGATCGACACTGTTGAGGAGGCAGTGGCCCTCATCAAGGGCGGCGCCGGGCGGCCCCTCCAGCTCGTCATCACCCGCGATGGCCGCGAGTTGCCGCCCATCGTCGTGACCCCGCGGCTGAACCCGCCGCCCAACGAAGGGGCGCTGGGGGTCTCTTTGGATCTTCCCCTCAGGAACCAATCTTTCCCCGTCTGGCGGGCGGTGCCTTTGGGCTTCCAGGCGACTTACAATACCGTGCGGGCCATCTTTGAGGCCATTCGCACGGCTATCCGCCGCCAACTGCCTTTGCAGGTGACGGGGCCCATCGGCATGTATACCATGACCAAAGAGGTGGCGCAGACGGGGACGGTGCGCTTGCTCGAGTTCACCGCTTTTCTCAGCATCAACCTGTTCCTGTTCAATTTGTTGCCGCTGCCAGCGCTGGATGGGGGCCGGTTGATCTTTGTCATCTTGGAGTGGGTGCGTGGCGGGCGCAAGATTCGCCCCGAAAAGGAGGGGCTGGTGCACGCCATCGGCATGATCGTCCTGCTAGCCTTTATGGCCATCGTGACGATTATGGATTACTTGCGTTATTTCGGCTGAGCGATGGACCGGCGGCCGGATGAACTTTTGGGGGATCCTCCAGGCCGTCGGCTCGCAAAAATGCATGGGGATGGGGGACGATGCGTTGTCGGCGATGTGGGGCGCAGACGCAACGTGAGGCGAGCCTGTGCCCTGTGTGCGGGGCTGAGCTCAAAGGGCGCCGGCGCGCCGCGGTGCGTTGTGCTGCTTGTGGCGGCCGAGCGCCGAGTGGGGCCACGCTGTGCCCGGTCTGCGGGCGCCGGTTGCGACCGAGCCGGCGTGGTTGGTTTGCCGTCATTCCGGCGGCTTTGCTCGTGGTGGCCCTGGTGGGGCTTTGGCCGGGCAGCGCGGGGCGCGGAAGAGATGTGGCCCGCCTCGGAGGAGGCGCCGCGCCGACGTTTCAACCTTCGCCCACCTCCACCGCCACTCCTGAGGTGACGGTCACGGCCAAGTCGGTGCTCTTGGCCACCGCCACACCCCTGGCCACGGCGACTTGCACCCAGACGCCTTGGCCCACGGCGACTGTGACGCCCAGCGCCACCTGCACGGCGACGCCTTGGCCCACAGCCACGGCGATGCCCAGCCCCACCATCACGCCCACGCCCCTGCCAGCCACAGCCACGGCCACGCCCACTGTTGCTTTGCCCACGGCTACTCCGCGCCCGGCGGCCACCCCCAGCGCTACCACGCCGCCCCTGTCGCCGGCCCCCCAGCTCCTTGCCCCCGCCGATGGGGAGGTGTTCTGGGGCCAAGGCGCCACCATCTGGCTGCGCTGGCAGCCGGTGGGCCAGCTCCGGGAGGATGAATGGTACGCCGTGAGCTTGCGCTACTGGGCCAACGGCGGCACCCAATACGCGGGCAGTTGGGAGAAGGAGCCGCAATGGAAGGTGCCGGCGGAGCTCTTTCAGAAGTATGACCCGGCCCATCCCGGCTACGAATGGGACGTGGTGGTGATGCGTCAGACGGGCACCCGATCCGATGGTGGGCGCGAAGGGGTGCCGGTGAGCCAACGTAGCGCGACGTGGAGGTTTGAATGGCGCTAGGCCGTTGCGCAAGCGGGCGCATTGTGCTAAAATAATGGCCAGATAGGCCCCGCGGGGGGCCGGTAGTTTACCAAAGGTGAGTACCATGATGTCGGATTTTGAGTTGGCCTTGCGCGAGCTGTGCGATGAAAGCAAGGCAATTTTGCCCCACAGACTGGCTTTTCTGTCCTGTCCCAGCCGCCAAGAGACGGAGGCGTTTTTGGCCGCCTTGGGCTCCATGTCCTTGGCGCGCAAACGCCAATTACTGAGCAGCATGGTGGAGGCCGCCGAGGAGCACTTTGAGCTGGATTTCTCGGCCCTTTTCTGGGGATGCCTCGATGATCAGGATGAGGAGGTCCGCCGCCAAGCGGTGGAGGGCCTTTGGGAGGACGAGCAGCCCCATTTGGCCGATCGTCTCTTGGTCCTCTTGGCGCAAGATCCTTCGGTGGGGGTGCGGGCCGCGGCGGCGGGCGCGCTGGGGCGCTTTGTCTATCTGGCCGAGTGTGAGGAGCTGGATGCCCGCCGGGCGGCCAAGATCCGCCAGGCGCTGGAAAAGGTCATCGCCGATCCCCAGGAGGATCTGGAGGTGGCCCGCCGCGCGGTGGAATCCATCGCTTTTGTCAACGATGACACCGTCCGGGGCATCATCGAGCGCGCCTACCGGCATCCCGATCCCCGCATGCGCGAGAGCGCGGTGTTTGCCATGGGCCGCAACGCCGATGCGGTCTGGGCCGAGGCCGTGCTGACGGAGCTCTATGCCGATTCGGCGGCCATGCGCTACGAGGCGGCCCGGGCCAGCGGCGAGTTGCAGCTCCGCGAGGCCGTGGACCGGCTCATCGAGCTAGCCGAGGGGGCGGACCGGGACGTGCAAAGCGCGGCGGTCTGGTCCTTGGGGCAGATCGGCGGCAAGCAGGCCGAGGCGGCCCTGCGGCGGTGGATCCGGGATGACGACGAGACCCTCAGCGCCGCCGCCTCGGAGGCGCTGGACGAGCTGGAATTCGTCACCCGCCCGCTGGAGCTCTTTGTCCACGATTTGGCCGAAAAAGAGGAGCAGGATGAAGGTTGGGATGCCTTTGGCCTGCTGGATGAGGACGAAGATCTGACCGAAGAGGATGAGGACGATTGGGACGAGGATGACCTCGAGCTTGAGGATGAATAAAGCGTGACGGTCGTTGTGGAGGGGCGCCATGTCCTCGGTGAGCGCGCATGACCCCGTCCGACGCCTGCGGGCCGTTGTGCACGGGCATGTGCAGGGGGTCAACTTTCGTTTTTACACCCGCGCCCAAGCTCGCGCCCTGGGCCTGGTGGGGTACGTCCGTAACCGTGAGGATGGCACCGTGGAGGTGGTGGCCGAAGGACCAGAAGGTTCGTTGCACCGTCTGCTGGAATGGTTACATATGGGGCCAAGTTTGGCCCATGTTTCGCAGGTGGAGGTGACCTGGCAGGCCCCGCGCGGCGAATTCGACCATTTCGAGGTGCGATACTAGATGCGCCCTAACCCCGAGCGCCTCGCGTGGATTGTGTTGCTCCTTTCCTTTGCCGTTTTCTGCGTTCTCGTTGTGGCTGTGCCGCTGGGGATCCGTTGGTACCTGCTCCACGCCCAGCGGGAGCAAAAGGCCGTGGTGGAATCTCTGGTGGGCACCGTGGTGGTGGAGCAGCCCAAGGGCCGGGCTTTGGTGCCCTTGAGCAAGGGCCAAACCTTGGCCGTGGGCGAGGGCGCCATCATCCGGGTGGATGAGAACGCGGAAGCGGTGGTGCGCTTTTTTGACCACAGCTTTATGCGCCTCTTTCCGGCCACCACGGTGCGGCTGGATCGCTTGCGCTCCCCCAAGTTCCGGCTGAGCCGTCTGCCCAACGCGGTGCAATTTCACCTTGTGGGCGGGGCAGTGCAGATCGGCACGGCGCTCCCCTTGAGCACAGGCCTCGATTTTCGTGTGACCACCTTGCAGGCCCAGATGCTCTTTGCGGCCGATGGCAGCTATGCTCTGGAGGCCAACAACAACCGCTCCGAGATCGTCGCCTACCGGGGCCAGGCCGTGGTGCGGGGGGCCGGGGCGGAGGTGCGTTTGGAGGGCCGCCAACGCACCTGGGTGGCCTTGGGCCAGCCTCCCCGACCCGCCGAAGGGATAGCGCGCAACCTGGTGACCAATGGGGATTTCAACGAGCCCTTGGAGCAGAGCTGGCGCCTGTTCAATGATCAGGGCGCTGATGGCGGCAATGTGGATGGCCGTGCCGAGGTAGTGGTGGATGAGGGCCATCGGGCGGTGCGCTTTTTCCGGAGTGGTGGTTATGGCAACCACTGCGAAACGATCTTGGAGCAGACCCTGGAGAAACAGCTCCCCGACCAGGCAACTTCTTTGGTGGTGCGGGCCACAGTCAAGGTGCGCAACCAGAGCCTTTCCGGCGGCGGCTATCTCAGCTCCGAGTATCCCCTGATGATCCGCATCATCTACCGCGATGCCTACGATAGCGAGACGGAATGGGTGCAGGGGTTCTACTATCAGAACCGGGACAATAACCCCACCACCTACGGGCTGCAGATCCCCCAAGACCAGTGGTATGTCTTTGAATCGCCCAATCTGCTAGAGTTTTTGCCCATCCGGCCCTACAAGATCATGCGGGTGCGGGTGTACGCCTCCGGCTGGGATTATGAGAGCCTGATCTCGGATCTCAACCTCATCGTGGAATGAGGCTCAGCCCAGGGCCCGCAGTTGCTGCAAATAGATTCGGCGGATGGTGCGCATGATCTCCAAGTAGGCCTCGCTGCGATAATCGGGGTAGGTCCAGGGCCAGGGGCGAAAGTCCTTATCGCGATAGGCCAAGGTGACCTCGGCATAGATCCCTTGCCCCAGATACAGCCGGTGGCTGTGATCCTTGGTGGTGGCCAAGACCAGCTTGGCCTGGGAAAGGTAGCCCGGATCCAGGTTAATGCGCCGCTTCCCCTCCTCGCTCCACCGTTCCTCCAGGTGATTGGTGAACACCTTGATCTCGGCCAAGCGCCCCGGATCTATCAGCCGCTCAAAGGCCAGGAACTGGCGCTCAAGCCCAGGGCCGAACTCGGCGGTATAATAGTCGGTGCAGGTGAAGGGGAGCCGAGGGCTGCGATAATCCACCGGGCCAAAGACTGCCGCCATCGCCTCCTCGGCAGCTTGGAAGAGCTCAGGCCGGTTGCTGAGCATGGGCAACACAAGCTTCACGGGCGCAGGCAGATGAATCTTGCCCATATCTGCCCTTTCAGATGGCGTACATCTGGATCAAGCGCTTTTCGATCTCGCCTTCGATGCGGGCCACCACCTCCACATAGGGCGCGATGGTGGAATTGGCCAATTTGCGGCGCAGCAATTCGTCGAGCTGAAAGATCCCGGCCGAGTTGTTCATCAACACTTCGATGTGCACTGGCTTGGTCTCGCCGGCGCTGAGGGTGACCTGGTCAATGGCCGCCGCCGAAACAGAATGGATGTTCACCGCTCCGGCCTCAAAGGGGATGCGCGAGCGTCCCTTGGTCATGTCCAGGGCGTCGGCCAGCTTCAGGATGCTGGCCTCGGTGGTGAGGCATTGCTCGTCGGAGCGATGGGCGGCCACGGCATGCAACACCTCGGCGGTGAGGATGGTGCGCTCCTCGATGGGGTAGAAAGGCTCCAGCAATTCCCGTGTCTTGCGCTCGGCCAGGATGAGGCTGTACTCTTCGTGGTGATGGCGGTGGATGCTGATCCCCAGATCGTGGCAGCAGGCCGCCAAAACGACGATCACCTCGGCATCTTGGTTGGTCAAGCCGTAATTCTTGACCACGCTCATAGGCACGCCGCCATCGTCCAACAGGCGCAAGAGCTTCAGGGCGATATTGGCCACGATGCGGATGTGCACCTCGCCGTGGTCGGTGATGCCGGAGCGATCCACCGCGTTGATGTTGGCGCATTTCCAGAGCTGATGCAGCTCCCGATCCTGGTTGATGCGCTCCACCACCTGGGCCAACTTCTCGTTGTGGCGGACGGGCAAAGTCAGCGGCACGGTTTTGCTCCTTGGTGATGCTCTGCAAGATCAGGAGAGGATCTCGATGGGATCCCCCTCGCTGATGCGCCCGCCCTGCAAGATGCGCACAAAGATCCCCTCCTTGGGCATGACGCAATCGCCGGCCTGATAGTAGATGGCGCAGCGGCTGTGGCAGATCTTGCCGATTTGGGTCACCTCGGCCAGCACCTCGCCCAGGCGCAGTTTGGTGCCAATGGGTAGGTCCACCAACGAGATGCCCTCGGTGGTGAGGTTTTCGGCGAAATCTCCGGGGCCCACATCCAGCCCTTTGGCGCGCATTTTCTCGATGCTTTCCATGGCCAAAAGGCTCACCTGGCGATGCCAATCGCCGGCGTGGGCATCGCCCTCGATGCCCCAATTGGTGCGGACCAATGCCGAATGCACGTTGGTTTTGCGCGTGCCCGTCTTTTCGCTGACACATACGGCGACAATCTTGGCCATGCTTTTCTTTACCTCACTGGAGAATCAACTCAGCAAGATGACCTGGGCCAGCTCGCCGGCCTTGAGGCCCGGCCGGTCCTCCGGGACGATGGCCAGGCCTTGTGCCCGTACCATGGAGAGCAGGATCCCCGATCCCTGCTCGCCCGTCAGGCGGGCGTGGTATTGGCCGTCGCGCTGTTCCAGGGTCACCCGCAGGAAATAGCGGTACCCCACCTTGCCCGGCGCATCCTCGTCCAGGATGGCCATCACACTGGGGGGGCGCAGGTCGCGTTGGCCCAGCAGCTTCAGGATGGCCGGCCGGGCAAAGGTCTCAAAGGAGACCATGGAAGAGACGGGGTTGCCCGGCAGCCCCAAAAGCGGCACGCCGCCGATCTGCCCAAAGGCAAAGGGTTTGCCGGGGCGCATCTGCACCCGCCAAAAGCTGATCTCCCCCTCGGTGGCCAGGACCTTTTTCACCACGTCGAAATCGCCCACCGAGATGCCGCCGGAGGTGAGCAACAGGTCCAAGCCCTGGCTCAGGCCGTGGCGGATTTTGTCCGTGATCTCTTGAATGCGGTCGCGGGCGATGCCCAGGAGCACCGGTTCGCCGCCGTATTTGAGCACTTGGGCGGCGTTGGAGTAGCTGTTGGCGTTGCGGATCTTGCCCGGCGCCCAGGGCGCGTCCACTGCGATCACCTCGTCGCCGGTGGCCAAGATCCCCACCCGTGGTCGCCGGGTGACCGCCACGTGCGGATGTCCCAGGGCGGCCAACATGCCCACCTCTTGGGGGCGCAACCGGGTGCCCCGCTCCAAGATGAGCGCTCCCCGTTGCACATCCTCCCCGGCCAGGCGGACGTTCTGCCCGCGCCGGTGGGGCCTCAAGATGAGGACCCACTCGCCCTCGCGCCGGGTCTCCTCAAAGGGGACCACGGTATCGGCGCCAGCGGGGATGGGCGCGCCGGTCATGATGCGGATGGCGGTGCCGGGGGTTACCTCGACGTCGGTGGTATAGCCGGCGGGCAAGTCGTAGATGATGCGGAGGCGCACGGGTTGGTCGGGGCCGGCGGCGCGGGTATCCTCCGCCCGCAAGGCATAGCCATCCATGGCCGAGTTGCTCAGCGGGGGGATATCCATCTCGGCATAAATATCCTCCGCCAAGACGCGCCCTAGCGCCTCCAGGATGGGCACGCGCTCCGCGGGAAGCGGCTGCACGTGCGCCAGGATGATCTCTTGGGCCTTTTCGATGCTCAATAGCTGATATTCCTCGCTCATCTCACTCCTCGGAAGGACCAAGCGCCAAAGGCATAAAGGATTGCTCCATGCCTTGGTCCTCTCGGCGCCTCATGATAGCATAATCGTTCAGGTCTTCAAAGCACGGGGACGCCACGGTCAGGGCCGGCGCTCCGTCTCCCTGGGGGCGCGGTAGACCCCGCGCCAGGAGTTGATCTTGATGCGCAACACCTGCTCGGCCATCTCTTTGGATTCGGCCAAGTAGCTCTTGCGCTTGCCGGTGGCCACGTCGCGGTTGGCCCAGGCCACCGGCACCTCGCCCAGGCGGTAGCCGGCCCGCTCCACCAAGTAGAGCAGCTCCACGTCAAAGGCGGTCACCTTCCACCCGGTGACGCGTGCGGGCTTTTGGATGGCCTCCAACTGGGGAAAGATCTCCAGGGCCACCGAACGCCGCAGGGCCTTGAAGCCACATTGGGTGTCGGAGATGCGGCGCAACAAAAAGAGCCGCCTGAAACTGCGAAAGATGGAGGAGCCGATGCGCCGATAGAGAGGGTAATTCTCCCGCGCCATGCCACGCGAGCCGATGACCACGTCATACCCCTGGGCGAAAAGGGGCAAGAGCAGGGCCAGTTGGTCGATGGGGGTGGATTGGTCCATATCGGTAAAGAGGACGATCTCCCCTCGTGCCGCCTGGATGCCCGCCCACACGGCGGCGGGTTTGCCGCCATGGGGGTTCTCCAGCAGGCGGAAGTGGGGATGGTCGCGCAGGAAGGCGCGCACCAGCTCGCGGCTCTCGTCGGTGCTGCCATCGTCCGAGATCACCACCTCATAGGGATAATCCTGTTGGCTGAGATAGGTATGGACCTCGGCCAGGACGCCCCGGCGCAGGTTCTCGCTTTCGTTATAACAAGGGATCACCACCGAAAGAAACGGCTCGCCCACGCGCCCCCCAGTCTTAGGTTAGAATCTGCTCTAGCTCGCCGAGATCCACGCGCCGTCGCCTCTGGATGGCCCGCCGCGCCCGGAGCCAGCGAGGCCAGGTCAAGAGGCCCACCAGTTGCCCGCGCAGCCGGGCCCGGGCTGCCGCTCCACGCCAGGCCCGCAAGGCCTGCCAGGCGATGTGTGCCTGGGCGGCGAGGATGCAGCGCCAATGGCGCTTGAGGAGCGCGGTGGGGTAGTTGCGGGCGATGACCCACACGGTGTTGCGCCCCACATAGTAGCTAGCCAGCTTCCCCCCGCCCGTGGCGCTGAGGCGATGATAGACCACCGCTTTAGGCGCATAGATGCATTTCCAGCCGGCCAGTTGGGCCCGCCAGGCCAGGTCCACATCCTCGCAATACATGAAAAAAGCCTCTTCCAGGCCGCCCAGCTCTTCCCAGGTGGCCCGCCGATAGGCCGCCGCCCCGCCGCAAGGGCCAAAGACATAGGTTTCCTGATCGTAGGGCGGCCCATAGGTCTGCCAGACGCCGCGAGAATCCGGCAGGCCATTGCGCCCGTAAAGGTCGCCGGCGGAGTGGAGGGTATCGCGCCGGTCATAGATCATCAGGCGCGAGGCGGCGGATCCTGCCTCCGGATGGCGGTCCAGCGCGGCCAGCAACTCGGCCAGCCACTCTGGATCAGCCTCGGTGTCGTTGTTCAACAAGATCAGCACTTGGCCCCGGGCCAAACGTGCTCCGGCGTTGCAGCCGGCGGTGTAGCCCCCGTTGGTGGGCAGAGCCAACACCCGCACCTCCGGGTATTCCCGCGCCAGGGCGGCCACCGAGCCATCGCTGGAGGCATTATCCACCACGATCACCTCGAAATCCTGCATGGTCTGCCGGCGCAAGGAATCCAGGCAGGGGCGCAGGAGGGCCAGCCCGTTCCAATTGGGGATGATCACCGAGGCGCGGGGTGGCGCGGAGGGCTCGACGCTCATGGGCGTTCCTCAAAGTAGGCCTGCAGCGCCTCGCGCCAGGGCCGCATGATGATGCCCAGCTCGGCCGCGCAAAAGTTGCGCAGCTCCGCCTGCTTGGGCACCTGGGCCGCCCGGACATAATTGGTGCTGGGGATCAGCTCCACCTCCCTCAAACCCGCCAAGCGCAAGATCTCTTGGGCCCACTCGTAGCGCGAGGCCACGCCGGCATTGGGCAGGTGATAGATGCCATATGCCGGCTGGCGGATCAACCGATTCAGGGCGTGGGCCACATCCAGGGCGTAGGTGGGCGAGCCCAGCTCATCGGTGACCATCTGCAGCCGTCGGCGCTCTTGGGCCAAACGCAGGACGGTCCGGACAAAGTTGCGCGGCCCCGCGCCATAGAGCCAGGCCACCCGCACGATGTAGAAACGCTGCGCCAGGTCGCGGGTGACCTGCTCGCCCAACCACTTGGTGCGCCCGTAGACGCTCAAGGGATGGGGATCATCGTATTCCCAATAGGGCGCGCCCTTGGTGCCATCGAACACATAATCGGTGCTGATATAGACCAGGCTCGCCCCGCATTGCTGGGCGGCGACGGCCACATTGCGTGTCCCTAAAACGTTGACCCGGTAGGCCAGCTCCGGGTTGCGTTCGCAGCCATCCACATCGGTGAGGGCTGCGGTGTGGATGATCACCTCGGGCTGGAAAGCCGCGATGGCGCCCAGGGTGGCGGCGAGATCGGTGAGGTCGTGTTCGGGCAAGTCCAAGAGCAAGAGCTCGTCGGCGACAAGGACACGCTGCAACGCGCTGCCCAATTGCCCTTTGCTGCCGGTGATGGCGATGCGCATGGAGGCCCCCTATGACCAAGGTGATGAGTATCCCCATTATAGCATCGGCGGGGGATCAGGGCAAAGAGGGCGGTGAAAGGAACAAGCGCGAAAAATGGCTATTGACAACTTGGCCAATTCCCTTTATGATAGATGCGCTGATGTGCGTCGTCGTCCGCCAACCTGGTGGGCGGCGGGACATACTTGCTTGGCCCAGGGTTGTGCTCCGAGGAGTAACCAATGGCGGTTACCGGTTGGGTGGCATGGGCACCGGAAGAGGCTCGGCAAAAGGTCCGCGGAAGCCTTATGAGGCGTCAGGGCCTTTTGTCGGGGCCTCTTTTTTAATCCGGGCCGTCGCCGGTCTCTTGGGGGTGGTGGCGCCCAAAGCCAGGAGGAGAGGAGGTGATGCTTTTGCCTTGCTGGTGTCCGCGGAGGGGTTTGCAAAATTACCACACAAGCACACAATGGAGGGATGGAACCATGAGGCTCAGAATAGGTTTGCTCTTGCTCGTTTTGCTCTTGTTGCCCTTGATGTCAGGCGCTTGCGCCACTGCCAAAGGCGTCTCGGGCAAGTTGACCATCTGGCATGGCTGGACAGATAGCAACGAATTGGCCCTCCTGAACGCGGCCTTGGATGCCTTCAAGAAAGAGAATCCCAAGGTTACTGTGGAGGTGTTGGCCGTCCCCTTTGACCAGCTCAAGAACAAGTTCACCACCGAGGCCTCCACAGGAGGCGGGCCAGACCTGCTGATCGGCCCCAAGGATTGGATCGGCGAGTTGACCAACGCCAAGCTCATCGCCGAACTGGATACGCTGGCCAAAGATATCTTGGACCAGCTGAACCCGGCGGCGGTGGAGGCGAACAAGTTCAAGGGCAAGGTGATGGCCCTGCCGGAGAGCGTGGAGGCCGTGGTCCTCTGGTATAACAAGGACCTGGTCAAGACGCCGCCCACCAATACCGATGAGCTCCTCAACGTCCCCGCGAAGGTGGCCCTGAACACCGGCTTTTACCACAGCGTGGGCTTTCTCTTTGGTTTCGGCGGCCAGATTTTTGATGCCAACCAGAAATGCGTCTTTGACCAGGGCACCGGCGTGGCCGATTACCTGGAGTTCATGGCCAAGGCCAAAGCGAGCCCCAACGTCCTGGCCGATAGCGATGGCGGCAAGCTGGATGCGGCCTTTAAGGACAAGAAAGTGGGGATGATCTTTAACGGCCCGTGGGCGACGGGTGATTACACCAAGGCCTTGGGCGCGGACAAGTTGGCGGTGGCACCGCCCATCAAGATCACCAAGACGGGCAAGACCTTTGCCCCCTTCCTGGGCACCAAGAACCTCTTCCTCAGTGCCAACTCCAAGGGGGATTCACAAAAGGCTGCCTTGGCCTTTATGAAGGTGATGGTCAGCGAGGAGATCCAGAGCAACTATGCCATCAAGGCCGGGCACA
>DAOTZU010000098.1:0-4062 GCA_034433995.1 Anaerolineae bacterium
GGCGGTGGCGACGCGGGTGGGCGTGGGCGGGCGCGGCGTGTGGGTGGCGGTGGGCGGCCGCGGCGTGTGGGTGGCGCTGGGCGGCGGCGCGGTGAGCGTGGCCGTGGGCGGCGGCGCGGTGGGCGTGGCCGTGGGCGGCGCATCCGTGGCGGTGGGCACAGGCAGGGCGGTGGTGGCCGCACCCTTCGGGACACCCTGCGCGGCCAAGGGCGCGGTGGGCGAAGGATCGTTCAGGGCGGGCAGGGTGGCCGTGGAGGCCGCGCCGGGGGCCGGAACCGACGCCGAGGCGGCCGACGAGGGGCGCGCCACGCCGGGCCAACGGGTGCCGGCCCAGAAGGCGAGGGCAGCCAGGGCTAGACCCAAGGCAGCCAGCGGAAGCGCCAGGCGAGGGGACATGGCAACGTCCTTTCTGTGCTCTTTGCTTCTATTCCATCTCTGGCACGTATTTTGCACCCAAACCAGTGGGCCTGTCAACCCTCACTGCAGCACGATGGCAAAGGGGTAGCTGACCACCCAGCTCTTGTCCTCGCGACGCACCTCCACCACCACGCGGCTGGAGGTGGTGGTGCCGCCGACGGAGGCATAGATCTTGACCAGGTAGTAGCGCACCCCTTGGCGCTCGGCGATTTTGGTGGCCTCCACCCGGGTGAGGGGCAGGGGATGGCTACCCCGGACCTTTTGCAGTTGGTTGAGGAACTCGCCCTTGGTGATGGGGCGGCCGTAGAGGTCGGTGAGGTCTTTTTTGGCCGTGAGGCGGTAGACCTCCTCGTCGTTGCCCTTGGCCAGGGCATTAAAGTAATCCTCGATGGCCTTGGTGGGGGTGAAGCCGATCTTGTCCTGGTAAAAGGCATAGAGCTGGTAGACGATGACCCCCACGATGAGCAGGAGGATCAGGATGCTCACCAGGCGAGCGGTGAGGGAGAAACGTTTCCAAAAGACCTTGAGCATGGGCGGCGATCACCTTTCTTGGATTTTCACTTGCGGCGCGGCGGTTGGGTGATGGCGGTGCGACCGGCGCGGCGGGGGCGGGGCTGGCCCTCGGCCTGGCCTCGGCCGGTGGGGGAAGGCTCGCCCTCACCCTGCCCTCCCCCGGTGGGGGAGGGTTGGCCCTCGGCCTGGCCTCGGCCGGTGGGGGAGGGTTGACCCTCACCCTGCCCTCCCCCGGTGGGGGAGGGTTTTTTGGCGCTCCGCGCTTTTGGGGATGGGGAGGGGGGAGGTTGCGGCCCTAACATCGGCAGGGGCACGGCGGCGACGAGGCGGCCCTCGCCCACCTGGATGGCCGCGCCTCGGCGGCTTTTGCTCACCAGGCGGCCCCAGCCGGCGCGATCCAGCAGGGGCACTTGGGCCACCGGCAGGCGGGCCAAAGCTCCGGCAGAGGTGACCAGCGCCATCTCCCCTTGGGGAAGGACCACCGACGCCGCCACCACCGGCCCGGTGAGGGGCAGCTTGGCAGCATCCACGGCCAACACCCCCAGGCCGCCGCGCCCTTGGACGTTGAACTCGTCCAGCGGCACGCGCTTGGCGAATCCCAGCGCCGTGGCCACCAGCAACTGGCCGCCGGGACGCGCCAGGTCGGCGCCGGCTACCACGTCCTCTTCTTGCAACGTGAGGCCGCGCATCCCCCCGGCCGAACGCCCTTGGGGGCGCACGGTCTCCTCTTGGAAGCGGATGGCCCTTCCCTGGGCGCTGACCAGCACGAGCTCGTCCTGGCCGCCGGTGTGGAGCGCCCAACCCAGGCGGTCGCCCTCGCCCAGGCCGATCACCTCCGCGCCGGCGGGACCGACGCCCTCCAGCTCGCCCAAGGCCAGGCGCTTGACTTTGCCTTGGCGGGTGACCAGGGTGAGGAACCCGACGCCGGCCGGCGCGGGCAGAGAGAGGACGGCCACCAGGCGCTCAGCGGGTTCCATGTGCACCAAGTTGCCCAGCGGCAAACCCCGTGGCTGCTGGCCGATATCGGGTACCTGGTGGACGGGGAGGCGATAGACGCGGCCCAGATCGGTCAAGATGAGCAGGTCCTCGCGAGAGTGGGCCGGGAGCGCGGCCAGGAGCGGATCGCCCTCGGCGGGCGCGAGGCCGGGCAGGGCCTCGGGGCCCAGGCGGGCCAGCTCTTGCGCCCAGAGGGCCTGGGAAAGGCGGCGGGCAGCGCCCCCTTGGGTGAACAGCAGGACCACGTCCTCATCGGGGGCCAGGTCGGCGGGACGCACCGAGGCGGATTCGCTCTCTTCGCAGATGCGGGTGCGCCGAGGATCGCCAAAGCGCGCCTTGAGCTCCAGCACGTCCTGTTTGACCAGGGCCAAGATCTTGTCCTTGTGGGCCAAAAGATCTTGGAGGTGCTGGATCTGGCGGAGCACCTGGCGGTGTTCCTCCTCGATCTTTTGGCGCTCCAGGGCGGCCAGGCGGCGCAATTGCAGGTCCAGGATGGCGCGGGCCTGGATCTCGGTGAGCTTGAACTTGGCGCACAGGTTGGCCTGGGCCGTCTCGGCGGTGCGGGAGCGGCGGATGGTCTCGATCACCGCATCCAGGTTGGCCAGGGCGATGAGCAAGCCCTCCAAGATGTGGGCCCGGGCCAGGGCCTTTTCCAGCTCGTATTGGGTGCGGCGGGTGAGGACCTCGGCGCGATGCTCGATATAATGCAGCAGGATGCGCTTCAGGGAGAGGACCCGGGGCTCGCCCTCTACCAAGGCCAACATGTTGACGCCAAAGGTGCACTGGAGCTGGGTCAGCTTCAAGAGATCGCTGAGGACCGGCCCCGGCTCCACGCCCCGCTTGAGCTCGATGACCACCCGGGTGCCGGTGCGGTCGGATTCATCGCGCAGGTCGCTCAATCCCTCCAGGCGGCCCTCGCGGGTGAGCTCGGCGATGCGCTCCACCAGGCCGGCCTTGTTCACTTGGTAGGGTAACTCGGTGACGACGATGGCCACATGCCCGCCGCGCAGCTCCTCCACATGGGCCAAGGCGCGCATGACGATGCGCCCCTTGCCCGTGGCATAGGCTTGGCGGATCCCTTCGCGGCCCAAGATGGCGCCGCCGGTGGGGAAATCGGGGCCTTGGATAAACTGCATCAGCTCATCCAGCGAGACATCCTCGGCCTGGTCGTAATGATCCACCAGGTAGGCGATGGCCTCGGCCACCTCGCCCAGGTTGTGGGGTGGGATGTTGGTGGCCATGCCCACGGCGATGCCGCCGGCACCGTTGACCAAAAGGTTGGGCAACTTGGCCGGCAAGACGGTGGGTTCCTCCAAGGAACCATCAAAGTTGGGGGTGAAATCCACCGTGCGCTTGTCCAGGTCGAGGAGCATCTCCTCGCCCAGGGGCGAGAGGCGGGCCTCGGTGTAGCGCATGGCGGCGGCGCCATCGCCATCCACGGAGCCAAAGTTGCCTTGGCCCTCCACCAAGACATAGCGCATGGAAAAATCTTGGGCCAGGCGCACCATGGCGTCATAGACGGCCACATCGCCATGGGGGTGGTACTTGCCCAGCACCTCGCCGACGATACGGGCGCTTTTGCGGGTGGGCTGGTCATGGCGCAGGCCCATATCGTTCATGGCATAGAGGATGCGGCGCTGCACGGGTTTCAGACCATCGCGCACGTCGGGCAGGGCGCGGGCGGTGATGACGCTCATGGCATAGCTGAGATACGCCGAGCGCATCTTTTGTTCGATATCAATCCGTTGCACCGTACCGACGTCCATGCATCC
Source organism: Anaerolineae bacterium (assembly GCA_034433995.1). Lineage (GTDB taxonomy): Bacteria > Chloroflexota > Anaerolineae > UBA1429 > UBA1429 > DAOTZU01. The sequence goes on from DAOTZU010000098.1 coordinate 3,699, forward strand.
TCCCCGATAGATAACGCCCACAAGGGGCCAGGCTACGGCTCAGCCGGTCAATAGCGACACCACCTCGATCCCCGCGCCCTGCAGTCGGGCGGCCAGATCCTCCCAGGCCGCGGCCAGGAGCGGCTCCACCTGGGCGGGCTCGCGACCGCGGGCGGAAAGGGTTATCAAGAAGCGGTTCTCGCGATTAAAGCGCTTGGCGCGGGATTTGACATAAACCTCCGGATGCGCCGCCACCACGGGCGCCAGGAGCGGGGCCAACACCGACTCATCGCCGCAGGCGACGATGGCCCGCCATTCCAGGAAAAATCCTTGCCCCAGAAGGGCCACCAAATGCGGACGCAAAGAGCCCTGAAAGATGTCCTTC
>DAOTZU010000099.1:0-10356 GCA_034433995.1 Anaerolineae bacterium
CGCGCCCAGGGCCATCAGGCCGAGGGCGCCCAGGAACAGCGCCAATGCGCCGCGCACCACGCCCCGCCAGGCCGCCCGACGGCGCACTTGGGCCATCACCACCGGCACAAATCCGGCCGAGGGCGCCAAGAGGGGGGCGCCGGCCAAGAGGCCATCCACCCGCTGCAAGAGGGCTTCCTCGGCGCGACAGGCAGGGCAGCCCGCCAGATGTTCTTGCACCCCTCGTTCCTCCGCCGGCGGCAAGGAGCGATCCAGGCGCAGCGACATCAGTTCAGAGACCTGCTGACACTGCATGTTCGCTGAATCTCCTTCCCTCAGAGTTCGTCTCCTGCTGCAGCGCTGCCTCCGCGCTCAACTTTTCGCCCATCACCTGGCGCGCCCGGTGCAAACGGGATTTGACCGCGCTTTCCGTCGTCTGGGTGATCTGGGCGATCTCCTCATAAGAGAGGTCATGCCAATAGCGCAAAATGATCACCAGGCGGTAATCCGCCGGCAGCTCCCCTAGCAACCGCTGGATGAGGGCGCTCTGCTCCTGCCGCAGGGCCTGTTCTTCGGGCTTGAGCTTGCCATCGGGGAGCCAACGCCCCGAGTTCAGCTCCTCCAAAGACACAGGATCCTTGCCGCGCCGCCGACGCAGGCGATCGATGCAATAATGCGAGGCGATGGCGAGAATCCAAGAGGAGAATTTGCGCTGCGGATCGCAGGTGTGGAGACGGGTGTAGGCGCGCAGAAAGGTCTCCTGGGCCGCGTCCTCAGCCTCGCTGGGGTTGCCCAACATGCGGTAGGCGAGGTTAAAGACGGCGAGCTGATAGGCCTCCACCAGTTTGGCGAACGCCTGTTGATCTCCCTGCTGGGCCTGCAACAGCCACTCCTTTTCTTGCTCGGCGTGTTCCGTCGGCAAAAGGACTCCCATCGCTACACCACCCGTCACCCTGCTCTCTATACGTCTCGGCGGTGTGCAGGTTGCGTGCCGCAGAGAGCTGCCGCCGGTGCGCTGGGGATGCGGCGGCATGCCACAAGGGCCAGTGGCCCAGCACCACGGGCAATCTTTGCCCTCACCTGGGGCGCGTTCGGCCTTCCAGTTCCACGATGTGGGCCTGGTGCAGGGCGCTATCATAGATGGCGCAACTGCTCACCCCAAAGCGCCCCATCACCTCGCCGGGGTTGACCAATAACGTCTGGCGCACCGTCGTCACCTGGCGCTGGTGATTATGGCCGTGGCACACCAGATCATAGGCCCCGCTCTGGGCCAGCGCCTTGGCCAACTGCGGATAATGGGTCAGGGCGATGCTGCGCCCGCCCAACTCCAGCTCGGCGAAATCGCCATGCAGGGTGATATTCCCGGCCTTATCCGCCGTGCGCGCCAGGAGCAACTTGTCGCCATCGTTGTTGCCCCAGACCACATGGATCGGTCCAGAGAACCCCTCGGCGATGGCCGCCAAGGTAAAGGGCGCGCAGAGATCGCCCAGGCACAAGAGCGCCTCGCAATCGCGCAGGCGCTCCAACACATCCTTGAGGGCCCAAATGTTATCGTGAATATCCGAGATGATGGCGATGCGCATGGGAACCTCCTGGAATAGCCTGTAGCCGTCAGCCAGCGGCCCTCAGCATGTCCCGCCACCGCTGGCGCACAGAGGTGACCGCCGAAATCCTTTCGCCCCTGAGGGCCTCCCCTCCAGCGAGCTTATTATGGCTGTTCGCCCAGGGGCGTCAAACTTGCTCACCCAGAGGGTGTTGAAAAAAGGCTTGTAGACGCCTTGCCCGCCGTCGGATGGAATCCGACGGCTCTGCTTGCCAAGCCCGCGGCGCGGGCTTACCATCCCCAGACGTCGGTTTCTAACCGACGGACGCATTTCTCGACACCCTCCTCACCCAGGACCGGCTCAAAAAGTGGAAACACAAAGCCGCTGGTGGGGAACTGCTAGCATGGTTTGCCATTAGATTGCTATGCACATATCATAGGCATGGAACCACGCACATCAATCCCAGGAGGAGCTACCTTTGCGACAAGACCTTTACCCCCTCACCTTCATCCCCGTCTTCCGCGATTATCTGTGGGGTGGGCGCAACCTGGAAGCCCTCTACGGGCGCGCGCTGCCGCCGGGGATCGTGGCCGAAAGCTGGGAGATCTCTGGCCATCCCTCCTCGCCCACGGTGGTGGAGGCGGGCTATTGGCGCGGGCGCGCTTTGCCGGAGGTTTTGGCGGCCCTGGGCGAAGAATTGGTGGGCCGGAACAACCGCGCGATGCTGGCCCGAGGCCGCTTTCCCCTCTTGGTCAAGCTGTTGGATGCCAACGCGCCCCTCTCTGTGCAGGTGCACCCCGATGACGCCTACGCCCAAGCCCATGAGGGCGGCGAGCCGGGCAAGACCGAGTTGTGGTACGTGCTCCACGCCAAGCCCGGCGCAGCGTTGATCTATGGCCTGGCCCAGGAGGTTACCCGCGAGGCCTTCCTCGCCGCCTTGCAAGCGGGCAACTTGGAGCGCTATCTGCAGCGCCTCCCCGTGGCCGCCGGCGACGCCATTTTTATCGCCGCCGGCACAGTACACGCCCTTTTGGCGGGGATCGTGGTGGCCGAGATCCAGCAGAACTCGGATACGACGTACCGCGTCTACGACTGGGGTCGCTTGGGGGCCGATGGCAAGCCGCGCCCGCTACACGTGGACAAGGCCCTGGAGGTGATCAACTTGCACCAGGTCGCGCCGGGCAAGGTTGCGCCGGCGGTCATCGAGGCGCGAGAGAACCTCCGGCGCGCGCTCCTGGCGCGCTGCCCGCAATTCACCGTGGAGCGTGTGGAGCTGGCGGCAGGCGGCGAGTTCGCCGGGCGCTGTGAGGGCGCCACCTTTGAAATCTGGGGTTGCGTGGCGGGGCGCGGCACGCTCCATTGGGCCGGGGCGCCGGTGGCGCTGCCGGCGGTGCGGTTCGTGTTGCTGCCCGCCATGATGGGAGAGTACGCCGTGCGGGCAGAGGAGGCCAGCACCTTCCTCAGGGCTTACGTGGAGGCGGAAAGGTAAGCAAGGCGCACACGGGAGGCGCATCCACGCGCTCCGCGCCTCAAGCGCGGGCCAAGCCCATGGCTGCGCGGACGAGGCCATAGACTACCATGACGAGGATGAGGGAGCCGATGATCTTGTCGGCGATGACCACCCAGAGGGCCAGCGCCCCGAATATCAGCAGCTCCGCCAGCCCGCCCAACATCAGGAGCACGGGAAAGGCCTCCGGCCGGCGGGCCCGGATCAGCTCCTTGATCTCGGCGAAGGACAAGCTCACCTCGTAGGAGGCGCGCACCTCCCGTCCGCGCAAAAGCTGCCCCAGAGGGATGTAGCCCCTCTCCCCTTGGCCGGCCAAGCTCTCCCCGCCCTCCTCCGCTCCGCTGTGCTGCCGACGGCCGCGGAAGAAAAAGAGCCAGAGGACGCCGGCGCCCAAATCCAAGGCGCCCATAACCGCCAGCGCGATGAAAACGGGCAACATCCTCTGGAGCACTCCTTTCATCCTCGCTGGGCCTCAGTCAAAGACAAACACCGTGCGGAAATTGCCCTCCACGCCGCGGTAAAGGCGGTCAAAGATGGCCTGGCCATCCTCGATGCGCGCCGTCTCGCTGATCAGCGGGTCCACCACGATCCTCCCCGAGGCGACCAGCTCCACGCAGGCAGCATATTCCCCGTTGGAGGCGCATACGCCATAAAGATTGAGCTCGCGGCTGACGATATCCTGCAACCCCAGCTCCACCCGCGGGGCCACGTTGCCGATGAGGGTCAAGGCGCCCCCCTTGCGGGTGATGGCCAGGGCCAGGTCCAAAGTCGCTTGGATGCCCACAGCCTCCAACACGGCGTCGGCGCCCTCCGGGCCGGTGGCGGCGCGCAGTTGGGCCAAAAGGTCAGGGGCATCGGCCCGCAGGCATACATCGGCGCCAAAGCGCCGGGCCAGCTCCAGCCGCGCCGGCGAGAGATCGGTGACGACGACCTTGCCCGCGCCCTTGAGACGGATGGCCTGGAGCGCCGTAAGGCCCACGCCCCCCGCGCCGATGAGGACCACGGTGTCGTTCAGCTTGAGGGGGGTGCGGTTGGCGGCGTGGACGCCGACGGCCACCGTCTCGATCAGAGCAGCCTGGGTGAAGGAGACGCTCGCGGGCAAGCGGGTGGCGATCCAATGGGGCACCACCACATACTCGGCCATGGCCCCGTGGCGGCGGTAGGTCCCCTCCGAGACCCCCACCACCTGGCGGTTGGCGCACAGGTTCCATTGGCCCCGCAAGCAGTAGGCGCAGCGACGGCAATAGACAGTGGAATCAAAGCCCACCCTATCGCCGGGGGCGAAATCGGTGACTTGGGCCCCCACCGCCTCCACCACGCCGGCGGCCTCGTGCCCCATGATGATGGGCGGCTGGCGGCGGCCCGTCTTGCCGGTATACCCTTTCACGTCCGAGCCGCAGATGGCGCAGGCCTTGACCCGGATAAGCAGGTCCTCCGGGCCATAATCGGGAATCGGCCAATCCTGCAACTCCATCACGTAAGGCGCGGTGTGTACCAGAGCTTTCATCTTTGCCCCCTCGGTTGGTCTGTGCAGATTATGGCGCCGGGCGGACAGGTTGTCAACCGCAGCGCGCCATGGCCCGCGGAGGGGCTTACCACTTCTTGAAGATGAAAAAGGCCGCCCCGATGATAAAGACAAACCCGACCAGATAATTCCAGCGGAAACTCTCTTTGAGATAGAGCACTGAAAACACGCTGAACACCACCAGGGTGATGATCTCCTGGATGGTCTTGAGCTGGGCCGCCGTGAACTGGCCGTGACCCAGGCGGTTGGCCGGCACCTGGAAACAATATTCCACAAAGGCGATGAGCCAGCTCACCAAGATCACCTTCCACAGGGGCGCATCCTTGTATTTAAGATGGCCATACCAAGCGGTAGTCATAAAGATGTTGGAGATGAGCAAGAGAGCGACAGTTTTCATGCTAGCACCCCGCACAGGAGATTGGGCAAACGGCCCACATCTTAGGCCGGGGGCGAAGCTTGTCAAATCGGCCAAAGCAGAAAAAAAAGACCGGTTGAGGTTGGCACCTCAACCGGTCAGGCTAGCGTAACAGCCACCGACGGCTCTTGCCCCGCTCAACGGACGGGGATCGTCACCGCATCCTCCATCAGATCCTTGAAAGGCACCTCAATCCTCAGCAGCCCATCCTGATACGTGGCCTCTGCCTGCTGATGCTTCACCGGGCAGCAGAAGGACAATGTGGTCACATATTCCAGATCATCCCGAGGCGCCGAAAGCGTGAGGCTATCTTCATGCATCTTCAGGCGGATGTTCTCCCGCTTGACGCCAGGTAGTGAGATCTCGATGGTCAAACGGGTGTGATCATCATCCGTATAGGAGCACACCTCCGGAGCAACCTTGATCCGTTCCATTGTCTCATACCTCCTTATGATCCAACAGACCCTGATCTATCAGGTCGCCCCAAGTATAGCATATATTCTTGATTTTGTCAATACAGAAATGATAGAATTGATCTAGGCCTGCACCCACACCTCCCCTTGCTCCACTTTGACGGGAAAGGTGGTCAGATTTTGGGGCTTGCTGATGGCCCGGGCCATGCCTTTGATGATCCCCGGCAGGGAGTCGATCCAGAGGAGGTTCTGGCCGGTGGTGATATCGAACTGGGAGCCGTGTCCGGGACACAGGTGATCACCTTCCCCTGGAGCGTGCCCCGCGCCAAGCGCACCCGAAGATGCGGACAACGCCCCTGCACGGCCCAGAACCGGCCCCCCACCCGCGCCACGACCACCGGTTGGTCGGCCACCTCCACCTCGCGCATGGTCCCCTCGGCCCAGGCTGCCTCCGCGCCCACACTGTGCCAACCCGTCATCGCTGCACCTCCTTCGCTTAGAACTGAAGAACGCGCCTTTGGAAGAGATTATAATCTACCGAGCCTGCCATGACAAGGGATCTATGCGCTCCTGGGAGACAGCAAAACACCCAGGCCCGATGGGGCCTTTGAGACCTGCCGGCCCGCCGAGGATCTTGACAGCATCCCCATGGCCGCCTAGACTTGGCCCCACCGCATCTACCAAGGACCATTGCCCATGAAGCGCATCTTGCCCTCTCAATCTGCTGCCCAACCCGCCCGGTTGCGCCGAGAGCTCCTCGCCCTTGGCGCCATCACGTTGGTGGGCGCATTCCTGCGCCTCTACCGCCTGGATAGCTTCCCGCCGGGGCTGCATTTTGACGAGGCGGTCTATGGTCTACAGGGGGAATACATCTACCAAGGTCACTTCCCCGTCTTTTTTCAGGCCTACACCGGCCGCGAGCCGTTCTACATGTACCTGGTGGCCCTGGTTTACCTCTTTACCGGGCCCAACACCCTGGGCCTGCGCCTCACCTCGGCGCTGATCGGCATCTTGACCATCCCCGCGGCATACCTGGCCCTGCGGGAACTATGCGATCGTCGGGTGGCCTTGATCGGGGCGCTCCTCACCGCCATCTCGTATTGGCATTTCAACGTCACCCGCACCGGCTTTTGCTGGACGTTGATGCCCCTGGTGGAGAGCCTGGCCATCTACCTCCTCTGGCGCGGCTACAGGCGCGGGGAATTGTGGAGCATGGCCTTGGGCGGCGCGGCCACGGCCAGCGCCCTCTATATCTATCTCGCGGCCAGGTTCTTCCCGCCCATGGTGGTTTTGGGCGTGCTATACCTCCTGCTCGTTGACCGGAAAAGGCTCTGGTCTCGCCGGCACGGGCTCGTGTTGGCCTGCGTGGTGGCCTTGGTCGTCTTTGCCCCGTTGGGTTGGCATTATCTGCGCCACCCCCACGATTTCTGGGAGCGCGCCGACCAGGTGTTGGCCTGGAAACAGGGCAGCGACGGTCTGCGCCGCCTGGCGGATAATGTGTGGCACATTCTGCCCACTTTTCTCCCCCGTTTGAGCACCCAGGGCCGTTACAGCCTGCAAGGACGGCCAGCCTTCGACCCGCTCATCGGCCCCTTTTTCCTCTTGGGCCTGGGGCTGGCCCTCTGGCGCTGGAGGCGGCCGGAGAACGGCCTCCTCGTCCTCTGGTGGTTGGTGATGGCCCTGCCTCCCGTCTTTACCGTGGAGCCCTACCCCGTAAGCCAGCGCATCTTTGGCGTCATCCCGGCCATCTATGGCCTCGCCGCCCTGGGCCTGGCAGAGGTCTACCGTTGGCTGGGCGTGCGGCCCAAAGGGAAGGCGGTGGGCGCGGCGCTCTTGGGCGCGCTCCTCTTGGCCGAAGGCGTGTGGAGCGGGAGCTACTATTTCACCATCTGGGCACCCGCCAAGAGCACATATTACCATTTCCACAGCGATGTGGTGGCGGCGAGCCAGGTGGCCCAGCAATCTTTGGCTGCCGGGCGAAGGGTGGTGTTCGCCTCCGAGCATCACCACCACCCCTCGGCCGTGTTCACCGCGCCCGCGACGGTGCAGGCGAAATGGGTGCAAGGCAGGCGAACGGTGGTTTTGCCCGCCTGGGATGGCCGCGAGATAGATTATATCGTGCCCATCTACGATGCCAAACCCATCGGGCCGGCGGTAGAGATCTTGCAGGCCCTCAGTTGCGCCAAGGAGGAGCGGAGCGGCACCATCGGGGATCCGGTGGTGGAGATTTACCACCTGTGCCAACCGCCCGCGGTGCAGCGGCCCGCCATCCCCCGCGCCCTCCTGGGCGATGAGGTCATCCTCTGGCAGGTGGACGTGCCCGCCAGCGCCCGGCGCGACGAACCATTGCGGGTGGCGCTGCGGTGGCAGGTGCGGGCCAAAACCGACGCCCCGCGCTCCTTCGCCGTACATGTGGTGGATGCGCAGGGCGTCCTTTGGGCGCAAGTGGATGAGCTGGGCTTCATCCCCAGCGAATGGGAACCGGGGGATGAGGTCTGGCAATGGCTGGACGTGCCCCTGCCCGCGGCGATCCCGCCCGGCGCGTACGAGGTGCGGCTGCTCTTCGCCGGCGAGAACGCGACGCCGCTCCTGGTGCGCGGGGCCGATGGGGCGCCCATGGGCATCTATCTCCAGGCCGGGCAGACCCGCCTGACGTCCGAGGGCCGTGCCCTCGCCCCGGTGATGGCGGCCGGACCGCAATTTTCGCCGCTGCGCCTTGCTCTGTGGCAGCCGGTGGAGGCCAAGCGAAGACCGGGGGAAAAGCTCTTGGTGGCCGTGACCTGGCAAAAGGCGGCCGAGGCTGATGCATCCCTGGAGGCGGAGCTCTCTTTGCAGGCGGCCGATGGGACGGTGGCGGCCCGCTGGCGCTACCCCCTGGCCGGCGAATATCCTGTCATGGATTGGCAGGTGGGTGAGCTGGTGGAGCAGCGCTACCTCCTGGCCCTGCCGGCCGAACTCGCGCCCGGCGATTACTCTCTCCTCCTCGGCCTCGCCGGCCGGAGCGAGCGCTGGCGTTTGGGCGCGGTGCGCGTGGCCGGCCTGTCCCGCCTGATGACGCCGCCTCCCATGCAACACGCCTGGCCCACCCCTGCCACCCTGGGGACGTCCATCCAGCTTTTGGGCTACGATCTGGACCCCACCGCCTGGCAGGGCACCGTGCCCCCGCCTCTCACCCTCTATTGGCGCGCCGGCGCGCCGGTGGAGGGGGATTACACCGTCTTTGTCCATCTGCTGAACGAACGGGGCGAGATCGTCAGCCAACAAGACGTGCCCCCCGCCGAGGGCCAGCGCCCCACCAGCGGCTGGCTGCCGGAGGAGGTGATCGTCGATCGTCACCTTTTGCCACCGCTGAAGGAACGCGCACCGGGGGAATACACCTTTGCCGTGGGCCTGTACGATCCGCACACCATGGCCCGGCTGGAACTGCGCGGCCCCGACGGTACGCGGCTGCCCGATGACCGTCTGCTCTTGGGGGAGCTGGTGGTGGAGTGAATCGAGGAGACAAAAAACGGCAACGCCATCTCGCGCGACCGAAGGCGCTTTCTGTGGAGGGTATCGAGAAATACCCCCGTCGGATGGAATCCGATGGCGGGCAAGGCCTCTACATACCTTTTTTCAACACCCTCTTTCTGTGTGGATTTGACAGCCGGTCAAAAAGGCGGTAACGTCAAACCCGAGGTGGACGCCCTTCACACGTTCACCTCGCACATTGCAACAACCCTGCAAGTTTCTCGCGACCCACTTCAGGCTGTGAAAAAGGCATCGCCCACCGGAGGAAGGGGATGGCGCGGATCATCTTTTTGGGCACGCCCGAATTCGCTGTGCCAATTCTAGAAGCCCTGCTGGGCCAACACCAAGTGGTGGCGGTGGTGACCCAACCGGACCGCCCCGCCGGCCGAGGGCGGACCCACGTGGCAGCCTCGCCCGTCAAACGGGTGGCCGAGGCCCACGGCGTCCCGGTGTGGCAGCCGGAAAATCTGCGCCGCGATCGGGCCGTGGTGGAGGCCATGCGCCGCGCTGCGCCGGAGCTGATGGTCCTCGCCGCCTTTGGCCAGATCCTGCGCCCCGATGTCCTGAGCATCCCGCCCCACGGCTGCATCGGCGTCCATGCCTCTCTTTTGCCCCGCTGGCGAGGCCCGGCGCCCATCGCCGCTGCCATCCTCCACGGCGACGCCGAGACGGGCATCTCCCTCATGTTGACCGATGCCGGCATGGATACCGGTCCCATCCTGGCCCAGGAGCGGTTGGCCATCGCGACCAACGAGACCACCGTCACCCTCACCGCCCGGCTGGCCCACCTGGGGGCCGATTTATTGCTGCGCACCATTCCCCCTTGGCTGGCCGGCGAGATCGCCCCACAACCCCAAGACGAAACCCGGGCCACTTACGCCCCGCCTTTGACCAAGGAGGACGGCCTGTTGAATTGGCGTGAACCCGCCCTGCAGCTCGACCGGCGCATCCGTGCCTTGACGCCCTGGCCAGGAACCTATACCTTCCATCAGGACGTACTATTGCGCGTGTTGCACGCCCGCCCCATCCCTGCTTGGGCCGGGACGGAGGCCCCGGGCACGGTGGTGGAGACGGAGGAAGGGATCGGCGTCGTCACGGGAAGCGGCTTGTTGCTTTTGGAGGAAGTGCAGCTGGCCGGGAAAAAGGCACTGGATGCCCGTGCCTTCGCCCGCGGGCAACGGGCCTTTGTGGGGAGCGTCCTGGGCTAGACATGCTGCCTGGGGATGCTCAGCCCTCACCTCTCCCCTTTCCCTCCTCTCCCCTTGGGGGAGAGGCCGGGTGAGGGGGGGAAAACAGGGCGCGACAACCGCCCCTCACCCCACCCCTCTCCCGGCGGGAGAGGGCCTGCCCTCCTCTCCCCTTGGGGGAGAGGCCGGGTGAGGGGGGGAAAACAGGGCGCGACAACCACCCCTCACCCCACCCCTCTCCCGGCGGGAGAGGGCCTGCCCTCCTCTCCCCTTGGG
>DAOTZU010000100.1:0-6781 GCA_034433995.1 Anaerolineae bacterium
ACCCTCGCCCACCCCCACCGCCTCGGCCACGCCCACGCCATCGCCCACGGCCACCCCCATCCCTTGGCCCACGCCCGATGGCATCGCCCGCACGCTGCGCGTGCCCATCCTGATGTACCATTACCTCTCCGACCCGCCCGCCGGGGCCGACGCCATCCGCCGGGATCTCTCGGTCTCGCCGGAGCGGTTCGCGGAGCAGCTGCGCTATTTGCGCGAGGCGGGCTACACCAGCATCTCGCTGCACGATCTGGCCCTGGCCTTGGAGACCGGTTGGCCGCTCCCGCCCAAACCCATCATCCTCACCTTCGATGACGGCTACCGCGATGCCTACACCGAGGCCTTGCCTTTGCTGCAGCAATATGGCTTCACGGCCACCTTCTTTTTGATCACGGCGCCCATCGACCAGGGGCATCCGGACTATCTCACTTGGGACCACGTGCGCGAGATGGCCCAGGCGGGCATGTCCATGGAGGCCCACGGCTACACCCATATGGATCTGCGCGGCAAGCCGCTGGATTACATCATCTGGCAAGTATTGGGGGCCAAAGAGGCCATCGAAGCGCGCACCGGCAAGAGCGTGCGCTTTTTCTGCTATCCGTCGGGCCAGTACGACGAGCGGGTGGTGCAGGTGCTCCGCTCGGCCCATTATTGGGGCGCGGTGACCGTCAAGCAGGGCGTGGCGCAGCGCTCCGGACACCTTTTCGAGCTCCCACGGCTGCGCATGCGGGGCAGCTACGACTTGAACGCCTTTGTGGACCTGCTGCAAACGTTTCTCGCCGGGCCATAGAGCCCGGCATGTGGCATGGGGGCTGCCAGACAAGGGGTATGGAGAAAGCGCGACGCCGTTTTTTGGCCCTTGCGGTTTTTTGGCGCAAAGCGAACCCAATAGCTAGCTGATAGCTGCACGCTGAGACCTGAGCTCAAAGGAGGGGCGTGAAGGAACCGATGCTGGATGCCGCCGCATTTGAGGCGTTGGTGGCCCAAGCCCTGGACGAACTCCCCGATTGGGTGCGCCAGCACATGGATAATGTGGCCATCGTGGTTGCGCCTTGGCCCACAGCCCAACAGCTGCGCTCCGCCGGCGTGCGCGAGGGCCTCCTCTTGGGCCTCTACGAGGGCGTCCCCTTGACACGACGCGGCCGGGGGTACAACCTCCTGCCCCCCGACCGCATCACCCTCTTCCAAGGTCCCCTGGAACTGACGGCGCGCCATCGGCGCGACCTCATCCGCCTCATCCGCCGCACCGTGATCCACGAGATCGCCCATCACTTTGGTTTCTCCGAGGAGAAACTCCGCGACCTGGATCTCTAGCCCTCAGCCGACGATCTCTTCTCTCCGCCAGATGGGCAACGCAAAGCTCGTCCTCTTGTCCTTATCTTTGCGCTCCGGAATGATCTGCACCTTCACCGGCTCGCTCTTCATCTGGTTGCCGGCGGCGTCATAGGCCACCACATAGATGGTGTGGGTCTCGGTGTAGCCGCCTGCGTTGGCGATGATCTCCATCCCCGGCGGCAAGGGCCGGGTCTCTTCCTTGACCGGCTGCGTGTTGGACATGACCAACGTCCAGCGCAGCGTGTAGGGGGCCACGGTGCTAAAGCCCAACGAGCGCTCGTCCAGGAAAAACTCCACCCGGCTCATGGCAATGTTATCCTGGGCATCCACCTGGATGTTGACCCATTCATCCTTGTTCATCTCGTACACTTTGCCATCCGGCGGGTGGATGATGCTGACCGTGGGCGAGATATTATCCACCAACACATTGAGGGAAGCCTGGCGCAAGTTGCCGCCGTCGATCACCGAAAGGCGCAAGGTGTACAGGCCATCCAAGCCGGTGGTATCCCAATACTCCAAGACATTGTTCTCCACCCGGTGGCCGTGTTCCGGGCCCATGGGCAGCCAGGCGCCAGGGGTCAGCCCTTGGCCGAACTCTAGCCAGAACTTTTCCTGGCCGCCGGCCCGGGCGTTGCCCATGATGGGCACAAGGCCGCGGACGATCTGCAGGTTCTTGGGGCTGACGATGGCGACATCGGCATTGACCAGGTTCGGCCCGTGGAGGTCGCAATACTCCCGTGGCGGTTGCGGGATCTGGTTCTCGCGCACCCAGTCATCGGCCTCGGGGGGATAGATCTCAAAGACCTTCACCTCCACTTGGTCCTGCGGGCAATAGACAGTGGCCAATTTCCCCGTCTCTTTGCAGATGCGGAACGGGCGGTGCACATCGTCGTGCTCGGTGGGCACCGTGCCCTGGATAAAGATCTCTTGCATCCGTGAGGGCGAGTATTCTGTGGGCAGCTTGCCCGACTTGGGCTCGATGATGGCCGTCTCCAGATTGGGCGGCCGGGTGAAATTCTCCACCGGGAGATCGGCATGGAGCCATTCCATGAGGTCATGCCAGATGGGGCCGGCCGTGCGCACGCCCGCAGCCCCTTTTTCCATCTCGGTGTAATCCGTGTTGCCCACCCAAACTCCCACCACGTATTGAGGGGTGTAGCCGATGGTCCAACCGTCGCGATACTCGTCGGTGGTGCCCGTCTTGACGGCCGCGGGGCGATCCTTGATCACCAACACACTATCGGCGCCAAAGGCCGGCGTCCGTGCCCGGTTATCGGAGAGGATATCGGTGAGGAGAAAAGCCACCTCCGGGCTGAGCACCCCGCGCTTCTTGGGCTGGGTATACTCGTACAGCACCTGCCCCTTGGCATCGGTCACTTTCAAGATCCCCACAGGCTCCAACTGCCGATACCCCGGCTTTTGCTTCTCCGGCGGCACCTCCTCGCCCACCATGGTGCCGCCATTGGCGAACACGCTAAAGGCGTAGGCCATATCCAGCAGGGGGACCTCGGTGCCCCCCAGGGTGAGGGCCAGGCCGTAGGTCGGCTTGGTGAGGGTGGTGATGCCCATGGCCCGCGCCGTCGCCACGACATTGGGGATGCCCACCTTGCTGGCGATGGCCACGGCGGGGATGTTGTAGGAACAGGCCAAGGCCTGGCGCAGCAGCATCGGCCCGTGGTAATTGCGGCTATAGTTCTCCGGGACGTAAGGCTCCGGGTTGGGCGGATCGGGGAAGCTGGTGCGCACGTCCATGACCATGGTGGCCGGCGTGTAGCCTTGGGCGAAAGCGGTGGCGTAGGTGAAGGGCTTGAAGCTGGAGCCCGGTTGCCTGGGGGAGAGGGCCATGTTGATCTGCCCATCAATGCTGCGGTCAAAATAATCCAGGCTGCCCACCATGGCTTTGACCTCGGCGGTCTTGGCATCCAACACCACCACGGCGGCGTTGGAGGCCTTGTATTTTTCGCGGAAGCTGGCCACCTGCGTCCGAGCGATCTCCTGAGCCTTGTTCTGAATCTCCAGATCCAGGGCGGTGATCACCTGGAGACCGCCGCCATACACGGCATCGCTGCCGAATTGCTCCTCCAACAGATTACGTATCCAGAGGACATAGTGCGGGGCGACGATGTCGAACCGAGGGGGCGCGATGACGAGAGGTTGCTGCTTGGCCGCAAAAGCCTCCTCGGCGGTGATGTACCCTTGGAGATACATCTGGTCCAAGACGATCTCTTGGCGCTTCTTGGCCTCTTCGGGATGGTCAATGGGATTGAGCGCCGGCGCGTTGCCCAAAGGGACCAGCATCGCCGCCTCGGCCAAGGTGAGCTCTTCCACATGTTTGTTAAAGTAGGTCTGGGCCGCCGCCTCGACGCCGTAGGCAAAGTGCCCATAGAAGACGTTGTTCAGGTACCATTCCAAGATCTTGTCGCGCCCCTCGACGCCGGGATAGCGCCGGGTGAGCTCGATGGCCAGGATCAACTCCTTGATCTTGCGGTTGTAGCTCATCTCCATCCGCTCTTCGGGCGTCATGATCACGTTGCGGATGAGCTGTTGGGGGATGGAGCTGCCGCCACCGGCGTACTGCCCGCGGAGGGTGCCCCACACGGCGCGGGCCAGGCCCTCGATATTGATCCCGCCGGGGTTGGTGTAAAAGGTCTTGTCCTCCATGGCGATGGTGGCGTTGCGCAGGTGGACGGGGATGCGGGCAAGGGGCACCTCGGTGCGCCGGCCACCTTCAGGGGGGATGATCTCGTAAAGGATGTGTTGCCCCGTGCGGTCGTAGATGCGCGTCGTCTCAAAGTTCTCGATGCTCCGCCGGCTGATCTCCTCCGGCGAGGGCAGCCCTTGGGCGTAAAAGGCGTACACGCCCCAAAGGCCCCCGGCGATGGCCAGCACGGCGCCCGCCAGCCCGAAAAGTATGGTGCTCAACCCCACAATAGCGAAACGGAGGGCCGGAAGCCCCCCGTTGTTTCTTCGCTGCCATGGACGACGGATCAACCAGGCATCCATCGGCTATTCCTCATCCTCGGACTTGAACTCATCCTCGCCCAAGAGATCGTCCTCGTCTTCTTCCTCTTCGATCTCCTCAAGGTCCTCTTCCTCCAGCTCCTCCTCCAAGAGGGAGGCATCCAGGGGCTCGAACTCGCCGCTAGAGCCGCTGGAGAACATCCCACCATCCACCTCGCGCAAGAGATCCACGTCCATCTCTTCCAGGGAACGATCCAGGATCTTGGGACGCACTGCCTGTGGCGCGGCCTCTTGCTCTTGGCGAAAGCCCGTGCCGGCGGGGATCAACTTGCCGATGAGGACGCTCTCCTTGAGCCCGCGCAGCTCGTCGGTGCGCCCCTCGATGGCCGCGCTGGCCAGCACGCTGATGGTGTGCTGGAAGGAGGCCGCCGAGAGGAAGCTATCGGTGTTGAGCGCTGCCTTGGTGATGCCCAAAAGCACCGGTTCGGCGGTGGCCGGCTCGCCACCTTTGGCCAGGATCTCTTGGTTGAGCTTTTCGAAATCGATGCGGTCCACCAGTTCGCCGGGGAGCAATTCGCTATCGCCGCTGGAGGTAACGCGCACCCGGCGCAACATCTGGCGGATGATCACCTCGATGTGCTTATCGTTGATGGTCACGCCCTGAGAACGGTACACCTTTTGGATCTCGGTGATCAGATACTCGCGCACGGCCTCCACGCCCAAGATCGCCAAGATCTCGTGGGGGTTCTTGGAGCCTTCGGTGATCATGGCGCCGGGTTTGACCACCTCGCCATCGAACACCACCAGGCGCGCCGTGACGGGGATCTCGTATTCGCGCTCCCGCTTTTCTTCATGCAAGACGACGACCTTGCCCTCCTCCAGGCTGATCCGCCCGGAGGCCTTGGCCACAAGATCCTCGCGCTCGGGGCAAGAAGCCAGCACCTGGCCCTCCACCACCTCCTCACCATCGGCCACCAAAAGGGTATACTCGGCGCTCACGGGATGCTCGACACGCTTGATCTCGCTGGCGACGATCTTGACCCAGCGCTGGTCCCCCTCGGCGCGCACCTCCACCCTGCCGCCGATATCGGCGATGATGGCCTGGCCTCTGGGGTTGCGGGCCTCAAACAGCTCCTGCACCCGGGGCAAGCCCTGGGTGATGTCGCTGGTGCCGGCCACGCCGCCGGTGTGGAAGGTGCGCAGGGTGAGCTGGGTGCCCGGCTCGCCGATGGATTGGGCCGCGATGATGCCCACCGCCTCGCCCAGCTTGACCACCGTGCCGCGCCCCAAGTCTCGCCCATAGCAGTGCACGCACAAACCATACCGTTGTGCGCAAGTCATGGGCGAGCGCACATAGACGGCATCGATCTCTGACTTGTCCAGGGCCTCGGCCAGGTCGTCATCGATCAGTTGATTCGCCTCGGCCAGCACCTCCCCCGTCTTCGGGTTCACGATAGGCGCGGCGGTGAAACGGCCGCTGATGCGCTCCACAAAGGTTTCGCCGGCCGCCTTGGTGCTCTTTTTGTTGATCCAGATGCCCTGGGTGGTGCCGCAATCTTCGGCATTGACGATCACATCTTGGGCCACATCCACCAAACGGCGGGTGAGATAGCCGGCGTCGGCGGTGCGCAAGGCGGTATCGGCCAGGCCTTTGCGGGCGCCGTGGGTGGAGAGGAAATACTCCAGCGAGGTCAACCCCTCACGGAAGCTGGAGCGAATGGGCAGAGGGATGATGCGGCCGGAGGGATCCGCCATCAACCCGCGCATGCCCGCCAGTTGGCGCACCGGCATGATGCCGCCTTTGGTGGAACCCGAATTGACCATGATCCCCAGGGAGCTATACGGATCCAGCTCGCGGGCCACCGCCGAGGTCACCTCTTCCGTAGCCTCGGTCCACAGCTCCACGGTCTTGACATAGCGCTCGTTATCGGTGATGAGGCCACGCCGATACTGCCGTTCGATCTCGGCCACGCGCTCGTTGGCGACCTCCAAGATGCGGGCCTTTTCCTCCGGCACGTGGATATCGTCAATGGCGATGGTGGTGCCGGAGCGGGTGGCATAGCGGAAGCCGATATCCTTAATCGCGTCCACCAGTTCGGCGGTGCCCTCCAAGCCGAGCTTCTTGTAGCCCTCGGCCACCAGCTTTTTCAGGGCGCCTTTATCCAAGACCCGGTTGACAAAACGCAGTTCGGCCGGCAAGGCAGAGTTAAAGATCACCCGCCCCACAGTGGTATCCAACAGGGTGGGAGCTTGGCCATCCGGCTGATAGTAGAACTTGATCTTGGCATGGAGGTGCACCACGCCCAGCTCGTAGGCCAGGCTCACCTCCTCAAAGGAGGAAAAGACCATCCCTTCGCCCTTCATCCCCGGCCGTTCCAACGTCAGATAGTAGCAGCCCAATACCATGTCTTTGGAGGGCCCCACCTCTGGCTCGCCGTTGGCCGGGCGAAGCAGGTTGCGGCTGGAGAGCATCAATTCCCTGGCCTCC
>DAOTZU010000101.1:0-13123 GCA_034433995.1 Anaerolineae bacterium
GGGAGCCAGCGAAAAAGGACGTGCTCAGGGTGCAGCATGGCCGGCGGCGCCACCAGGCAAAGCAAGCCCCCAAAGGCGATCAAGCCCCACCAGAGCCGTTCCCAGCGAGGCCGCAGCCAGGACCAGTGGGCGAGCAGCAGATAGATGATAATCCCTCCCGCCACCGGTAGTGCTGCCAACACCGTCCGTCGAGGCAGAGGCGAAACACGGAGGCTGACCAGGAGCATCAATCCCAGGAGCGACACGGCCCAATCTGCCAGGGCCCAACGTCCCAACAGCTTCAGGCGTTGGCGCAACCTGGTCAAGCATTTGCTCCGCACCATCTCGCCGATCGCGACCTCCCACATAGAGATGAACGTCTGAAGGGAACGGCTACCGGCTGGCCAAGCTCCGGCCACTAGGCCAGGGGCGGCTCCTGAGTCCGGCTCCGAGGCCACAGGCCCACGGCCAAGGCGCTCAGCATGCCTAACGCCAATCCCGCCAGGGCGGCGATCGCTACGTTCTTGACCAGGCCGCGCGCCTCGGGGATGACCACCGCCGCCGCCCCCAAGCGCACTTCCTCGCCCGAAGCTGCCGCCGCCAGGGCCAATTCGGCCTCTTTGCGGATCACGTTGTTGTACGTCTCCCAGGCCAGGTCGCGCTGGGTTTTGGCCTGCATGACGCGGTTCTGCTCCTGTTCCAACTCGGCCTTGAGCTCGCGCACTTGTTGCTCCAGTTGCTGCACCATCTGGGTTAGCTGGCGCTCCACCTCATCGCCCTCGGCTTGCGCGACAGTCTGTTCCCCTGGAGCGCTAATGCTTAACGGCCAGGACTGTCCTTGGGAGATACTTGCTGTCAAGCTGGCTAATTGCGCCGTCAAGGCCTGTCGCCGCGCCCGCAACACCGCTGCTAGGCTATCCACATCGCTGATTAACTCGGCGGCACTCGCGGAGCCCGCCCCCGGCTGGAGTTGTAGCAACAGGGGATTGAAGGCGACGATGGTGGTGGCGTCATTTTGAATCTGAGCGGCCATCGCTCCGCCATAGGCTTCCATCTGGCTCTGCCTCAGCTCGCCGAATACCTGAAGTTTAAGCACCGTAAGCGCTGCGCCGTTGGTCACCGCTGCCGCAGGTCCTCCCGTTCGCAATTGCTCGCCCAAGTCCTGGGCAGCGCGCAACAGGGCCTCAGTGCGTTGCAATTCGGCCAGCAGCCCTTGCACCACGCCCCGCCGCGCCGCGCTCACCGCGGCAATGGTCGCCGCGAGCTCCTCGATGCGTCGCTGCAATTCCGCCTGGCGGTCCTTTTGGAGCAGGGACTCCAGGGCAGCCTGGGCGCGCTCATAATCCGCCTTGGCCAACGGCGCCTCACGCTTAATCACCTCATAGGATTGCGCCGCCACGTCGCCGTAGAGGGTGTTGATCTGGCGCACATATTCCCGCGCCCAGAGATCGACCATCTTTTGCGCCAAGTGAGGATCGGTATAGGTGATCTTGATCTCGATGAGGTCGCTCTTGGGGAGGACGCGGGCCGTCACCTTATCAAACAGCGCGGCGACGGAGCGTTCGTCCGGATGCAGGGCGTCACCAACTTCGGCCAGCACAGCTTGAGCCACAGCGGGGCTACGCACCAGCTCCACGAAAGAGGCCAGCCGCTGGTTCTTGTCCGCCAGGAGCTTGCTGACGTCCTCTGAGGCCGTCTTGATAGCTGTTCCGTAAGAGACCTGGGTAGTCAGCTTGGTAGCGGCGATCAGCGCCCGCGCTTGGTAACGGACGGGCCGCAACAGAGTCCAGACCCCCACGAGGATGACCAATACCAGGGCCGGCAAAACCACCAGATACCAGCGGCGGATAAGTATGGTCACGTATTGAGTCAGGTCAATCGTATCATCCATCTTGCTCCCCTCAGATAGGGATCGATAGGGATCAGAACCGCCCCTGGGCGGTGCAGCCCCAGCAGGACAAGCCGATACCGAGGGGATTGTACCACGTTTCCCGCAGAACGGGAAGTGCCGTCCACCATCCCCGCTCCGCGCTATGGTGGGCGACGTTTACAGCCGCGCGCCGCGCCGCCGGGTGTGGATCTGGCGCAAGGCCGAGACCACCGCCACCACCACGATGGCCGAGACGATGGCCTCCGGAATCCCCTGGGTCAGACCGATGGTCAGCGCCGCCGCCGGGGTGATCAGCTCCGGCAGCCGCCAGATGGCCGCCGAGAGCACCAAGATGGTGTTGGTGAGGGACCCCGCCACGCCGGCCACGGCCAGGCTAAAGACGAGCACCTCCTCGCGACGCATCCACACATAGAGGCCCACGGTGATGGCCACCGAGGCCACCGCCACCACGATGCCCAGCCAGAGGATCTTTTTGCTGACCTCATAGCTGGCGCCAAGGAGCAACACAAAGAGGACGGCCAAGATCGCGGTGAGCACGCCCTTGTTCGCCCGCCGCAGCAGGGCAAAAACCCACCAAGCGGTGATGCCGATGAACAGCCGCGGCAGCACCACCACCAACGGATCCTTCACGGGCACGGCGGGGCTCATCAGGCTGCCAAAACCAAAGCCGAGGCCGACGATCACCGCCACCAGCGGCCCCTCCAAGATGCCCCCGATGATGGCCGGGATGTGGGCGATGGTGGCGCTGCCGGCTGGCGTGGGCACGGGGATAAAGCCGATGGGCGTAAAAGCCATGAGCAGCGTGATGGCCAGGAGCAGCCCAGCGGTGACGATGCGGCGGATCCCCCGCTCATACGCCGGGGCAGCGTCTCGACGATGGGCCGAGGGCGAGGTTGCAGAACCGGATGACATAGTGGGTCTCCTTTCTTTTAAGGTAACGGCAAGCGTTGTAGCAAGATCACGCCGGCGACGGTGCACGCCGCCAGGCCCAAGGCCAGGTAATCGGCCGAGGCAAAAACCAGGGTGCGCAGATGGGTCCGCCCCCGCCCGCCCCGGTAGCAGCGGGCCTGCATGGCCCAGCTCAGCTCCTCGGCGCGGCGGTAAGCCTCCACAAACAGGGGCACGACGAGGGCGGCGGTGCGTTGGGCGTTGCGCGCCAGGCGCCACCGCGTCCCAGCCTCCTGCCGCACGCTGCGCGAGGCCTGAGCCTGCAGGATCGTCTCCAAGGATTCTCCCAAGATGGGCACAAAGCGCAGCGCGATGGCCCCCACAAAGGCCAGCTCGTGCCCCGGCAGGCCCAGGGCGTTGAGGGGGCGCAGAAGGTGTTCCAGGCCTTGGGTCAAGGCGCCGGTGGGGGTAGTGCCGGTGAGCAGACCAAAGAGCAAAAGCAGATTGATCAAGCGCAGCAAAGAGATCGAGGCCGCCCACAATCCCCCCGCGGAGACGCGCAGGACGCCCCACGAGATCAGCATCCTGCCGGCGCCGGCCGGATCCCGATGGGCGCTGGGGTAAAAGAGCACCTGCAGGGCGAGCAAAACCAAGATCACCGGCAAGGCCGGCTGAATGCTGGAGCGGAGATAGCGGAAGGGCAGCCGCGCCAGCCCCACCAGCGCACAGATTACGAGGAACAGGGCCAAGTTGGTGGCCAACTTGGCCGTGGCCAACCCCGCCGCCAGCAAGAGAGCCAGGGCCACCAGCTTGGTCCGGGGGTCCAGACGGTGGATGGGCGAATCGCCGGGGACATATTGGCCGATGGTGAGGTATCTCAGGCCTGCAACGCTTGCCATAGCGCCTCCTCCACCTCCGCCAAGGTGATGACATCCGCAGGCACCGGCATGCCGGCCCGCGCCAATGTCTGGGCGAGCTCGGTGGCCGCCGGGGGCAGCAGCCCCCAGGCGCGCAGCCGCTCCGCTTGGGCGAAAACCTCTCGGGGCGGGCCGGCCCAGACCGTCCGCCCCTGGTGAAGCACCGTCACCTGATCGGCCAATTCGGCCACCTCATCCATATCGTTGGAGACCAACAGGATGGTCATCCCCTCCTCCGCGCGCAGGCGGCGCAAAAGGGCGTGGATCTCCCGGCGGCCGCGGGGATCCAGCCCGGTGGTGGCCTCGTCCAGGATGAGGAGTTCGGGCCGCAGGGCCAAGACGCCGGCCAGGGCCACCCGGCGCATCTCGCCGCCACTGAGGGAGAAGGTGTGGCGATCCACAAAGGTCTCGAAATCCAACCCCACCACGTCCAAGGCCCAGCGGACGCGCCGGCGCAACTCCTCTCGCGTAAGGCCTAACTGGCGCGGGCCATAGGCCACATCATCGCCCACGTACCGCTCTAAAAGCTGTTGATGCGGATATTGAAAGACCAACCCCACCTGGCGGCGCAAAGCGACCAAGTCACAGGACGGATCGCCCGTATCTTGGCCCAGGACCCACACCTGTCCCTGGACCGGTGGGCGCAAGAGGCCGTTCACAAAGTGCACCAAGGTGGATTTGCCCGCGCCGCTGGGCCCGATGAGGGCCGCCATCTCGCCGCGGCGCAACGTGAGCTCGGCGCCGCGCAGGGCGGGAGCGGCCAGGGGCGTCCCGGCCAAATAGGTATGGCGCAACCCCTTGATGGCGACGATGGTCTCGCTCATGCCCGCTCCTTGTCCAGAGCTTTCAGCCGTCAGTCCTCAGCGCCCTCGGAGACGAGCCGATGGCGGGCGCGGATAGCGCCGAGCCATCGCCATCCGCAGCGGCGAGCCCACGGCGCACAGAAGATTCCTTGCGCATCACGGCCAAGGCTCCGGCCAGCTCTTCCCCGGTCAGGAGGGCCTGCGCTAAGGGTAGGCCGCGACGGCGCAAGCCTTGGGCCACGGCCGCCGCCGGCGGCAGGCCCAGCCCCAAACCCTCCAGCAGTTCCGCTTGGGCCAACACCTGGCGGGGCGGGCCCTCCAACACCACCTGCCCACGCTCCAACACCACCAGGCGATCCGCCCAGACCACCTCCTCCATGCGGTGGGTGATGGTCACCACCGTCAAGCCCTCGCCATGCAGGCGCCGCACCAGGGCCAAAACCTCCTGCCGTGAGAGGGGATCCAGCATGGCCGTCGCCTCGTCCAGCACCAGGCACGCGGGACGCATGGCCAGGATGCCGGCGATGGCCAAGCGCGCCTTCTGGCCGGCGGAGAGGGTGCGCGGATCGCGCCCGCGCAGCGCCTCCAGGTCCGTCTCGCGGAGGGCCCAATCCACCCGGCGGCGCAGTTCGGCCCAGGGCAAGCCCAGGTTCTCTGGGCCAAAGGCCACCTCCTCCTCCACCTCGGTGGCCACGAACTGGTTATCCGGATGCTGTAACACCAGGCCCACGGTGGCCCGGATCTCTGGCAGCGCGGACGGATCGTGGGTGGCAAGACCATTGACCCACACCTCGCCCGCGGTGGGGCGCAAGAGACCGTTGAGACACTTGGCCAGGGTAGATTTGCCCGATCCGTTGTGCCCCACCAGGGCCACATATTCGCCCTGGGCGATCTCTAGATTGATCCCTCGGAGCGCCTCGATGGCCAAGGGCGTGCCGGTGTTATAGACGTAGCTGAGCTGACTTACACGGATCAGCATCGCGGACATCCGCCCTCCCGAACAACAAAAAACCCCGCGCCGAAAGACGCGAGGTCACCATAGCTCCACCCAAACAGGTGCTGTATCGCGCCGTCTCGGTCGTCCAGCGATCCAAGCGACTTGTTGTTGCTTTTGTACGTCTCACTCAGCGCCCGTTGACGAGTCGCTGGCACAGCGCATTATAGCACATTCCCTTGCCGAGGCAAAACGCGCCCGATGAGATTTGCCCCGCCGGCAAGTTAGTGGTATAAGCAACCATATATTGTTCGTCACCTTTGGTACGAGGCAAGAGATCGCCATGACCACGATGATTCAAGAGCTCACCTATGAACAGCGCATAGCCGCCCTCCGCGAGACCAAGCTGCGCCACACCCGCGAGAAGCAACAGGTAGTGGGGGCGATGGACCGCGACGACCACGCCCTGATCCTCCCGCCGCCGGAGCGTCGCCGCCTGGTGCAGACCATGAGCACCTCCGGCATGCCCATCACCGATGTCCTCCTGGAAGGCTACGAGGCGGTGAGCAACCACCCTTCCGGCGGGTTTTTCGGCCCCAAGGCCTGTGGGGCGAACTTTCGCGCCCTGCTGGAGAGCCATCCCCCTTACATTGACCCCTTGAGCTCCCTGGCCGGCGCGTACATGGTCAATTTCAACTCCTATCGCAAGCGGGGCTGGAACCCCGATTTTGCTTATTCCCACCTTGAGGCCGAGCAAAAGAAATACCAGCTCGTCACGGGGATCGGTGCGTCACAACATTTCTGCCAAGATCTCGCCATCGGCCTGGAGTTGGGCTGGGATGGCATCTTGCGCAAGATCCGCCATTACCGCCAGGTGAACGCCCCCCGCGCCGCCGATTTCTATGACGGCTTGGAGGATATCGTCCTCGGCATGCAGCACTGGATCGGCCGCAACGCCGCCGCCGCGCAAGAGATGGCCGCGCGCGAGGAACACCCACAACTGCGCCAGAACCTGCTGGAGATGGCCGAGATCAACTTCCGCCTCGTCCATGAGCCGCCCCGCACCTTCCGCGAAGCCTGCCAGTGGATCATCTGGTACCAGATGGCGGCGCGCATGTACAACGGCAGCGGCTCCTTGGGGCGGCTGGACGTGTTGCTCACCCCTTATTACGAACGCGACACCGCCGCCGGCCGGCTCACTGACGAGGAGGCCATCTTTCACCTGGCCTGCCTGCTCCTGCGCGACACGGCCTATATCCAGCTGGGCGGGCCGGACGAGCAGGGCCGCGATGTGACCAACCGCGTCTCCTTCCTGGTGCTGGAGGCGGCCCACCGGCTGAAGATCCCGGCCAACATCGGCGTCTGCGTGGGAGATCAGGTGGATCCGCGCTTGTTGCGTCGAGGCGTTGAGATCCTCTTTGAGGACAAGACCGGCATTCCCAAATTCCTGGGCATTGACCGCACCACCGAGGGGTTCGCCCGCAACGGCTATCCCCTGGAGCTGGCCCGCCAACGGGCCTATTCCGGCTGCCATTGGTCGGCCCTGCCCGGCCGGGAATACACCTTGAACGACTGCGTCAAGATCAACCTGGCGGCGGTGTTCGAGGTGGCCTGGAAGGAGATGATGGCCGATGAAGCCGCCACGCCCAGCGTGGCCGAGCTGTGGGCGCGCTACGAACGACATTTGCGCCGGGCGGTGGAGGTGACCGCCGAGGGCCTCGATTTCCACCTGGAGCACATGCACGAGGTCTTTCCCGAGCTGGTGCTGGACCTCCTCTGCCACGGCCCCATCGAGCGCGGGCTGGACGCCTCCCACGGCGGCGTGGATTATGTGAACCTGTGTGTGGATGCCGCCGCCTTGGCCACCGTGGCCGATTCCTTCGCCGCCCTGGAGCAGCGGGTGGAGCAGGAGGGCCGCCTCACCTGGGCCGAGATCGCCCATCACTTGGAGAACAACTGGGCCGGCCCGGAGGGCGAACGGGCGCGACTGATGATGAAGAGCATACCCCGCTACGGCAGCGGCGGTTCCCGCGCCGATGCGTGGGCGGTGCGCGTCTCTCAGACCTTCACCCGGCTGGTGAAGGAAAAGCCCACCCCCCGGGGCTATAACATGATCCCCGGCATCTTTTCCTGGGCCAACACCATCCCCATGGGCAAGACCCTGGGGGCCACGCCCAACGGCCGCCGCGCCGGCGAGCCCATCTCCCATGGCGCCCACCCCGATCCGGGCTTTCGCCAGGATGGCGCGCCCAGCGCCCTGGCCGTGGCCATCGCCGCCGTGCAGCCCGGCTACGGCAACGCCGCGCCGCTGCAGATCGAGCTGGACCCCGCCCTCTCCAAGGACGAGGGCGGCGTGGACAAGATCGCCAGCCTCATCAAGACCCATTTCGACCTGGGCGGCACCCAGATCAACATCAACGTCATCGATGCGGAGAAGGTTTTGGAGGCCCACCGCGATCCCAGCAAATATCCCGATCTGGTGGTGCGGGTGACGGGCTTTAGCGCCTATTTCGCCAGCCTTTCGCCGCAATTCCGTCAATTGGTGGTGGACCGCATCATCCGCGAGGGGTAGCTCCCCAAAGGAGGGCCCATGGCTCCCAGCACCAGCACCCAGGCCACCACGTCCGTGCCCACCTTTCAAAGCCTGGGCGTGCGCACGCTGATCAACTGTCGCGGCACCTATACCATCCTCAGCGGCTCGCGGGCCTTGCCCCAGGTGGTGGAGGCCATGGTCGCCGCCACCGACCATTATGTCCACCTGGACGAATTGATGGACAAGGTGGGCCAACGTTTGGCCGAGCTCACCGGCGCCGAGTGGGGCTATGTCTCCTGCGGCTGTGCTGCCGCCTTGACCGAGATCACCGCCGCCTGCATCGCCGGCGCCGACCCGGAAAAGATGGCCCGCCTGCCCGATACCACAGGGATGAAGAACGAGGTCATCATCCAAAAGGCCCACCGCAACGGGTACGACCGGGCCATCCGCCTGGCCGGAGCGCAGATGGTGGAGGTGGTGACCGAGGCCGACCTGCGCGCCGCCCTCAGCGAACGCACCGCCATGATCGCCATCACCGGCGACCAGGCCCACCTGGGGCAGATCCCCATCGCCGAGATGATCGCCATCGGCCACGCCCACGGCGTCCCCTGCCTGGTGGATGCTGCCGCCGAGCGCCCCGACGTGCCCAACCGTTACCTGGCCCTGGGGGCGGATGCGGTGGCCTACAGCGGCGGCAAATGCCTGCGCGGGCCGCAATCCTCCGGCCTGGTGTTGGGGCGCAAGGACCTCTTGCAGGCCGCCTACCTCAACAGCGCGCCCCACGGGAGCATCGGCCGCCCCATGAAGGCCGGCAAAGAGGAGATCATGGGCCTCTTGGCCGCTGTGGAAGCCTGGGTGTTGGGGCGAGACCATCAGGCCGAATGGCGCATGTGGGAGGGGTATCTGGAGTACATCCGTGCCGCCATCGCCGAGATCCCCTCTGTGGCCACGCGCATCCAACAGCCCGGCGTGGCCAACGTGGCGCCCACCCTGGTCATCACCTGGGATCCCCAGGTGCTCCGCAGCACGCCGGAACAGGTCCACCACGAGCTGGAACATGGCGAGCCGCCCATCGCGTTGCATCTCTTGCCCGATGGCTTGATGATCATGCCCTACATGATGGAGGCCGGCGAGGATGAGATCGTCGCCGGACGGCTGCGCCAGGTCTTGCTTCCCAGAACCGCGCCGGAACCGCCCCAGGCGGAGGCCTCCGCAACGGTCGCCGATGTCCGGGGGAATTGGTTGGTGCGCATCCGCTATCTGTTGGGGCAGAGCGCCCACGCCATGACCCTGGAACAGGCCGGCAGCGCCTTGGCGGGAAGCTATCGCGGCCAATATGCCACAGTGCCGCTCCAGGGGCACGTGCAGGGCACCCAGATCACCTTCCGGGCCACCTTGGGCTACCAGAGCAGCCAAACAACCTATGCCTTCAGCGGGCAGGTGCAAGGCGACACCATGAGCGGCACGGTGACCCTGGGCGGGTACGGCCAGGCGCGTTGGACCGCAAAGAAGCTAGGATAAGCGCAATGGAGAACGAGATGACATCGGCAAAAGAACACTCAAGCCTACGGCGTGGCAAGCTGCACTTTGAGCCATCCCTCTGCCACGGCTGCCAATCCTGCTTGGTGGCCTGTTCCCTGGTCCACGAGGGCCAGGTGATCCCCAGCCGGGCGCGGCTAAAGCTGGATTTCGACCCCTTTAACGGCGAACACACTTTGCATTACTGCCGCCAATGCCGCCGTGCGCCCTGCGCCGCCGCCTGCCCGCGGGGGGCCATCCGCCGGGTGGAGGAGCGCGGTACTTGGGCGGTGGAGGCGGCCCTGTGCGATGGCTGCGGCGCCTGCGCGGCGGCCTGCCCCTTTGGCGCGGTGACCTTGGAGCCCTCCACCCGCCGGGCGCTGATCTGCGACCTTTGCTGCGGCCAGCCCCAATGCGCGGCCAGCTGCCCCAACGGCGCCCTCACCTGGCGCGAGGAAGGAGGCACGCCATGACTTTGTCTCCGGCTCCATGGGTGGGCCAGATCCTCATCGTGGATCTGGGGCGCGGCACATGGTGGACCGTGCCCACCGCGCCCCACGCAGCCGCCTTCTTCGGGGGGCGGGGCCTGGCGGCGCGCCTGGCCTGGGAGCTGATCCCGCCCGGCATCGGCGCGTTCGACCCACCCAACCCGCTGATGTTCCTGCCCGGCGCCTTGGTGGGCACGCCCGCCCCCAGCGCCGGCCGGGTGAGCATCTCGGGCCTCAGCCCACAAGCTTATCCCCACGAATGGTTCACCCGCTCCAACCTGGGCGGCCATTGGGGCGCGGAGCTCAAATACGCCGGCTATGATGGCCTGGTGGTCATCGGCCAGGCGCCGCAACCCGTTTATTTGTGGATCGAAGATGGCCGGGTGGAGCTGCGCGACGCCGGACATCTGTGGGGCTTGGGCATCATCACCACCCAAACGCGCCTGCGCCAGGAGTTGGGCGCGGATATCCGCGCCCTGGCCATCGGCCCGGCGGGGGAGAACCGCGTGCGCCTGGCCATCATCGCCACCAACACCGAGAGCGCCGCCGGCCAGGGCGGGTTCGGCGCGGTGATGGGCAGCAAACGGCTCAAGGCCATCGCCGTGCGCGGCCATGGGGGCGTGCGGGTGGCCCGGCCCAGCGAGATGTTGCGCCGCTCCCGCCTGCTGGTGCAGGCCGTCTATGGGCGCTACGGCAGGCCCTCCCTCCCCCGTGAGGACCAGGCAGCGGCCGACCGTCGCTTGCCCCCCTGCACCTACCAATGCCCCCGCGCCTGTGGCAGCTTTCACCGCCAGGTGCCGGGCGTGGTGCACCCGGAGCGCCGCTATAGCGGCCAGTTCTTTTGCGTGGCACAGCTTTTGGCCAAAGGGGAATGGCTCAAGACCCTGCAGGGCTTCCCGGCCGGGTTCGAGATCGCCCAACTGGCCAACGACCTGGGCCTGAACCACTGGGAGCTGATCATGGGCCTGGCCCCTTGGCTGCGCCACGCCCAGGAACAGGGCGAGCTGCGCCGCCTAGATGGCGAGGAGCTCAATTTGGATGATCCCCAGTTCTGGGGCCAAATGGTGATGCGGATCGCCTATCGCCAGGGCTGGGGCGATGTTTTGGCCGAGGGCGGGCCCCGGGCGGCCCATATGCTGGGCGTGGGCCAAGAGGCCCTGAGCGAGTTCTACCCCGCCTGGGGGCAGGCCTCCCACTGGGATGGGCACGGCTCCTATCCCGCGCCCTTTTTCCCCTACTGGCTGGTGACGGCGCTGCAATGGGCCCTGGATAGCCGCGACCCCCTGGGTGGCGGCCACGATTACACCACCAACATCTTTGGCCTGCTGCGCTCCTTCCCGCCGGAGGATGAGGCCAGCCTGCGCAAATTCCTGGCCGCGGGCGAGCGCCTCTTCGGCTCCGCCGCCGCGGTGGATCCGCGCAGCAGCTACGAGGATAAGGCCTTGCCCGCCGTGTTGCACCAGGACCGCAACGCCCTCAAGGACGCCCTGGGGATCTGCGATAATATCTTTCCCCTCCTCACCGATCCCCACAGCGCGGATTTCCTGGTGGAGGTGGATGGCGTCGAGGGCCGCTTCCTGGAGCATTATCTCTTCCAAGCCGCCTCGGACGTGGAGCTGACCCGCGAAGAATTCTACCGCGTGGGTACGCGCATCTTTACCCTGGAGCGGCTGCTGGCCATCCGCAACTGGGGCCGCTCACGGGCCACCGACGAGACGATCCTGCCCTATTTGCAGCGACCGGAGGGGACGATCAACCCCTACGTGGGCCACCCGGTGGCGCTGGAGCCGCAGCGCTTTCGGGAGTTGTTGGATGCATGTTACCGTTTGCGGGGCTGGGACCCGCGCACCACGGCGCCGACGCCAGAGACCTTGCGCGCCCTGGGCCTGGCAGAGCTCGCGGCGACGGCGCCCCATCCCCCATCTCAAGAAGGAGGTGCGAGACCATGAAATCTTGGCCGCGCAACGATGGCTTTACCGCGTTGTGGTCCTACCCTTGGGATCTGTTGGCCGAGGGCCTGGAGACGAGCCTGGGGCGCATCGCCGCGGCGGGGCTGAAGGGGATCAGCCTGGCCGTCAGCTACCACGCGGGGATGCTGCTCCTGCCCCACAACCCCCAACAGAAGGTGCGCTTTCTGGAGGATGGCGCGGTGTACTTTCGCCCGCGCCCGGAACGCTTTGCGGGCCTGGCCATCCAGCCCAGGGTCAGCGCCCTGGCGGATGGGGTGGATCCCTTGGAGGCGATCTGCGCCGCCGCCCAGCGCCACGGCTTGCAGGTGGTGGCCTGGACAGTTTGCTGCCACAACAGCCACCAAGGCGAGCGCCATCCGGATCTTGCGCTGCACAATGCCTTTGGCGATCCTTACCCCTTTGCCCTCTGCCCTTGCCAGCCCGCCGTGCAGGATTACCTCCAAGCCCTCCTGCAAGACCTGGGCCGCTACCCCTTGCGGGCCCTGCAACTGGAATCTTTTGGGTATATGGGATTCTATCACGGATATCACCACGAAAAGATCCTGCTCAACGTGGGTCCGCTCTCGGCCTTTATGCTGGGGCTGTGCTTCTGCCCGGCCTGCCGCCGCCAGGCAGAGGCGGAAGGGATCGAGGCCGGGGCGCTCCAGGAGGCGGTGCAACGTTACCTCCTGGCCGCCTTCGAGGGGGAGGTGGCCGAGCCGGAGCGCTTTTCCCGCGAGGCGCTGCTGGAAGCCGTGCCCGGCCTGGAAGGATATTTGCGCATGCGCGACGACGTGGTCACCCGGCTGGTGCAGCGGCTGGCCCGGGCCAGCGCCGTGCCCCTCTCCCTTTTGGCCACCGGGCCGAACATGGCCGAGCTCCAAGCGTACATCGCCGAGGCCACGGCCTGCGCCTATCGCGCGCAGCCGGAGGAGGTGATCCGCAATGTGCGCGCGGCCCGGGCGGCTGTGGGCCCCGATGTGCGCCTGGCCATCGGCTTGGAGGCCACGCCGCGCCTTTCCCCCAGCGCCGAGAACCTGGCCGCCAAGGTGCGCGCCGCCTGGGAGGCCGGCGCCGAAGGGCTATATTTTTACAATTACGGCTTGATGCCCCTGCGCAGCCTCGGCTGGCTGGCGCAGGCGCTTGGGCAGTAACGCGAAAGGAGCAGCATGGCCCTATACGAGGTGTTGATCAAGGGGGGCCAAGTGTTCGACCCCGCCCGC
>DAOTZU010000102.1:0-12084 GCA_034433995.1 Anaerolineae bacterium
AGGAGGTTCTCCGTGTTCTCCGTGACTCCGTGGTGAGGGAACATCTCGGTGCTCTCAAAACACGAAGGTGCGGAGGGCACAGAGAGGGACAGGAGGTTCTCCGTGTTCTCCGTGACTCCGTGGTGAGGGAACATCTCGGTGCTCTCAAAACACGAAGGCGCGGAAGGCACAGAGAGGGACAGGAGGTTCTCCGTGCTCTCCGTGACTCTGTGTTCAGACTTATAGGGAGGTGTGGGCTATGGCCAAGTGGCAAGTGGGTGTGGAAGAGACGACCTTGTTGACCGAGATGACCAAGGAGTTGCTCGCCGTCTCCACCGTCCGCCCGGGGCAGCGGATCCAACGCGGCGTGAACACCACCGGCCGCTCTCTCCTCACGCCGGGCTACAACGATGCCCAGCGGGCAACCTACCCCGCCTTTTGGGTGCGCGATCCGGCCTGGATAGCGGAGAGCAGCCTCATCCCCGCCGAGGAGGTGTGGGGTTGGCTCACCTTGCTCACCGAGACCATGCGCGGCCCGGAGCCGTGGCATTTGGCCAGCGGGGGCGTGGTGTTGCCCTACTCCCTGCCCGATCATATCAATATTGATGGCAGCCCGGTGTATTTCCCCGGCACCTACGCCGCCGACGAGACCCAGGGGCCCCCTTGGGGCAAGTATCCGCCCCACGATGACCAGTATTGGCTCACCTACACCGCCTGGATCTATGCCCAATTGACCCGCGATTGGGAATCCTTTGAGCGCCTTGTGCCCACGCCCATGGGCCAGATGCCCCTCTACGAAGTCTGTGAGCTGACCCACAACGCCTTCCCGGTGGATCCGGAGACCCAACTGTGCATCGCCAGCGCTGACCTGAACGAGCACATCGTGGATTGGGGCTATAACGATTCCATCATCAAAACGGGCAAGCTCCTCTTCCCCTCGTTGTTGCGCCTCCAATCGGCCCGCAAGCTGTTGGAGCTATTCAGCAAATCCAATAATCCCGAACGGGCCGATCGGTACCGGGAGCAGGTGGCCCAATTACAGTGCGCCATCGAGCAAACCTTTTTCCGCAAAGTGCGCCCCGACGAATGGTGGCTCATGTCGGCCACGGGGATAGGCTGTCAGCCGGACGTCTGGGGCTCGGCTTTTGCCGTGTATATGGAGGCGATAGATCGGGACAAGGCGGCGGCCCTGGCGCGATCGCTTTTGCGGGGCTACCGTCTGCGCACCACGGTAGTGGATGGGCAAGCCTGCCATCTGCCCAACGGCGATGGCCCTTGGCAGAAGGCCCTCTCTAAACCTGGCACCTATCAGAACGGGGGCTACTGGGGCTATCCCATGGGGTGGTACATCTATGCGGTGAGCCTGGTGGATGAGAACGCGGCGGCTGAGCTCTTTGCCGAGTACCTGACGGCGGTGCGGCGCAATTGGAGCTCCAGCTTCAAGGCCTGTGCTTGGGAATGCGTCAACCCGGCCATCGACCATTACCAGAACCCCGGCTATCTTGCCACGGTGGCGTTGCCCTATGTGACCTTGAAAGAGAAGGGCCTTTTAGAGGGGGCGCCGGCGCAATACGCCTGAGGAGGTGCGCCCTTGATGGCTGACCAAGAAGTTCCCGCTGTGCGTGTCTATCAAATCAAAGTGACTTTGCGCGATCTGGAGCCGCCGATCTGGCGCAGGGTGTTGGTGCGCAGTGACATGACCCTGAAGGGACTCCATAATGTGCTGCAGGTGGTGATGGATTGGGAGGGCTATCATATGCACGAGTTCGCCATCGGTAAGCGGCGTATCGGCGTCCCTGACAAGGAGAACTTTTACGAGGTCGAGAACGAGGGCCGGATCAAGCTCTATCAGATTGTCTCGAGGCCCCGGTGCAAATTCTACTATATCTATGATTTAGGCGATAATTGGGAGCACGAGCTGTTGGTGGAAAAGATCCTGCCGGTGGATGAGGGGGCCTTTTATCCCATCTGTATCGCCGGTGAACGGGCCGCGCCGCCGGAGGATTGTGGCGGGCTTTGGGGCTATACGGATATCCTGGACCGTTTACAAGAGCGACAAACTCAACCGGCAGAGAGCGAGGCCGCTATCGAGGGGGACGAACAGACGCCTTGGTGGGCAGGTCTCGATTCGGAGGCGTTCGATCTGGACAAGATCAACCGGCGCTTGCAAAGCCGTTTCAGGAGGTGGCAGAAGCGTGGGTAATTCCTTGTTCAAAGTGGCCACTTTTAACGCCAACTCGATCCGCTCACGCTTGGAGCAGATCCTGGATTGGCTGGCCCGCGAATCTCCCGATGTGCTGGGTATCCAGGAGACCAAGGTGCAAGATGCCGATTTCCCCGCCGCGCCCATCCGCCAGGCGGGGTATCACGTGGTCTTTCGCGGGCAGAAGGCCCATGCCGGGGTGGCCATCCTCAGTAAGGAGGAGCCTCAGCAGGTGGCTTTCGGCCTGGATGATGACGGCCCCGCCGATGAGGCGCGGCTGATCCGCTGCGTGATCCGCGATATAGCAGTGTTGAACTGCTATGTGCCCCAAGGGCGCGAGCTGACCTCCGAGCAGTGGCCCTATAAGCTGGCCTGGTTCAAACGCTTGCGCGCCCTTTTGGAGCGCCATTACACGCCGCAAACGCCCCTTTTGCTCCTGGGAGATTTGAACGTGGCCCCGGAGCCGATAGATATCTATGACCCCGTGGGCCTGGCCGAGCATGTGGATTTTCATCCCCAGGCGCGGGCGGCCTTGGCCCAGGTCAAGGAGTGGGGTTTGGTGGACGTGTTTCGCCTACATCATCCCGGCGAACCGGGCCATTACACCTATTACGACTATCGTGCCCGCAACCCCGTGGAGCGTGGCCTGGGCTGGCGGGTGGACCATATCCTGGCCACGGAGCCGCTGGCAGCAAAATCGCGGCGCGCCTGGATTGACGTGGCCGCTCGCCAGGCGGAGCGCCCCTCCGACCATACCTTTTTGGTGGCCGAGTTCGCCCTCTGAGCAGCCGAGGGCGTGGGGGCTTGTGGGGGAAGCGCGGCCAAAGCGATGTGCCCTCCCTGCGCGCTCATTCCTCCACCCGCGCCACCTCGAAATGGACTTGCTCTCCCTGCACGCTAAAGCGCACATAGTGGTGGAACGCCGGACGGTTGGGCACGGGATAAAGCGGGGCGCCGGCTCCGCCCGTGATGAGATAGTGCACGCCGTCGCGCACTTGGTGGTCGAAGCTATGGATGTGGCCGGCCAAGACCCAATCCACCCGTTTTTCCACCATGAGCTGCATGAACTGGGTGTTGCCACGGCGCATGATGTGGGCCGTGCCGGCGGGATCGAACGGGGGATGATGCACGACGACGAATTTCAAGGGCTGCCGGGTGCTCTCCAGGTCTTGGGCCAGCCAAGCCATGACGCTGGGCGCCACATCGCCCAAGGAGCTATCCACCAGGGCGAAATGGGCTAGGCCGTAATCAAAGGCATAATTCGCCGCCGGCGCGCCGCTATGGCGCAGATACGCCGTGAGCAGGCCGTCGGCGTTATCGTGGTTGCCTGGCACGGGATAAAAGGGGAGCGAGAAACCGCGCATCAGCGCGGCAAAGGCCTTGAACTGGCGCTCGGTGCCCGCGTTCACCAGGTCACCGGTGTTGATGAGAAAGGCGCTGCCATCGGCTTGCGCCTGGGCCAAGATTTGACGATAGATCTCTTCCCCCTGGCGGTTATCGCCGCAGACGGCGAAACGAAACGCGGCCGTCCTCTCTGCGCCGGAGGGCGGCCCCGCGACGGGTAACAGCGGCCCGGCCAAGCTCGGATCGACGGGGCGGCCCGGCAGGATGAAGCTACACACAAGGCCGGCGGCGATGACCAGGCCCAGAACCCAACGCCAAAGTAGCCCTTGTGGCCGAGTTGAGTGGGACATCAGGCCTCCATGGGGGTCACATCACTTTTTCTGGCAGCTCTTGAGGCCCTGCTGGGCGATGGTGGAACCGGGATTGATAGCCAGCGCCTTTTCGAACCAAGGTATCGCTCGGTCACACTGGTTGATATAGGCGTAGGAGAATCCCAGCTCATAGAAATACTCTTCGCTTTGGGCGCCCAGGGCCACGGCGCGCTCCAGGTGGGTGATGGCGTCTTCATAGTTGCGGCGGGTGTAATAGGTCACCCCCAGATGGGCCCAAGCGGAGGCCCGCTCGGGGTTAAGCTCGACGGCCTTTTGCAGGGTGGTGGTGGCCAGCTCGTACAACCCCTGGGCGAAATAGGTCCAGCCCAGCTCCTCGTGGGCCAGGGCATCTTGCGGGTCCACTTGGGTCGCCCGCTCGAAATATTCCGAGGCTTTATCCAGGTCCTTGAGGGCGCGGTAGTTGCGTCCCACGTCGAGGTAGATGAACGCCAAGTTGGGATTACGCGCCAGGGCCGCCTCGTAGGTGGCGATGGCGTCTCGGTAGCGCCCCAGAAGCTCATAGATATAGCCCTGGTTACGAAGCACCAGAGGATCCTCCCCGTCCAGTTCCACCGCCTTCTTGATGATCTCATCAGCCTCGGCCACCCGGCCGTAATCGCCATAGGCCTCGGCCAGATAGGCCTGGGCCAGGGCGTTGTTGGGGTCACGCTTGGTGGCCTTGAGGCAGGCGCTCACCGCCTCGGCCGCTTGGCCATCCCAATCGAGGCACATGCACAGGATGGCCTGGTTCTCGGCGGATTCGGCATCGAGTTCCACGGCGCGGCGCGCCAGGCGCACGGCATCCTTGGTGCGGTGGCGCAGGGCAAGGATGCGCGCCCAGCGAGCGTAGGCGGCGGCCAGGGTGGGGTCCAGCTCGGTGGCGCGGGCATAGGCAGTGATGGCCTGGTCAAACTGTCCGGCTTGGAAGAAGGCATCGCCCCGGGCCACATATTGGGCGGCGCTGATCTCGGTGGGCGTCGGCGTGGGCAAGGGGCCGCGCACCGTCTCCACCAGGGCCATCTGTTTGGTATAGAGATACCACCCCGCCAGGCAAGCGACGATGGCCGAGAGCACCCAGGGCCAGGCGGAGCCTCGCTTGCGGGATCTTTTTTCCTGAAGATACATCGTCGCCCTCGTTCCCGAAAATAGGGGCAGAGCGGTTGGATTATAGCCGGCCTGGGAGCCCTTGCCAACTTGCGGCGTGTAGAGGCCTTGGCCGCCGTCGGATGGAATCCGACGGCTCTCCTTGCCAAGCCCGCGGCGCGGGCTTACCATCCCCAGACGTCGGTTTCTAACCGACGGGGACATTTCTCGACACCCTCCAACTTGCGCCCCTTGCGTTTGTGGGTTATGCTAAGCGTCGAAGGTTTATGCTGCAAAGCCGAGGGTGGCCCCTGGCATGATAGATTTGCGGCAGCAGTCCAGTAGCCACGGGTGAGGCTGAATGACCACAGAACCAGGAGAACCAGGAGGAACGCACGATGCACAAGAAAATCTCCCTCAACGGCGCCTGGGATTTCCAGGAGAGCGGCAGCGAGGCCTGGTACGAGGGCCAGGTGCCGGGGTGTGTCCAGCTCGACCTGCTCCGCTTGGGCCTTGTGCCCGATCCCTTCTACCGACTGAACGAGGTGGAGCTGCACAGGTTGGAGGAGAAGGAGTGGGTCTATCGCCGCGAGTTCACCCTCAAGGCGGAGGATTTGGAACACGACGAGATAGACCTGGTCTTTGAGGGGATAGATACCCTGGCCGAGATCTATCTCAACGATAGCTACCTGGGCCGGTCCGAGAACATGTTCATTCCCCAATACTATGAGGTGACGGACCTCTTGGAGGAGGGGGAAAACCGCCTGGAGGTGCGGTTTTTGTCGCCCCTTACAACCATCAAGGCTATGGAGCGCACCAGCCCTCTGCAGCTCAAATCCAGTTGCGAGAGCGCCCGTCCCTACATCCGCAAGGCGCAGTATAGCTACGGCTGGGATTGGGGGCCCCGCATCGCCCAGGTGGGGTTGTGGAGGTCGGTGTATCTGGAGTTCCTGGATCAAGCGGTGATCGTGGACCCGTTTTGTTACACCGAAAAGATCACGGGCGATGACGCAGAAGTGCGGGTGGTGGCGGAGGTGGATAGCTTCCTGGACGAGGAGGAGCAACTCCTGGCCCGGATCACCTTCAGGCTCGATGGCGCCGTGCAGGCTCGGACGGAGGTGCCGGTGGTGATCAAGGGCGGGGGTCTGGGCTTGGAGGCGCGGCTGACCATCCCCCATGCCCGATTGTGGTGGCCCAACGGCCTGGGCGACCAACCCCTGTACGAGGTAACGGTCCAGCTCCTCCACCAGGGCCAAGTGGTGGACGAGCGCGCCTTCCAGACGGGCCTGCGCACGGTGCAGCTTATCCAGGAGCACGACGCCGAGGGGCAGAGTTTCATCTTTTGCATCAACGGGGTCAAGGTCTTTGCCAAGGGGGCCGATTGGGTGCCGGCCGATAACCTGTTGCCCCGCCTGACGGAGCAAGACTATGACGAGTATATCCGGCTGGCCCAAGAGGCCCACATGAACATGCTGCGCATCTGGGGCGGCGGCATTTACGAGGACCCCGCCTTTTACCGGGCCTGCGACCGGCGGGGGATCATGGTCTGGCAGGATTTCATGTACGCCTGTGCCCAATATCCCGATGAGCTGGATTGGTTCCAGAAGCTGGCCGAGGAGGAGGCGGAGCTGGTGGTGCGCCGCTTGCGCAACCATCCCTGCCTGGTTCTCTGGTGCGGGAACAATGAGAACAACTGGGGCTTTGACGAATGGTGGCACAACGGCGAGCCAAAATACCTGGGCAATTATATCTATCGTGAGATCTTGCCCCGCATCTGTGCCGACCTGGACCCCTCGCGGCCCTATTGGGTCTCCAGCCCCTGGGGTTGGACCAAGCCCAACAGCATGTCCGATGGTGACCGCCATTCCTGGCTGGTGTGGAGCAGTTGGCAGGATTATCAGCATTATGCGGCGGATACGGGCCGCTTTATCAGCGAGTTCGGCTTTCAGGCCATGCCTACCTGGAAGACGGTGCTCTCCTTCACCGCGCCGGAGGATCGCTCCATCCTCAGCCCGGTGATCCTGGGCCACCAGAAGATGGTGGAGGGCACGGAGCGCCTGGTGCGCTTTTTGGTGGGGCGCATCGGTTTCCCCAAGGATTTCCGCAGTTTCGTCTACCTTACCCAGCTCAACCAGGCGGAGGCCATCCGTTTTGGCGTGGAGCACTGGCGGCTGCGCAAATTCATGACCTCCGGCGCCCTCTATTGGCAGCTTAACGATTGTTGGCCCGTGGCCAGTTGGTCCTGCCTGGATTATTACAAGCGCAAGAAGGCCCTGTATCACTATTCTCGGCGTTTCTTTGACCAGATCCTCCCCGTGGTGCGTCACGACGGGGAGCAACTGGTGGTGCGGGTGGTGAACGATACCCTGCAGCAACAGAAGGCCTGGGTGCGCCTGCGCGCCTACCGCTTGGATGGCACCAAGCTGGGGGAGCTGAAGCTGGATACCACCCTGCCCGCCAACGACGTGGCCACCGTGGGCCGCTTCAAGTTGGAGGAGTTGGGCATCGGCTATACGCCGGCGGTGCAGGTGGTGGATATCCCCGGTACCACCTTGCCCCAGGAATGCAACGGGGAGCTCTTGAACACCGTCATCTTTGTCACCGTGGGGTTGGAGGAAGAGTGTTACACCAACTATTTCCTCTTTGATCGCTTTCGGGCCCTGAAGCTGGTGCCGCCGCCCATCCAGGTCAAGGTGGAGGGGACATACATCACCCTCAGTTCGCCGGTGCCGGCCTTTGGCGTGGTGGTGGAGGCCGAGCACGACGTGGACCTTTCGCCCAACTGGTTGGTGCTGGAGCCGGGCGTGCCCCAGGTGATCGCCTGCTCTGCCGCGCCGGGCCAGGTGGAGGTGTTCGACCTGACCCGTCTGGTCAGCAAAATCTAATTTTTAACACGGAGGCACGGAGAACACAGAGCAAAGAGGAACCTCCGTGACCTCCGTGTCTCCGTGGTAGGAAAAAATGCTATCAAACACGGAGGCACGGAGAACACGGAGAAAAGAGGAAACTCCGTGCCCTCTGTGTCTCCGTGTTAAGAAACCCTATTTCGGGAGGATGGGATGACCGGTTTGCTGTATCGCCCCGACATGGATGCCGTACGCGCCCGCTTGACCGCCTGGTGGAACGGCGGCGACCTGGGCCGGCCGGCCATGGCCCTTTACGCCCCCCGCGAGGAACCGCTGGAGGATATCCCTGCCCTCCCCGAACCGGAGGGCTGGGTGACGGATTACTCCACCCGCGACTTTGCCTACCGGGTGAACCTCTCCGCCCGGGCCTGCGCCAGGCGCCGCTACCTGGCCGAGGCGGTACCCTCGGTGGCCCCGGATTTGGCGCCCAACTGCCTGGCCCTCTACCTGGGCTGCCATGGCGTGGAACAGCCGGGCACCGTTTGGTGTGAGCCTTTCCTCACCGATCCTGAGGAGGCCCGTTTCCGTTACGACCCGGAGAATTTCTACTGGCAATTTACCCTGCGCCTGGCCAAGGAGCAACTGCGCTTGGGCCGGGGCAAGTTTCTGGTGGCCTTTCCCGATCTCATCGAGGGGCTGGATACCCTGGCCGCCATGCGCGGCACGGAAGCGTTGCTGTTGGATTTGGTGGAGCGGCCGGAATGGGTGCAGAGGTGTCTGCGCCAGATCACCGATCTTTATTTTCACTATTATGATATTCTCTACGACCTGATCCGAGACGAGGTGGGCGGCTCCATGTTCTGGATCTGGGCGCCGGGGCGGATGAGCAAATTCCAGTGCGATTTCTCGGCCATGATCTCGCCGGCCATGTTTCGCGAGTTCATGGTGCCGGTGCTCACCGAGATGTGCGAGCGGGTCTCCTATTGTATGTACCATTGGGATGGCCCCGGAGCCATCCCGCACCATGACCTGCTGTTGAGCATCCCCAAGCTCAAGATGTTGCAGTGGACCCCCGGCGCCGGCACCGAGCAGTGCGCCCATCCGCGCTGGTGGCCCCTCTACCACAAGACGGTGGAGGCGGGGAAAAAGGTGTTCATCCACCTGGAATCGGTGGACGACGTGCGCGCCTTGAAGCGCGAATTCGGCCCCAAGCTGCACCACTTTTTCCTCTCCCTGGGCGTTAGCTCGCTCCGGGAGGCGGAAGAGGTGTTGGCGCTGGTGAGCGCCTAGAAGGGATAAACACGATGATGGATCGGCCGATGATCATTGATCTGCATACCCATGTGGGCGACCTACGCCTGAGCCGCGATGAGCCCCATGAACCGGTCACCTGGGAGAACCTCATCGCCCGGCTGGACGAGGAGGGGATCGCCAAGGCGGCGGTGTTGCCGGTGTACAACGCCTCGCCGGAGAGCGCGCCGCCGGGGATCGCCCTCCTGGATGCGCGCATGTCGGTGCGGGATCAAGTGCTGGACGCTGGCCGCTACCCCGGGCGCATCATCCCCTTCGGCAACATGGATCCCCGTTGGGGACACAACAGCCCCCACACCGATTTCGGCCCCATTCTAGATTGGTTCCTGGAGCACGGCTGCAAGGGGATCGGCGAGGTGACGGCCAACCTGCCCTTTGACGACCCGCGGGTGATCAACATGTTCCGCCAGTGCGGGGCCAAAGGCTTGCCGGTGACCATCGAATCCAGCGGGATGGAGGCCGGGCCGTACGGCCTGATGGATGATCCGGGGATGCCCCGGCTGGAGCGCTTGCTGCAGGCCACGCCCGCAACGCAGATCATCGCCCATGGGCCGGGGTTCTGGGCCGAGATGGCCGCGGATATTACCCCGGCCGAGCGTTGGTCCTATCCCCGAGGGCCCATCCGCCGGGAGGGGGCCACCTGGCGGCTCTTGCGGCGTTATCCCAACCTGTGGGCCGATCTTTCCGCCCACAGCGGCTACAACGCCCTCACGCGAGACCCGGAGGCCGGCCTGCGCTTCTTGGACGAGTTCCAGGATAAACTGCTCTTTGGCACGGATGTCTGTTTCGCCGAGCTGACGGCCCGGGCGCCGCAGCAAAAGTATCTCCAAGGGCTTGTGGCCGAGGGGAAGCTTGCGCCTCAGGCGTATGAGAAGATCATGGCGGGCAACGCTATCCGCTTGTTGAAACTTGGTTAACGCGGCAAGGCGGCGCCTTTGGGGGCCGGGTCGCTGCAGCGGGCGCGGGGCAGCGGTCGCCGGTGACTAGCTCTGGTCCCGCTCCTCGCCGGTGGCCGAGGGCTTGTTGGGGGGCAGATCTTGTTCCAATTTGGCCAGGCAATCGGGGCATAAACCGTGGGTGAACTCGGCATCGGTGTGGTTGCTCACATAGAGGGCCACGTCCTGCCAATAGCCGGCGTCGTCGCGGATGCGTTTGCACCAAGCGCAGATGGGCAGTAGCCCCCGCAAGGTCTTGACGTTACTGAGGGCCTCCTGCAGCTCCGCCATCAGGCGTTCGCGCTCTGCCTCGATGCGCTTGCGGGCGGTGATGTCGCGCAAGACGATCAGCCGGCCCGTGAAGCGGCCCCGTGCATCGCGTAGCGGCGTCATCCGCACGTCATAATAGCGCTCGGCCTCGCCCTCACCCAGGCGCACCTCGGCGCGCTGCTCCTCCGTGCTTTGGCAGAAGGGGAGCAGCTCCGTCGCCCGGGCCAATGCCTCCTCTGCCGAGCAGCCGATGACCTCTGCGGCGGAGGCCCCCGCGATCCCCTGCATCGCTGGGTTCCAATAGGCGATGCGTCCGTGGGCATCCACCACCAAGAGCCCGTCGGCCATGGTATCCACCAAAACGCTGCGGGCGATGGGCGCCAGGTCCAAGAGGTGATGGCGGGCCAGGCCCCAGAGCATCAAGGGGCCGGTGAAGGAGAACAGCAGGGGCGTCCATTCCAAGCCGCGCACGGGCACCAAGCCGGCCACATAGATGGCGTTGCCCACGATCGGCACCAACGAGGCGATAAGGATCACCCAAAGTTGAGGACGATAAAAAGCGCTGGCGCGCCGGATCTCTCCCATGAGGATGACCAGGCCGAGGAGCAGGAGGACATACGCATAGATGACAAAGACCCACCACCACAGGCCGTGATGGTAGAGGGCGATGTTGGTATGGGGATCAATGAGCACTTCCGGCCAGACCCATTGGCTGCGCACCGCCGCGATCACGATGGTGAGGACGGGGACGATGGCCAGAAACGCCATGGCGCGTGGGGTGAGATAGCGGCGTTGGCGGGTGTAGGTGAGGATAAAGGCAAAGAAGATCAGGGGCGCAGGGCAACTGCCCAGATAGGCAATCTGTGACCAGAGCACTTTGAGGGGCACCGTGGTGGCCGCGGCCTCCCAAGCGGAGGCAAAACACCAGATGGCGACGGCCAGCTCCATGAGGGCCAAATAGCCTGCCCCCGAGACGCCCCGCCGTCGCCAGGCCGCCCCGGCGACCCAAAGGGCGATGACCGAGGCGAGGAACATCACCCCGGTATAGGGTTGGAAGCGATAAGCGGCGAGCAGGCGTTGGATGGCAAGGGACATCTTGTTTCACATCATGGATATGAATATAGAAACGATGCTTCTTACGCCTGTGTTTTTACTCTGTTAGGAGCCCCTTGTCAAAGGGAAATGACATGGGGGATAGCAGCATCCAGCGCTGCTGCCCAAGGTCGCCTCTTACCTTCTCGACACCCGAGGGTGTTGAAAAAAGGCGCGTAGAGGCCTTGCCCGCCGTCGGATGGACTCCGACGGCTCTGCTTGCCAAGCCCGCGGCGCGGGCTTACCATCCCCAGACGTCGGTTTCTAACCGACGGGGGCGTTTCTCGACACCCTCCCGACACCCGAGGGTGTTGAAAAAAGGCGCGTAGAGGCCTTGCCCGCCGTCGGATGGAATCCGACGGCTCTGCTTGCCAAGCCCGCGGCGCGGGCTTACCATCCCCAGACGTCGGTTTTTAACCGACGGGGGCATTTCTCGACACCCTCCGACACCCGAGGGTGTTGAAAAAAGGCGCGTAGAGGCCTTGCCCGCCGTCGGATGTAATCCGACGGCTCTGCTTGCCAAGCCCGCGGCGCGGGCTTACCATCCCCAGACGTCGGTTTCTAACCGACGGGGGCATTTCTCGACACCCTCCGACACCCGAGGGTGTTGAAAAAAGGCGCGTAGAGGCCTTGCCCGCCGTCGGATGTAA
>DAOTZU010000103.1:0-4539 GCA_034433995.1 Anaerolineae bacterium
GCCATTCGAACACGCGACCCAGCCATTGACGGCTGAAGGTGAGATATTCGGCGTACGAGATGTCATCCTTGTGCGCATTGTAATGGATATCCACGTTGTAGGGAGGGGAAGTCACCACCAAATCCACCGAACCCACGGGGATCGCGGTGGTGGTCAGCGTGTCATCACACAGGATGGTGAGTCGATCGCTCTGATACGCAACCGGATTGCTCATATTCGGCAGCTTTTCCAAGCGTGACCAAAGCACCGGACCCTACATTGTGTGAGGCAATCTATTCCCAAAGCCCCATCCATTTCCCCCATAGGCAATATCATAGTGCACCGCTCTCGAAGATGCAAATGATGGAATGCCTGCGGCAAGAGGATTGACGTCCCCCGTCTTTCATCTAAAATGCTGCCCAAGGGGACCTTAGTCCTCTCAACCCATCATCCGGAGTAATTGCCATGCCTCAAGAGGCCTTCCTTCTGGATACCACCATTACCAAACAGGTGCGCCTGAGCTATTTGCTCCATCTCCCGACGGGCTACGGCGAAAAGGAGCAGCGTTGGCCGCTGATCCTTTTCCTCCATGGCATGGGCGAGCGGGGCGACCAGCTAGCCCTGGTCAAGCGGCATGGCATCCCCAAGATCGCCGAGGAGTGGTCGGATTTTCCCTTTGTGGCCGTCTCGCCGCAATGTCCGGCGGATAGCACTTGGGCCTTGCAACATGATGCGCTTTTGGCCTTGTTGGATGATATCCTGGCCCGCTATGCGGTGGATCCTGGGCGGGTCTACCTCACCGGATTGAGCATGGGCGGCTATGGCACGTGGGAATTGGCCAGCGCCCACCCGGAGCGTTTCGCCGCCATCGCCCCTATCTGTGGCGGGGGGACGCCTTTCCTGGGCTTTCCGGCGCGGGTCTGTACCCTCAAGGATGTGCCGGTGTGGGCCTTTCATGGGGCCAAGGATACGGTGGTGCCGCTGGGCGAATCGGAAAAGATGGTGGCGGCATTACGCGCCTGCGGGGGCAATGTGCGCTTCACGGTCTATCCGGAGGCCGGCCACGACGCTTGGACCGAGACCTACGCCAACCCGGAGCTCTATGCCTGGTTCCTCAGCCACCACCGTTGATGCTGTTTGAGCCCGGCCCCTTGTGGGCGTTGGGGAGACGGGCACGCGCGGGCACAAGGCCCTGGGCCACCATCATCGTGGGGGCGAGGGCGTCACAGGTCGCGGCGGTTGAAGGAATGCACGGCCAGCGCCACCAGCCCCAAGGTGTAGACCAAGGCATAGATGAGCATGGCCGTGCTGGGGGCCGAGGGCGAGGCAAAGGGTGAGGCGCCCAAGGCGCGCACCACCGGGGGCTGCATCTTGTAAGCGGCCATCTTCCACATGGCCTCGCTGGGCACCAGCAAGCTGCTGATGATGCCGATATCCACCGCTGTGTCGTTGTTGAGAAAAGCCCCCACCTGCTCGATCCAGCCGCCCACGAAGGCCAGGCCGTAGAACATAAAGGCGACCACGCCGTTGGCCACCGTGGAAAGGCGCGTGCCCCCCAGAAGGGACACCGAGAGCATGATGAGCGCCTGGAGGATGATGAGCAGGACACCTTCCAGCGCGTGGGGTAGCACATAATCGGCGATGCGCCAGGTGGCCAGGATCACCCCGGCGGCTAAAAGGGCGATGAACACGGCCAGCATCAGGGCCAACCCCAGCCATTTACCCAGGACCAACACCGCTCGGGGGAAGGGTTTCACGGCCAAGGCTTGGATGGTGTGGGAGCTGATCTCGCCGGAGAGGGTGCCCACGGAGATGAGCACCGCCAACATCACGCCCAGGAAGCTGACCACGTACAGCGCGGCCATGACGGTAAAGTTGAAACCCGTATCCAGGGTGATATCGCGGCCCACGTAGTAGGGGGTACGCCGCATGTCCTGGACAATGTAATAGAACCCTACGCTATAGATGGCGATGAAGGCCATCCCCAGCCCCAGGGCCGCCCAGACGATCTTGCGCCGCCGCATCTCGCGGAAGGTCAGTTCGGCGATGGTCAGGGTATCTTTCAGGAAACTTCCCATGAGGTGTCCTCCCCCACGATGCGCACAAACAAATCCTCTAACGAGAGCGGGCGCGGCGCAAGGCGGTAAAGCTCCGTGCCCCGGCCCACGATCCAGCGGGCGATGGCGGGCAGCGCGCTCTCGTCGGGCAGGTGCAAGGTAAGTTGGCACGTTGCGGCGTCCACC
Organism: Anaerolineae bacterium; assembly: GCA_034433995.1. Classification (GTDB taxonomy): domain Bacteria; phylum Chloroflexota; class Anaerolineae; order UBA1429; family UBA1429; genus DAOTZU01. Next base: position 2,223 of record DAOTZU010000103.1, read on the forward strand.
ACCACCTCGCTGCTCCATTGCTTCAGCCCCTCCACCAGCCCCTCGTCCAGCTGACCCACCTTGAGCTGCACTTCCAGCAGCCCATCCACATGGCCGTGCAGCTCGGTCACCAGGCGCACCCGGCCGGCGGTGATAAAGGCCACCCGGGTGCAGGTCACCTCCACCTCGCTCAAGAGATGGGAATTGATAAAGACGGTGGTGCCCTCCTCGCGCAGGCGGCGGATGATGTCGCGCACCAGCCGGCGACCGAGGGGATCGAGCCCGGAGGTGGGTTCATCCAAAAAGACCAATGCCGGGGAGTGGATCAGCGCCTGGGCCAAACCGATGCGCTGCAGCATCCCCTTGGAGAAGGCGCCCAGACGGCGGGTGCGCGCCTCGCTGAGGCCCACTAGCTCCAGGAGCTCGTCCACCCGCCGACGGCGCACCTCCGGCGACAGATGATGCAAGCGGCCATGGAGATCCAAGAATTCGTCGGCGCGAAGCCATTCGTGAAAGCGAAAGTGTTCCGGCAGGAACCCCACCCGCGCACGGCTGCGGGGATCGCTGATGGGCCAACCCAGCAAGCTGGCGCTGCCGGAGGTGGGGCGGGCCAGGCCGAGGAGCATCTTGATGGAGGTGGTCTTGCCCGCGCCGTTGGGGCCCAGGAAGCCAAAGACTTCCCCCGGCTCCACGGTCAGGGTCAAGGCATCCACGGCCACTTTGGGGCCATACTCTTTGCGCAGGGCATGGGCGACGATGGCAGGGGCTACGGTGGACACAAGCGCGCTCCTCACGGCATAGGATATAGCCTATTATAACGCAGAGTAGGACAAAATGAACAGATCCCTCCCCCCGCCGGGGGGAGGGCAGGGTGAGGGGCGGGCGTGCATCTTGGTCACCCCCTCACCTGACCTCTCCCCCAGGGGAGAGGGATGAGTGGCCGCCTCCCCCCCGCCGGGGGGAGGGGAGGGTGAGGGGCGGGCGTGCATCTTGGTTACCCCCTCACCTAGCCTCTCCCCAAGGGGAGAGGGATGGGTGGCCGCCCAGTACCCTAGAACATGGATTGGGCGATCTGTATCAGGGTCTCCGCTGAGGAACCGGGGCGGGAGAGAAGATAGACGATGCCATCCTTCTCCCAGAGCAAAAAGGTCTGCGAGCCATATTGCGGGTCGCTGTAAGGTTGCAGGACCACCCCTTGGCTCCCGGCCACTTCCACCTCGCGCACCTCGGCCAGGTTGGCCGGGATGGGCAGGATCAAGGTGGTGGCCCAATCAATGGTCCGACTGATGCGCCGTGCCTCGGCCGGGGGGATGCCCAACACCCGCAGCCCCGCCTCGCCCAAGACTTGCGGATCGAGGCCATCGGGGTAGATGATGGTCGGCTCCTTCACCTGGAGGATGGTGAGCATGCCCTCGCCCTCGGTGATGGCGACCATGGCCGGCGCCACGGCCCGCACCTCGGCGGGGTCCAGGTTTGCGGGCAACACGCTGGCATCCATCTCGGCCATCTCCAGAAGGAGCACCAGGGCATCCCGGCTGATGGGCACCACGGCCTCCGTTCGCCCTTTGACCTCAAAGCGCAGTTCCCCCTCGCCGGGCAGGTAGCGCGGCAGGCGCACGGGGAACCCGGCCAGGGCACTGGCCTCCTCCAAAGACGCGGCCCGGACGACCGGTTCATCGGCCACGATGGTCGGTTCGCTGGGGAGGAGCCGCTCGGCCAGCGTGCGGCCGGCCTCTTCAATTTGGTTCGGGTCGGTGTTGATGCGGATCACCGCAAAACGGCGCACGCGAAAGACCGAGAGCAGTTGGCGGGCAAAGGCACGGCCGGGGGCGAAACTGAACACGCCCACCACGAGCGCCACGATGAGCAGGCCCACGCCCAAGGGCCGCCACAGGCGAGCATTTGTGCGCAACATGGTCAACCTCCCTAAAAAAAATCCTCCTGGAGAACGCGAATCTGCGGGATGCTGCACCCGCGCCCGCAGGCGCGCCAGGGCAAGGCGCTCATCGGGCTGATAGCGGGGGGAAAGGCAGGCCAAGCTCCGCTTTGTGCCATCCGCGAGGCGCCTCAAGTGTGCCACACGGGCGGCGCAGCGCGGACATGCCGCCACATGCCGGGCAACCTCCTGATTTTGTTCCCCTGCCAACGCACCATCCAGATAGGCGCGCAACCGCCCTTGAGAGAGACAGCCCATCATGTACCTCCTCCCTTGTCGTGCTCCGCCCCGCCCAATTGGCCGTACACCTGGGCGAACCGGCGCTCGGCGCGAGCCAGAAACGTGCCCACCGAACCCTCTGCCAAGCCCAGGGCCTGGGCGATCTCGCGGTAGCTCAGGTCG
>DAOTZU010000104.1:0-8459 GCA_034433995.1 Anaerolineae bacterium
CTGGTGGAGAACTTGTTGCCGCAGATGTTCGCCACCTGATAGGTGTTGACGGCCCGCACGCCCCACCCATCCAAGAGCTCCAGGGTGTACAGCGCCCGGGAATGGTTAATGCATCGCTCCAGGACCACGTCGTAGGCCCGCATCCGCGAAGGATCGTGCAGGTCAAAGACAAGCTCGCGGTCGTCCAAGAGATCCACCGCGATCCCCCGTGCCTGGAAGGCCTCCAGGAGCAGTTTCTCCTCCACACGCACACGAGAAAGCAGCATGGCAATTTTCATGGCAAGACTCCCTTGTTTGGTGTATGTCGCAACCGAACCGAGGCGGCAGGGCTCCTTGAGCGATCTTGCGCTCTCCGCCCCATGGGATATGCTACTACCAGATGGTTTCGACCTCGCTGAGTAGAATTTGGCGATCGCGGCTCATGAGGGGCAGACCCAGGACCAAAGCGGTGGCGGCAATGATGCGATCTGGCAAATCAGGCACCTGAGCACGGGGGATCCGGGGCAGAGCTATGGCGACCTCTTCGGTCAGGCTCATGGGAACCAGACCGGTTTCTCCCTGCAAAAGTGCGTGGATAAACTGTTCCACGAGCGGCGCTGGAATTCGCCCTTTTTCCGCCAAGTAGATCATCTCTACGAGGCAGATCGTGGGCACGTAGATGATGACTTGTCCACGGTCACAGGCCTCAAAGATTTGTTTGGCCGTCTCACTTAGACGCGGACTAGCTTCCAGATACCAGATGAGAGCATGGGTGTCTGTGACGCAATCAGGCATCAAAGGTTGCTCCGGGGAAAGCTGCCCCACATCTCGCGACGCGCCTCGGCGATATCCTCATCCGTGATGTGTGATTCCCGCCAGAGCCCTTGGAGTGAGCGGCGAGGAACTGTTCTTTTGGTGATGTCCCGTCGGATCTCAAGGGCGAGGCGCTCGATCAAACGTACCTGGTCCAAGACGCTCAAGCGTTTGGCCAAGTGCAACACATCTTCCAGCGCAGACGCTTTGTCCATGGTCTTTCCTCGTCCAGCAAGGTGCCGCACCTTGCATTCATTTTAGCATATTTTTCCCAAAACCGCTTGCGTCACCTGTTCCGTGGTGGCGTTGCCGCCCAGGTCGGGGGTGAGCACGCCCTCTAACAATACCTCTCTCACGGCCCTGCGCACCCGCTCCCCGTGGATGGGTTCGCCCAGAAAATCCAATAACATGGCCACGGCCAGGAAGGTGGCCAGGGGGTTGGCGATGCCCTTGCCGGCGATATCGGGCGCGGAGCCGTGCACCGGCTCAAAGATGGCTTGGCGGTCGCCCACATTGCCGGAGGGGGCCAGGCCCAGCCCGCCCACCAACGCCGCTGCCTCGTCGGAGAGGATGTCGCCGAAAAGGTTGGTGGTGACGATGACGTCGAACCGCTCCGGCTCGGTGATCAGGCGCATGGCGCAGGTATCCACCAGCATCTCCTCGGCCCGCACGTCGGGGAACTCTTGGGCCACCTGGAAAGCCGCCTCACGAAAGAGGCCACAGGTGGCGCGCAAGACGTTGGCCTTGTGCACGATGGTGACCAGAGGAGAAGGATGAGGGATGAAGGATGAAGGATGAAGCGCAGCGGAAGAGGCGCGTTCTTGGTTGGGTGCCGGGTCCTTTGCGCTCTTGGCGCCTTGACGGTGGGCCCGCTCTTGGGCCAGGCGGAAGGCCATGCGGGCGATGCGCTCCGAGGCGGCGCGGGTGATCACCCGCTCGGTGATGGCCTCGTCGGCGGTGGCGCGCTCGCGGCCGGCGTAGAGGCCCTCGGTATTCTCGCGGACGATGAGCAGGTCAATCCCCGGCCGCGAGGAGGGCACAGGTTGGGAGCACACCGGCCGCAAGTTGGCATAGAGCCCCAAGGTGCGGCGCAGGGCCACGATGGGGCTTTTGTAGCCCGGCACCGGGCTAAGGGGCGAAGAGACCGCGCCGAACAGGGTGGCCTGGGCGCTCTGCACGGCCTGGAGGGTCTCCTCCGGCAGGGCCGTGCCCCGGCGCTGGAAGGTATCCCAGCCCGCCTCCGCCTGGAGGAACTCTAGCGCAAGGCCGGTGGCCTCCAATACCCGCCGCCCGGCGGGGACCACCTCGTGGCCGATGCCATCGCCTTCGATCAGGCAGATGCGATAGCTCATGCCTTGCCTCCCAGAGGCAAACAGCCGTGGTTGCGGTAGTAGGCCACGATGCCGCCCTCGCGCCAGACCTCCCGCAGCCATTGGGGCGGCTGGGGCAGGGCGATGGTCTGGCCATCGGCGATGATGGCCGGGGCCTCCAGGTCAAAGGTCACCTCCTGGCCATCGTGGAGGATGTGGGTCAGATCGGCGGTAAAGAGGGGCAGACCCAGGTTGAGGGCGTTGCGATAAAAGATGCGGGCAAAGCTGGGTGCGATGATGGCGGCGATGCCCACCACATGGAGCGCCCGCGGCGCGTACTCGCGAGAGGAGCCGCAGCCGAAATTGTGCCCGGCCACGATCAGGTCGCCCCGTTGCACCGTCTTGGCGAATTCGGGCCGCGCCTCGATAAAGGGATACTTGCCCAACTCCGCCTCGGAGGTCATGTAGGGGGCATACCGCCCCGGCACGATCTGGTCCGTATCCACATTATCGCCGAAAAGCCAGATTCTAGCCATACGCGAATATCCTTTCCGAGAAGCTCTCAGCCGTCAGCAGTCAGCGGTCAGCCATCAGCGATCAGCAGACAGCCTTTGCTTCCTGGCTGACAGCTGATAGCGGAAAGCTGACGGCTGACCGCTTTCATCCCTCATCCTTCCGCCTTCATCCTTCAGAGTGCCCCCGGGTCCGTGATCACGCCCGTCACGGCGGTGGCGGCGGCGGTCTCGGGGGAGCCCAGGTAGATCAGCCCCGCCGGATCGCCCATGCGCCCGCGGAAGTTGCGGTTGGCGGTGGAGAAGCACACCTCTCCCGCGCCGATGACGCCCATGTGCCGCCCAATACACGGCCCGCAGCCCGGCGTGCCGATGGTGGCGCCCGCCTCCAGGAGGGTCGCCAACGTGCCATCGGCCACGGCGGCTTGCAAGATGCGGTGTGAGGCGGGGATGACCAACAACCTCACCCCCGGCGCCACCTTGCGCCCCTTGAGGATGCGGGCGGCGGCCTGCAGATCTTCCAAGCGGCCGTTGGTGCAGGTGCCGATGAACACTTGGTTCACGCGGATATCGCCCAGCTCGGCGGCGGGGCGCACATGGTCCACCTCCGGCGGCACAGAAACTTGGGAGGTGAGGCTATCCAGATCGACCTCGATGGTGCGCGCATAGTGGGCCTCTTGGGGCGGGCGCAGCCAAGCGGGGGCGGGAAAGCGCCGGGCCACCTCGCCCGCAGGGAAGATGAGCCCCGCCTTGGCCCCCAGCTCGGTGGTCATGGAGCAAAGGGTCTCGCGGCCATCGAGGCTGAGCCACTCCAGGCCGTGAAATTCGACCGCTTGATAGTTGGCCCCCTCCAGGGTCAACAGGCCGCAGAGGTAAAGGCTCAAATCTTTGGCCGAGACATGGGGACGGAACCGCCCCTGCACCTTCACCCGCAACGTCTCGGGCACACGCAGCCACGTGCGCCCGCTGGCCAGGGCCAGGGCCATATCGCGGGTGCCCACGCCCGTGCCAAAGGCGCCCACGGCGCCGTAGGCGTTGGCGTGGGAATCCGCCCCCAGGGCGATCTGCCCTGGCTGCACCAACCCCTCTTCGATCATCACCTGGTGGCAGACGCCATAGCCCACATCGTAAAAATGCTTGATCCCCTGCTCCGCCACCCAGCGGCGCACCAACACTTGGGCGTTGGCCGTCTGCACCGAGGCCGCGGGCGCCACGTGGTCCATGATCACCACCACCCGCTCGGGATCGTACACCCGCTGGCAGCCCAGCTCGTCCCGCAGGGCGGCGATGATCTCGGGCGTCAGCGAATCATGACACATGCAGCGATCCACTTCCACAATCACCAAATCGCCGGCCCGTACCTCCTGGCCGGCAGCGTGGGAGAGGATCTGCTCCGCCAAGGTCGCACCCTCGTTGTGGGCCATCTCAGTCGTTCCTATCAATGTGTTCCGCGATCCACTCGCGCAGCACGCTATCCACGTCGTCCAACGTCAAGGGGCGCTCATCGGCCATTTTCTTGATCTGGTTGGTGACCAGCTTGATCTGGTCATCGGGGATGTTCAAGTTGAGCTGTTCGGCGCGGGCCTTGACGGCGTTCCAGCCGGTGAGCCGGTGGGCGATGCTGATGTAGCGGCTCATGCCAAAATCTTGGGGTGAGAGGATCTCGTAGGTTTCGGGCTTGTTCAACACCGCTTTGGCGTGGATGCCGGCCTTGTGGGTAAAGGCGGTGATGCCGGTGATATAGTTGTTAAAGGGGATATCCACGCCCACCATCTCGGCCACCATGCTATCCAGCTCCCGCAGCATGGTCAGGCGGTATTTGCGCACGGCCTCGCGGTTGCTGGCATAGATGCGGGCGATGAGGCCTCCCAAGGGGGCGATGCCGTTGCGCTCGCCGATGCCCAGGATGCTGGTATCCACGTGGGTGGCTCCGGCCTCCAGGGCGCAGTAGGCGTTGGCGATGGCGCAGCCCGAGTCGTTGTGGCCGTGGAACTCGATATCGCAATGCACCAACTGCTTGAGTTCGCTCACGATCTGGTACACTTGTAGCGGCGTGGCCACGCCCACCGTGTCGGCAATGCCCACCCGGTTCACCCCCAAGGCATCCACTTCCTGGTAGATGGCAAAGATGTCTTGCTTTTCGCTGCGGAACGAGTCCTCGGTGCTGAACCGCACCTCCAGCCCTTGGTCGCGGATGTAGCTCACCACCTCCTTGGCCATGCGGATGATGGTGGGGATGTCCTTGCCGTGGCTGAACTGGCGCAACATGGAAGAGGTGCCGATGACCACGTCAATCCCATGGACGCCGGTGCTGACGGCCAACTTGGCATCCTCCAGGGTGCAGCGCGTGTGGGTCAAGATTTTGGCCTTCAGCCCCAGGCGGGCGATGGTCTTGCAATCCTCCAAGCTTTGCGGCGAGGCCGCCGGCGAGGTCAGCTCGATATATTCGACGCCGAACTCATCCAGGGCCTGGGCGATCCTGATCTTTTGCTCGGTGGTAAAGTTGGCGCCGACGAATTGCTCGCCTTCGCGCAGGGTGGATTCGATGATGTTGAATTTGTCCACGGGCATGGCCTTGTTCACTCCCCCCAATCTTCTTCTTCTTCTGGAGCCAGTTCCAAGGTCGGCGGATCGAGGCTGACGACCTCCAGCTCGACGCCGCAATCGGGGCAATCAATGATTTCCCCCTCCAGCACGTCCTTCAGCTCGATCTCGGCGGCGCATTCCGGGCACGTGGCGATCATGGTGTTCACCTCCTTTCTGTATAGTAATCAGCCATCAGCGGTCAGCTATCAGCTCTCAGCTTTCAGCGGTCAGCTTGGGGACATCAGAGCTTGGTAGATCATCGGAGTTCGGTCACTTTAGTTATCAGCTAAAGGCTGATAGCTGATCACTGACGGCTGATCGCCACCCAGCGGCGCTGCGGGGCATTGATGGCGGAACGTTCGAGGATTAAGAAAAAGCAGCCTTTCCGCCTTCAAGGTCTGGAAAAGCTGCTCTATTCTCCGGTCATATCGCCGAGCAGGGGCAACCTAACCAGACCAAGGGTCCGGCTTCTTGGACTTGGGCCCCAAGGCCACGATGCGTAGGGCTTTTTCCACATTGGCACGAATCGCCACTACCATCCCAGGTTTGCTCCCTGCAGGATAGCAATACTGTAGCATACAATGGCGCGACTGTCAAAAAAGGCCTATTTTTCAGCTCCCCTCGCTCAGCCCCAGCTGCTTTTTCAGGCCGGCCACCTGGGTAGCGGCCTTTTGTTCCAGGCTGGCCCCAAAGAGCTCCACCACGCTATCCAGGCTATAGCCCACCAGAAAGGCGTTGAGGGGCGTGAGGTTGGCCACGCCCGCCCCAAAGGCCAGCCCAAAGAGGCCCACCAGGGTGAGCAACAGCTTGAGCAGGATCTGCCCGCTCCGGGCGTTGAGCAACAGGGGCAGGTCGCCCAGGGCGAGGATGGGCGGGCGCGCGCCGGGTGCCTGGGCCCGTTTGGCCGTGCCCACGGCCACGTGCACCAGCAACCCCACCGCCACGGCTGCCCAGCCGATGAGCAGGGTGCCCACGTTGGCCGGCGCCAGGGGCCAATTGCCCACCGGCAGATAGCACAGGCCGATGACGATGCCGATAGTCGCGGCCACCCCCGCTAGGAGCAGCGCCATGGTGCCCGCCCGCGCCCACGGGTTGCGGTCGTAACGGTAGATCAGACCGTTCTCCGCATCCACCAAGCCGCCACGGATCACCTGGGGAGACCATTTCAGATAGTTCAAGATGCGCAGCCGGTCCTCCGGATCGGGCACCTCGTCCTCAAAGACGGCATGAAAGGGCACATAATACCCCGGCCGAGCGTTGGCCAGCCAGTGGTTCAGCCGGGCGGGGATGGTGAGGTACCCCACGATAAAGATCAGCCGCCGAAACTGCCGCTCCAGGGCATCCAGGTAGTGCAATTGCTCCTGGGCCGAGAGGGTTTCTTGGGGCCGGGCCAGCAAAGGGCAGATGGAGATCTGTTCCCAGATGTTGTGTAGGTGGCGGATGGCATCGCCATCTTGGATCTGGCCGATCAACCCCTTCATATCCTGCATGGTCTTGGCGATATAGTCCGCGTAGGCCTGCACGGTGATCTCGCCCCGGCGCACGCTGGCCAAGATCTCTTGCAGATCCACCACCTCGGCCCGCAGCTCGCGCAATCGGTCCAGCTTGACCTGTTCTGCGCCGACCTCCGCCTCGCTCATTTTGAGCGCGCCCATCCTTCTCTCACCCCCTGCGCGCTCGTCGGGAGTGGGCTCCGCCATCGTCTCAGCGAGATCCACGGCCATCGTTCGAACCTCCTTAACTGGCCAAGGCCGAACCGCCGAGCAGGGCGAGGCTGAGAAGGGCCGGCTGGTCTTGGATGGGCCATCAAACGTTGATGGCTAGATACCCCGGATAAAGTTGACGTAATCGTCGTACAGTTGCTGCGTTCCCTCGGCGCCGATATTCACCAGGGGCGTTTTGCGGTTCATAATCCCCTGATATTGGTAGGTGATGATCTTTTCCGCGCTCACCGCGGCCGCCAGCAGTTGTTCCCGCAGCCGAGAGAACTCGCAAGGGATGCAGACGTTGCGGCCGTCGGGGCGCTTCTCAAAATCGAAACACTCGCAGTTCACCCAGAACTGGATGCCCAGCTTCTCGTGCAAGGGCCGGATCAGCTCAAAGCCTTGGGCGGCGACGCGAAAATCCATATCCGGATAGACCTTCATGAACCCGGCGTGGTCCTGGTAGGCGATGATATCCAGGTCGAGGGATTCGAGCTGTTTGGCCAAGGTATCCAGCTGTTCCTGGCGGGGCAGTTTCAGGTTTCCCGGCGAGGCCAGGAGCTGCACATCGCCCACGTGCTCCCGTAGCCGGCGGACGAACTGGGCCGTCTTGAGGCAATCTTCCTCCTTAAAGAGGCCGCCGCCTTTGGCCGGGACCATCTCCGCCGAAACGTAAAAGCCTTGCAAGCTGGGATGATGGGAATATTTCTCCAGGATGTCGCTGGCCATATTACAGAGCCAGGTATCGTGCTCCGGAGAGAGGTCCGGGTTGGCCGAAAGGGAACAGCGCCCAAAGAAGCCCAGGCCGGGGTAGACCTTCATGCCGTGCCGGTCGGCGGCCCCCAGGACGGCCTCCAGGGGATCCGCGCAGCCCATGGGTAGCTGGATCCCCACCTTCCGGCGATCCGCCGGATAAAGGGGCCGGCCCCACAGGGCGCAGCCCAGGATGATCACCGTGTCCATGCCGATGAGGTGCATGTCGTCCACCAACGCGGCCCACTGTTCGGCGGACCATTCCCTGCACTGGTCAATCCAATACTGCGCGTCCCAGTTGTTGGGGTGTTGGAAATCCATAAAGCTGCCGGTAATGATGGGTTTGATCACGTCCATCCCTCTGAAAAATATTCGCAAGGGCGATCCTTCCGTGCCCTGCATGACTCTTTTAAGCCCACGGCCAAGCGGTTTCCTCACCACGGAGTCACGGAGAGCACGGAGAATCTCCTGGTTCTCTCCGTGGCCTCCGTGCCTCCGTGTTTTCAGCGTCCACGACGAGGATGTTCCCTCACCACGGAGTCACGGAGAACACGGAGAATCTCCTGTTTCTCTCCGTGGCCTCCGCGTCTCCGCGTTGTCAGCGTCCACGACGAGGATGTTCCCTCACCACGGAGTCACGGAGAGTACGGAGAATCTCCTGTCTCTCCGTGCCTCCGTGGTCCAGAAATTGCCTTTTATAATTATAAGATGAGCTGGTGGGTGATCTTGCGCCAGGTGCCCTCGATATAGTGTCGGCGAAAGAGATAGATCAAGCCCGATTCGCCGCTCACCAGCAGATCCAG
>DAOTZU010000105.1:0-19254 GCA_034433995.1 Anaerolineae bacterium
CGCCACGATCATCACCACGCCATAGCTCAGGAGCAGGATGTGAGGGTAGGTCCAAAAGACCAAGCACAGTCCCAAGGTTAGACTGAGCAAAAAGATCCAACAGGCCCAGTTATGATGTTTTTCACGCAATCTGAGCACAGCATAGATGGCCGGCGCCATCTGCAACACGGCCCAATCCACCGTGTCACTGCGCCAATCGCTGCGGGTCACATGGATCAGCCACAACACAGGGACGACCAAGAGCGGGAGCAAAAACGTGGTGAGCAAATTGCGGCGCAGGTCCGCCAGCTCGGCCAGGGCACGGTCGGGCGAATCAATGGGTCCTTTGGCGGGCATGGGTTCGCCTTCCTTTCCAGCAAAGGCGCGATTTATGTTGACGCAGCTCTAGTGTACGTGCGATGGGGCCAGGCGGCAAGTTGGGCCTCTTGGCCAAGGGATTGGCGTTGACAGACCCGCCCGCCCGTACTATACTCTGGCCAATGGTGCCGCCCATCCCCTTGCAGGAGCGCGCACTCCTCCGGAAGGGGATGCGCCCCCAGAACCTGACCCGCGGAGGCTCTCTTGAAACCATCGCGTCTCGCTGTGCTCTGTGTCCTGGGCTTGCTCCTCTCGGTGGCCGGGTGTGCCGCGCCGGCCACTCCGGAGGCTGTGCCGCCCGCGCCCTCTCCCCAGTCCACGGCCACCTCCTCCCCGGCTCCGGAGCAACTGCCCACGGCGGCCCCCCTCTGGACGGCCACCCCCCTGCCCCCCAGCCCCGCTGCCACGGCCCAGAGCAAGACGGCGACGCCAGAGAACGCCGGCGAGATCTCGGACCCCAACATTGCGGCGGTGGTCAACGGGGTGGTCATCACCAAGGCCGCCTATGACCAGCAATTGGCCCAGGCCCAGCGTTCCTTTCTGCAACAGCCGGGGTTGGATATCCAAAGCGAGGCCGGCCAACAGGCTTTGCGCGCGCTCCAAACCCAAGTGTTGGCCTGGATGATAGACCAGGTGTTGATCCAGCAAGCCGCCGCGGCCCGAGGCCTCACCGTGAGCGAGGCCATGGTGGAGGCCACCGTGGCCCGCATGCGCGGCACGGACCAGGCCCGCTTTGAGAAATGGCTGGCCGCCAACGGCCTCACCTTGGAGGCGCTGCGCCAGCAGATCCGCCTGGAATTGCTCACCGCCGCCGTGCGCGATGCCATCACCGCCAATCTCCCCCGCAAGGAACCCCAGGTGCACGTGCGGCACATCCTCTTGGCCGATGAGGCCGCCGCCCAAGCGGCTCTGCAGCAGCTCAAGCAGGGCGAGAATTTCATCGCCTTGGCCCGGCGCATCTCCGAGGACGAGACCACCCGGGCCAGCGGTGGCGATTTGGGCTTTCTCCCCAAAGGGGTGATGCCCCCCGCCTTTGAGCAAGTCGCCTTTGCCCTCAAACCGGGCGAGATCAGCGGCGTGGTGCGGGGCGAGGCCGGGTTTCACATCATCCAATTGGTGGAGCTGGACCCCAGCCGCGAGATCCCCCCGGAATACTGGCCCTTGGTGCAACAGCGCGTCTTTGATGCCTGGCTGGCCGAGCAGCGCGCCCAGGCCAAGATCCAACGCAACCCGGCCCTGCTCCCGCGCTAGGAGGCAAGGATGGAGATCACCTGGTATGGGCAATCCTGCTTCCGGCTGCGCAGTCGGGGACTGGCCGTCGTCACCGATCCTTACAGGCCAGAGACCGGCCTCAAGCTGCCTCGCCTCACCGCCACCATCGTCACCGTGAGCCATGACCATCCCGACCACAACGCCGCCCAGGCCGTGAAGGGTAACCCCTTTATCATCTCGGGGCCGGGAGAATATGAGGTGGAGGGGATCTTTGTCATCGGGGTGGCCACCGCCCACGACGCCAAGAACGGCCAGGAGCTGGGGCGCAACACCGCGTATATTATCGAATTCGAGGATCTCTGCATCTGCCACTTGGGCGATTTGGGCCAAACGCTGACCCAGGAACAGATCGAGCAGCTCGACGGGGTGGATATCCTCCTCGTCCCCGTGGGCGGGCGCACCACCCTGACGGGCGCCAAGGCCGCCGAGGTGGTGGGGATATTGGAGCCTAGCATCGTCATCCCCATGCACTATAAAATCCCAGGCTTGGCCATGCCGTTGGATGGCGTCCAGCGTTTCCTTAAAGAGATGGCTGTGGAATCTCCAGAGAGGCTAGAGGTGTTGAACATCACCAAAAGCCAATTGACCGAAGAGACCCGGCTGGTTTTATTGGAGCCAAAACAATGAACCAAGAGAATGATCACTTGCCTCCCTCGCCCATCGATCGCGAACGCATCCGCCGCGCGGTGTTGGAGATCCTTTTGGCCATCGGCGAGGACCCCCAGCGCGAAGGCCTGGTGGATACGCCCCAACGGGTGGCCGATATGTACGCCGAGCTTTTTTCCGGGATCGCCCAGGACCCCGGCGAGGTGCTGCGGGTGAGCTTTGACGAGAACCACCAAGAGATGGTGATCCTCAAGGATATCCCCTTCTACTCCATGTGCGAACACCATCTCCTGCCCTTCCACGGCAAGGCCCACATCGGCTACATCCCCAAAGGACGGGTGGTGGGGATCAGCAAACTGGCCCGGGTGGTAGAGATCTTGGCCCACCGGCCCCAATTGCAGGAACGGCTGACCAGCCAGATCGCCGATACCATCATGAACCAGATCAAGCCCATCGGTGTGGGCGTGGTCATCGAGGCGGAACATCTCTGCATGACCATGCGCGGCATCCGCAAGCCGGGCAGCGTGGTGGTCACCTCCGCCGATCGCGGCATCTTTCTCACCCGCCGGGAGACCCGCGCCGAATTCCTCTCCCTTATCGGCCACCCGTGTAACGTGTAAAGCAGGAGGATCGCCCCATGAAGCGCGTCCTGATCATCGGCTTGCTCTGGATCTTGTTGGCCACGGCGGCCTGCGGCCCGGCCGCCCAACCTGTCCCCTCGGGCGACCTCACCACCATGCTCACCGACGCCAAAACCGCCCTGGATGCGCGCAACCCCGATGCGGCCATCGCCATCCTGCAGCAAGCGCTAAAAACGAACGCCAATTCCACCGAGGCCCACTTTTTGTTGGGCAACGCCTATGCCCAGAAGGGGATGTTCTCCCAGGCGGAGAGCGAATATCTGGCGGTGTTGCGGCTGAACGAGCGGGATGTGGATGCGCGCTCGAACCTGGGCGTGGTCTATTATCAGCAGCAGAAATTTGCCGAGGCAGAGAAGGCGCTGCGCACGGCGCTAACCTACAAGCCCGACGATGCCGAGATCCACTACAATCTCGGCGGGGTGCTGGCCGCCGTCAACCGCCTCAACGAGGCTGAGGTCGAGTTCTTGAAGGCCAAGGAGCTGAACCCAGAGCTGGCCGAGCTGTATTTGGGCCTGGGCAGCGTGTACAAACTCCAAGGACGCAAGGAGGAGGCCATCACCGCCTTGAAGGAATTCCTTCGGCGCGCCAAGGACCCCACCTGGATCGGCCAGGCCGAACAATGGCTGAAGGAGTTGGGAGCCACGCCATGAGCCGCTACAACGTCCGCCTGCTGCGCTGCGCCACGGCCCAAGCCCTGCGCCAGGAGATGGAGCGCCTGGGCGTGGACCCCCGCGGCGTGGCCATCATGGAGCCCAAGGGGCGCTTTTACCTCCTGCGCCTGGAAAAGGTGTCCTACGCCGCGGCCAGCATCCTGAAACAGGAGATGTTGGCCAAAGGAGGCGAGGCGGCCCTTTCGGGGGAGATCTATTTCGGCGGCGAGCGCACCACCGACGTGCTCCTCATGGCCACCGCGCGCACCCTGCGCCGGGTGATCCGGGTGCTGCGCATCCAGCCCTTGCCCAGCTTGCAGCAGATGGCCGGGGAGCTGGACCAAGCCCTGCGTTACGCGACGGGTTGCCTCGCCCCCGCTTGCCGCATCGGCAGCCGCGAGTTCCGCTGGGGCGAGAGAACCTACGTGATGGGCATCATCAACGTCACCCCCGATTCCTTCTCCGGCGATGGCCTGCAGCGAGGGGATCTGGCGGCGGAGCAGGTGACCGCCGCCGCGGTGCGCCAAGCCCTGACCTTCCTGGAGGAGGGGGCCGACATCATCGATGTGGGCGGTGAATCCACCCGACCCGGCTCCACCCCGGTGGATGCCGAGACCGAGATCGCCCGGGTGGTGCCCGTCATCCGCGCGCTGCGCGCCCAAACCGATGCGCCCATCTCCATCGACACCTACAAGGCCGTGGTGGCCCGGGCGGCGTTGGACGCGGGGGCGGACATGGTGAACGATGTGTGGGGCTTGCAGATGGATCCGGAGCTGGCGCCCCTGGTGGCGGAGCGCGGCGTGCCGGTGGTGATCATGCACAACCGCAGCAAACCCAAAAATGCCGCCCAAGAGGAGCGGCTGGGTGGGCGCTATGTGGGGGTGCACTATGAGGATCTTTGGGGCGATATCTTGCGTGAGCTGCGCCAGCAGGTGGAGCGCGCCACCGCGGCGGGCATCGTCCCGGAAAAGATCATCGTGGATCCGGGGATCGGTTTCGGCAAGACGGTGGAGCAGAACCTGCAACTGCTCAACCACCTGGATGAGCTGCGGGTATTGGGGCTGCCGATTTTGCTGGGTTCCTCGCGCAAATCGTTCATCGGCTACACCTTGAACCTGCCGCCCGAAGAGCGACTGGAGGGCACGGCGGCGACCGTGGCCGTGGGGATCTTGCGTGGGGCGCATATCGTGCGGGTGCATGACGTGCGCGCCATGGTGCGGGTGGCGCGCATGACCGACGCCATCCTGAGGGCGGACTGAACGTGGCGCGGGTGTATTTGGGTTTAGGCTCCAACCTGGGCCGGCGCGAGGCCAACATCCTGCAGGCCCTGGAAGCCCTGGCCCGCCACGGCATGACCGTTTGCGCCGTCTCACCGCTATACGAGACGGAACCTTGGGGCGTGGTGGCGCAGCCGCGCTTTCTCAACGCCGCTTGCGCCATCGAGACCGACCAAGAGCCCAATGCCCTGCTGGATACCCTCAAGACCATCGAACGCGAACTGGGCCGGGCGCCCACCATCCGCAACGGCCCCAGGGTGATCGACCTGGATATCCTGCTTTATGATGACCTCTGCCTCACCACGCCGCGCCTGACCATCCCCCATCCCGGCCTTTTGCAGCGAGCCACGGCCTTGGTCCCCTTGGCGGATATTGCCCCCGGCTTGCGCCATCCCTGTAGCGGCCGGACCATCGCCGAGCATCTGGCGCGGCTGGGGCCCACGCCGGATGTAGCTCCCTATCCCCCCGGCCTGCCACAAACCAAGCCCCCGCCCACCAGGGGCTAGCTTACGGGCCTTGCCCGCCCTTCCCGCCACAAGGGGATTTACTCTGGTTTGAGCAAGATATTAAAGAGCGTCCGCGAGCGCTCCAGCTCCTCCTGCGCTTTTTGCTGCTGGCCCATCTGCGCCAACAACTTGCCCAACTCCTCGTGGGCCTCGGCCAGGTTGAGCTGGTCGCCGTGCTCCTCGTAAATGGCGATGGCCTCCGCCAAGTAACGTTCGGCCACGGCCCACCGGGATTCGCGGCAGGCGATGCCGGCATAGACCCGATCCACATCGGCGATGCCCAAGGCGAACCCCAAACGGGCAAAGCGGCGGCTGGCTTGGATACAATGCTCCCGGGCCTCCGTCAGCTTGCCCAACGCCAGAGTCGCCTCGGCCAAATGCAGATGGACCACGCCCTGTTCGCGGATATCTCCCACCTTGGTCGCCAGCTCCAGGGCTTGCACATAATAGCGCCGCGCCTCCTCGTATTCTCCCAAGCCGTAATAGGAAAAGCCCACGTTGCTGAACCCACGGGCCACATCCAGGAGCTGCTCATGTTGGGAGAAGGTGGCGATGCTTTGCTGGTACAAGGCGATGGCCTCCCGGCGTTCGCCGCGAGCGTTGTGCACGATGGCCAGGTTGCCCAAGGCCCGCGCCGCCAAAAGTTCGTGGCCGTGTTCGCGGGCCACGGCCAAGGCTCGCTCCAGCCAGGCCAAGGCCTGTTCCCAGTGTCCCTGCTCAAAGGCGAAAAAGCCCAGGTTCAACAGGGTGCGCGCTTGGAGTTCCGTCTTGCCCTGTTCCTCGGCCAGGCGCAAGCTCTCCTCGGCCAAGCGCAGTGCATCGTCCCACGCGCCCACGTTGCCCTGGGTCACGCCCAGATCCAGCAGGATCTCGGCCTGGGCATCGCGGCGGGCCAACGCACGGCTGAGCTCAAGGGCGCGCCCCAGGGCAGCACAAGCCTCCTCCTGGCGCCCGATGGTGGCCAGGAGCCGGCCCAGCCGATGCTCCAGCGCCATCCGTTGCCCCTTGTCCTGGGCGTCGGCGGGCATTTTGTCCAAAAGGTCCAGGGCCTGCTCCAAATATCCGGCGGCCTCCGCCGGAGCAAAGGTCGCCTCGGCCCTGGCGGCGGCCAACAGGGAGTAGCGATAGCCCTTGTCCAGCGCTTGGGCGGCGGCAAAGTGCCGCGCCAGGTCGTACGCCACGGCCTCCGGCCGATCCGCCCAGCGCGCCTCCAACGCCTGGCCGGCCAAGAGATGGTACTCGCGGCGCAAACTGGGCGGCAGTTCCGCGTACACCACCTCCCGCACCTTGCCGTGGGCAAAGTAAAAACCTTGCTCATCGGAGCTGACCAGGCCGTGTTGTTGTTCCAAGGCGTACAGCCGCCGGATAATCTTGAGCCGCGAATCCTCCAACATTGTGGCCAGGAGCTCCACATCCAGCCTGTGGCCCAAGACGGCGCCCCAATCCAAGAGGTTGCGCTCCTCCTCCGACACCCGCTCGATGCGCCGCATCAACACATCCACCACGCTACTGGGGAGGCGCACCTCATCCAGCGCCTTGGCCAGCTCCCAGTGGTCGCCCACGCGCTCCAAAGCACCCTGTTCCTGCAACAGGCGCAGCATCTCCAACAGGTAGAAGGGATTGCCCTCCACCTCCCGCTGCAACAGGGCGGTGAACTCGCCATCCAGCGCAAGCACATTGAGGGCCTCGGCGGCGATCTGTCCCACCTCCTCCTCGGTCAGGGGGCGCAGGGGGATCTCTTGGTAAAGCTGCTCGCGGCCCATGCGCCGCAGCGTTTCCCGCAAAGGATGGGGACCGCCGGCCATGCCGGGGAGCAGCTCCTCAGGCCGATAGAGCCCCAGAAGCAGGATGCGCTCGCGACGGATATTGCGGGCAAGATAATGGAAGAACTGCAAGGTGGTGGGGCTGGCGAACTGGAGATCATCCACCACCAAGAGCAAGGGGCGTTGGCGCGCCAGGGCCTGCAGCAATTGGCTCAGCAGCTCAAAGACGTTCGCTTGCGCATCCACCGGAGAGCCCTGCTGCAGCAGGGCCGCTCGCTCCGCCGAAGCGCCGGCGCCCCCCAAACCCAAGAAGATGCGCGCATCCTGCCAGAGGGCAGCAAGCGCGCCCTCCTGGGGCGCGCCCACGCGCTCCTCGTAGCCGCGCAGGAGCTCCACAAAGGGGGCGTAGGGATGGGGCGCGTCCTCATACAGGCAGGCGCCGCTGAGGGTGAGCACATTGCGCTCTCGAGCCTCGCGGGCGAATTCCCGCGCCAAGCGCGTCTTGCCCAGGCCCGCCTCGCCAGAGATCAGCACGGTGCGCCCCATGCCCGACAGAACGGCCTCCAGCGCCTCGCGCAAGATTTGCAGCACATCCTCCCGCCCCACCCAGCTCGCGGCAACCTCGCCGGCCGTCTTGGCCTCCGGCGCAAGCTCCTCCAGGGGGATCGTCGCCTGCCCCGCCTCTCCCTCCAGAAGCGCCTGGCGCAAGGCGGCGATGGTCTCGGTGGCGTTGGGGAAGCGTCGAGCGGGATCTTTGCGCAAGAGCCGTTCCACCACGGCCTCCACCAGGGGCGGCACCTGGGCATTGACACGGCGCACGGGAGGGGGCTGTTCGTTGAGGTGTTTATAGATGATACTGACGGCGGAGGGGCCGGTGAAGGGCGGCTGGCCGGTCAACATCTCAAAGAGCACCGCCCCCAGGGCGTAAAGGTCGCTGCGGGCGTCCACATGTTGACCGACGGCCTGTTCCGGCGAGAGGTACAACACCGTGCCCATCACGGTGCCCGTGCGGGTCATGGCCGAGGCATCCTCCAGGTGGGCCAGGCCGAAATCGGTGAGCTTGGCGCGCCCCTGGTCATCAAAGAGGATATTGCCCGGCTTGAGGTCGCGGTGGATCACCTGGTGCGCGTGGGCATGCTCCAAGGCCTGCGCGACCTGGAGGGCCACCTCCACCGCCTCGCGCCAGGGCAGGGGGCCGCGCTGCAGGCGCTCCCGCAGGCTGCCGCCGCGCACCAACTCCATGACCAGGTAACGCCGTCCCCCCTCCTCACCTGTACGATAGACCTGGACAATGTGAGGATGATGCAACCGCGAGAGCACCTGGCCTTCGCGGATAAAGCGCGCCACCAGGTCAGGCTCGGCCCGTTGGTTGAGGATCTTGACGGCCACCTCGCGCTGCTGGACCAGATCCAGGGCACGATACACCTCGGCGGCCCCGCCCAGGCCGAGGAGTTCGAGGAGCTCTAGATTCTTCAGCGGGGGACCCAACATGATCAGCTCCTCACCGGTAGCGTTGGCCGGGGTTCCTTATCGGGCAGCGGGATATCATTTGGCTTATGCCGCGGGGGACGCCCAGGCGCGCCCGGCCGGTTTTCAACCCACCAACTCAAAGGGCAGGCGCACGGTGAAGGTCGTCCCTTGGCCCACGGTGGAGGCGACCTCGATCTTGCCGCGATGGCCCTCCACCAAGCTCTTGGTCACCGAGAGGCCCAGACCCATCCCCTTCTCCTTGGTGGTGAAAAAGGGCTCGAACACCCGCGATAGATTCTCCGGGCTGATGCCCACGCCGGTATCCGAGACCTCCACCGCGGCAAAGTACTCCTCCGGCCAGGTCTTGATGGTCAACGTGCCGCCTCGGGGCATGGCCTGGATGGCGTTAGAGATGAGGTTGATGAACACCTGCTGCACCTGGTCGGCGTCGGCGCGCACAGGGTTCAGCTGGGGGGCGAACTCGCGGCGCACGGTGATGGTCTCCGCCATGGGCAGCCGGGCGAGGGTGTCGTTCAGGATTTTATGCAGATCCACCTCGGCCAACTGGCGCGGGCGGCTGCGCGAGAAAAAGAGCAGATCGTTGATGATCTTGGTCTGGCGCTCGATCTCGGCGTTCAGCTTGCCCAGATAACGTTTGAAAACATCGGGGGAATCCCACTTGCCTTCGTCAACAAGGCGCTCCAGGAAATAGATGCTATTGCCCATGACCATAAGGGGATTGCGCAGCTCATGGGCCACGCTGGCCGCCAAACGCCCCACCGCCGCCAGGCGCTCTGCCTGGACCAACTGGTCCTGGGCCTGGCGCAAGTCTTGGAGCGCCTGCTCCAACTGACGGTTGCTCTCGCGCATATGCGCATACAGTTTAGCATTGTGAATAATGAGGGCCGCCTGAGTGGCCATGGCCTGGAGGAGGCGCAAATCCGCCTCGTTGAAGGGGCGCACACTGAGGCGCGTATCCACATAGATCGCCCCTTGCAGTTCGCCATGGGCCAGCAGGGGCACGGCCAACACCGAGCGGATGTTTTGTAGCAAGATGCTTTGCGAAAGCTCAAAGCGGCCGTCCTCTTGGATATTGGTGGTCAAGATCGGCTCGCGTCGCTCCATGACCCTTTTGACCAAGCTGGAACTGAACGCTTGGTCGTTGCCCTCCACCTCGCCCTGGCCAAAACGCCGCGCCGCCGTATAAACCTCTCCCGCGGGCCCGGCCAGCACCACGAAACCCCGCTCCGCGCCCACCAAGGCCAGCGCCTTGTCAATCATCAGGTTCAGCAGCTCACCGAGATCCGTCGCGCCGGCCAAGGCCTGCGAGACCTCATAGAGCGAGGCCAGCTCTCGGCGTTGGCGGATCAACTGCTGCAACTCGGCCTGGATCTCTTCCACCAGCCGCGCCATGCGGGGGGCCGCGCGCACCCCTTTGGAAGCCAAGAGTTCACACTCGGCGGCGAGCATCTGCAGTTTTGCTTCGAGATCATCCATCGCCCTTACCTCAATGGCATGATGCGACGTGCGCTACCCGGAGGCATCCTCCATCGCCGCGTCGGCCTCGGCCAAGAGCAGAGGCAAAAAGGTGGCCACATCCAGCGGTTTGCGAAAGATGGCCTCGGCACCGGCGCTCATCGCCGCGGCGGCCAACGGGCCCACATCGTAACCGGTGATCATGATCACCCGCACCGTAGCATCCAGAGCCTTGATCTGCCGCAAGGTCTCCACACCGTCCATGCCGGGCATGCGGATATCCAACAGGGCGAAATCGAAATGGGTTGTGCGGCACAAGGCGACCGCTGCCTCGCCATCGGCGACGGCCTGCACCGCATAGCCCTCCAGGGTGAGGATATCCGTCATGGTCTCGCGGATGCCGGCGTCATCATCCACCACCAGCACCTTGGGTTTGGTAGCCATCATTGGCACTCCTTCACAGGTTGCGGCCGCGGGACAGAACTCACAGCTATTGTAACATATTCTGGCCTGCGCCGCATAAAGACTGCATGAACAAATAAGCCCTCGGCGCGGGTTTGCCACAGAGGTCAGGTTGCAACCGCCGGAGCACGTTACCCAGACCTCCCTGGCCAGAACAATGCCCTGGGGCCGATTGCATCTCTGCCCGGCTCGGCATACAATATGCATCAACCAAGCGCGGACGCTAGGCAAACACCATGGTCCTGGAGGGTAGAGGTCCTGTGAGACGCCACCGTCTGTTTTCCCTGCTCCTTATCCTGATCCTGCTTTGGCCCGCCGCCTCGATCCAGGCCGACCGGGAACCGGTTCCCGCCAAACCCTCGGCGGCGGCCGCCGAGGCGCACCCCCTGGCCGAGCTTCCCGTAGAGGCGCGCACCAAGATCGCCCCTGCCCTGCTCAAGGAGCTCCTCGAGGCCCAACGCAAAACCCAACAGGGCGGCGAGCCTGCCGCGGTGACCTATCTGGTCTATCTCCGCGAGCAGGCCCCCCTGGAGAAAATCTCCCCCTCTCTGGGCAAAGAGGCCCGGCGACAGGCCCTGGTGGAGAGCCTGCAGAACACCGCCCAGCGGAGCCAAGCCGGCGTGGTGCGCTATCTGGAGGGGAAGCTGGCCCAGGGCAAGATCCGCCGTTACCGGAGCTATTGGATTTTTAACGGCCTGGCCGTGGAGGGCGACCTGCAGACGGCCCTGGAGCTGGCCCGGCGCCCCGATGTGCAGGCCCTTTTGCCCAACCGCAGCCATCAACTGCCCGCGCCGAGCGCCACCGGCGACCAAGGCCAGGCTTTGGTCTGGAACGTGGCCAAGATCGGCGCCGATCGGGTCTGGCAGGCCCTGGGGATCACCGGCGCGGGCGTCGTGGTGGCCAACCTAGATTCCGGCGTGGATTGGACCCATCCCGCCCTGCAACGCCAATACCGCGGCTACAACCCCCAAAACCCCGCCGCCTCCGTGCATCATTATAACTGGTTCGACGCCACAGGTACATACCCTGATGCGCCGGGGCCCAATCGGGCCGGCATCAGCCGTTATTCCGACCACGGCACCCACACCATGGGCACGCTGGTGGGCTCAAGCCCCGACGGAGAGAACGCCATCGGCGTGGCCCCCGGCGCCCGTTGGATCGCCGCCAAGGTCTTTGATGACCAAGGGCGCGCCACGGATGAATGGATCCACGCGGGCTTTCAATGGGTGCTGGCGCCCACAGATCTTGACGGACGCAACCCCGACCCCTCCCGCGCGCCGGATATCGTCAGCAACTCCTGGGGCGACGATAACGGCCTGGACCAGACCTTCCGCCAAGACATCGCCGCTTTGCGCGCCGCCGGGATATTTACCGTCTTTTCGGCGGGGAACGCCGGCCCCGACGCGGGCACCATTGGCTCGCCGGCCAGTTTGGATATCGCCCTGGCCGTGGGCGCCACGAACAGCCAGGACCAGATCGCCTCCTTCAGCAGCCGCGGCCCCTCGCCGTGGGGCCAGATCAAGCCCGATCTGGTGGCCCCCGGCGTGGATATTTTCTCCAGCGTGGCCGGTGGCGGCTATGAGGCGGGCTGGAACGGCACCTCCATGGCCACGCCCCATGTGGCCGGCTTGGCCGCCCTCCTTTGGCAGGCCGACCGCGCCGGCGGGGGATTGGCCGGCGACCGGCTCAACCCCTCCCTCACCCTCACGGCCACCATCCACCTCATCACCAGCACCGCTGTGGATTTGGGCGAGCCGGGCAAGGATAACACCTTTGGCTACGGCCGCATCGACGCCTACCAGGCGGTGAGCACCCTGGTCCAAGGAGGGACCTTCGCCGGGCAGGTGCGCGACCGCATCAGCGGCGCGCCCTTGGCCAACGTGCAAATCCATTTGCGCAATTTGGCCACCGGCGGCCAGACGGTGGGCTACACCGACGCGGGTGGATCCTACACCATCGCCATCGCCCAAGGGCGTTATGACGTCAGCGCCCGCTGCTTCGGCTACCAAGAGGCCCTCGCCACCGATATTCAGATCCTGGCGCGCACCACCACCCAGCTCGATTTCGCTCTGCAGCCCCTGCCGCGCGGAACCTTACGCGGCCGGGTGACGTTGGCGGGCGGCAACCCGCCCCCGGCAACGACGGTCAGCCTGGTGGGCACGCCCCTCAGCACGGAGGTGGATGCCCAAGGCTACTATACCCTCACGGTGCCTGTGGGGGTGTACACCGTGCGGGCGCTGCCCAAGGTGGTGGGCCATCGCGGCGCGGAGGCCCGCGGCATCGAGATCACCGCCGAGGGATTTCACACGGTAAACTTGACCCTCACCCCCGCGCCCAAATTGCTCTTGGTGGATGCCGACGCCTGGCAAGGCAACACTATCATCGGCTATTACCGGGCCCTCTTGACCGACCTGCTTTACGCCTACGATCTCCACACCATCCTGAACCCGCCAACGGATAACCCCTCGGCCGCAGACCTGAGCCGCTACGATGTGGTGCTCTGGGCGCAACCCGTCGCCTCGCCGGGATACATCGGCGCCTGGGAGGCTTTAGGGGCCTTTCTGCGCCAAGGGGGCAAGCTTTTCCTCAGCGGCCAAGACATCGGCTATTGGGACACGGAATACAACTATGCTCGCGAGGCATACGCCGCCTTCCTCCATGCGCGCTATCTCAACGATGATGGGGGCCTGGAGCCGCTGCAAGGTTTGCCCGAAGAGCTTTTCGCGGGGCTGCAGCTCACCTACAACACCCTCGATAGCGCCCGCAACCAGAGGGGGCCGGATCGCATCGCTCCGGCCGATGCTCTGGCCCGCGCCCTCATCGGCCCCCAGGCCGACGACGCCCGCGCCCTGCGCAGCGATGATTGCGCCGGCCGGGTGGTCTATCTCAGCTTTGGCCTAGAGGGGGTCGGCCCGGAGGCGGCGCGGCGCGCCCTTCTGGAGCGTGCCCTGAATTGGCTCGCCACCCCCCGCCCAGCGCGGGGCGCCGAGTTCCGCCTGGCTGCCTCCTCCCAGGCCGCCGTCGTCGGCCATGTCGTGACTTACAATCTCTTTTTGCTCAACGGCGGCCAGACGACGGAGCGCTTTCAGCTCACCGTGAGCGCCTCACCGTGGCCGGCCCGCCTGCTGGACCCTGCCACGGGCCAAACCATCCAGCAAACGCCACCCCTCACCCCGTGCCAATCCATCGCCTTGCGCCTGGAGGTGACCGTGCCGGAGGAGGCCGTGAGCAACGAGACGGTGACGACAACGGTGCGGGCCACCTCACTGGGCGCGCCGCCTTTCAGTGTGGAACAGACGGTGCAGACCGTCGCCTTCCGCCCCTGGCGTTCGGCGCCGGCGCTCTCTGCGCCGCGGTACTTGTTCGCCCTCGCCGCCACCGATTGCCAACTCATCGCCATCGGCGGCTATGGCGAGAACGATGACCACGCCCTGAATACCGTGGAGATTCTGGACCTGGCCCAGGGCGTTTGGCGGGCCGGCGCGCCCAAGCCGACCCCCGCGGCCAACAGCGGCATGGCCCAGCTCGACGGGCGCATTTTTGTGGTGGGCGGGTACGATCCGGCAAGCAAGGACCAGTTCCTCGCCGCCGTGGAGGTTTATGATCCCGCCACGGACCGTTGGAGCAGCGCCGCGCCCTTGCCCATCGCGCTGAGCGGGGCAGCCGTAGCCGGCTTGCAGGGTAAACTCTATGTCGTGGGCGGCAACAACGCCGCCGGCGCATCGCAGGCCGCGTTCGTCTATGATCCAGAGATGGACCGCTGGTCCTCCCTATCCCCCTTGCCCGGCGCCCTTGCCTTTGGGCGCGCCATCGCCTTGCAGGGCGCGCTCTACGTTGTAGGGGGCTGGCCCGCCAACAACCAACTGTGGCGTTATGACCCCGCCGGCGACATGTGGACCGTCCTCTCCCCCATGAGGGTGGGCAGGCATAGCCCAGCGCTGATCACCGACGGGCGCTACCTCTATGTGGCCGGCGGCGGCCAGGAATGGACCGGCCTGGATAGCGTGGAACGCTACGATCCCCTCACCGACCGTTGGCTGTCGCTGCCATCCTTGGCCAATCCTACGCGCGCCGGCGCGGGCGGCGCGTACCTCCAAGGGCGGTTCTATGTCCTCGGCGGCGCTGCCACCCAGGTGACCGCCACCGGGGAATGCCTGGACCTGGCCACGCCCCTCAGCGGCTCGTATGTGCGCCTCGCGCCGAGCATCGTGCCGCCGGGCGAGGTGGTGGCCTACACCCTGGTGGTGCGCAACACGGCCGCTCAGAGCCTCGCCGCCGGTTGGTCCTTCCCCCTGCCGCAAGCGCTGGAATATGTGCCGGGTTCGGCGAACCAGGGAGCGACCTACGATCCCGCGCAGCGCACCTTGCGCTGGGAGGGACGCCTCGCGCCGGCCGCCAGCAGCACCTTCACCTTCCGGGCCACGGTGAACCCCACAGTGCCCGATGGGGCCATCCTCACCGGCACCATCACCCTCTCCGGCGAGGCTTGCGTGCCCCGCGAGCTGGTCAGCGCCGTCCGTGTGGCCGTCCCCAGCCTGGCCCTCTCCACCAAGGTGGTGGATCAGGCCAACGTCGCCCCCGGCGGGCGGCTGCGCTACACCATCGTGGTGGCCAACGGCTCGCCCTACACCATCCCCAATGCAAGTCTGGTGGATCCCATCCCCGCCTTCACCCAATACGTCCCCGGCAGCCTGAGCGGCGGCGCGCGTTACAACGCCGCGCAACAGCGCATCGAATGGGAGGGGGCCGTGCCCCCCGTCGAGCCCGTGGGCAAACCCTTCTCTTGGATAGACGCCACCCAAGGGCAGGAGCTGGCCCTCTCCGACGATTCGTGCGTGGGGCCCCTGGATCTCGGCTTTGCCTTTGAATTCTACGGCCAGACGTACCGGCAAATCTATGTGAACAGCAACGGCATGGTGCTCTTGGGGGATTGTTCCACCGCCTACCGCAACGAAACGATCCCCAACCCCGACCCGCCCAACAATTTCATCGCTCCCTTCTGGGACGATTTGGTGTCCGGCAGCGGCGGGGTTTATTTTGCGGTTTTCGGCACGGCGCCCACGCGCTACGCCGTCATCGAATGGCACAGGGTCAGATTTTACAACGAGGATCAGCAGCAGACCTTTGAGGTGGTGCTCTACGAGGGCTCTAACCGCATCATCTGCCAGTATTTGCAGGTCAATGGAGCGCGGGGTGCGGGCTCCTCGGCCACCATCGGGCTGGAGAACGCCGACGGCAGCGCCGGCGTGCAGTATCTGTACAACGGCGAACCCGCCGCCCATCGGATCTCGCCCGGCTTGGTCATCGAACTAGATCACCCCAGCGCGCGGCGCGCCTCCACCCGTATCATCTCCTATGAGGTGCTGGTGCAAAGCCCCTTGCCGCCGTTGACCGTGATCACCAATACCGCCGTGATCCAGGATGGCCGCGCCACCCACCGGCGCACCGTCACCACCACGGTGCATAGTCCCTCCTTCGTCCTCTCGCGCAAGGAGGCCGAGCCCCGCCGCATCCTTTCCGGAGAGCTGGTGACCTTCACTCTCCATCTGGTGAACTCGGGCACCCTGGACGCCAGCAACGCCCGCCTGCTGGATCGGCTCCCCCAAGGCCTCAGTTTCGTCCCCGGCAGCCTGAACCCGCCCACGGCGAGCTATAACGCGGCCCTGCGGCGCATCGAGTGGCAAGGGCCCTTGGCCGTGGATCCGGCCGGCCTGACCATCACCTACCGCGCCCAGGCCGATGCGAACCTGCCCATCAACACCTGGCTGACCAACACCGCCACCCTCGCCGAACAAAGCTTCGTCCTGGCCACCTTGCAGGCCGGCGTGCTGGTGAACGAGGTCAACCTGGCCAGCAGCACCATGACGGCCCAGCCGGAGAGCGTCATCGCCGGCGAGACGGTGACCTACACCCTGGTCCTGCGCAACACCGGGCTGGCCACCGCCGCCCAGTTGGCCCTCAGCAATACTTTGCCGGCCGGCCTGGAGCTGCTCCCAGAGAGCGTGGACGGGGCAAACTACGACCTTGAAGGGCGGCGCATCCACTGGCAAGGCCCCCTTGGGCCCGGCGCGGAACATCGCGTGCGGTTCCGGGCCGCGGTGGGGGTCAACATTCCGGATGGCACCCTCCTCACCAACACCGCCTCCCTGGCCGATGGTTACGGCGGCGTGACCTCCCTGGCCGCGCCGGTGCGGGTGCGGCGGGCCAACCTGGCCGCTTCGGACGTGCTGGTCCTTCCCGCGCGGCTGGCGCCGGGCGGCAGGGTAACCTACACCCTGCGCCTGCGCAACACCGGCACGGTAGAGGCCACGGCAAACCTGGAAAGCACCTTCCCGGCCCCCTTGCAGCCTGTGGCCGATTCGGCCTATGCCACCGCCGGCCAGGTGCTGGTGGAGGGCAACTCCCTCTCCTGGCGCGGCGCCATCCGCCCCCAGGGGATGGTCATCGTGCGCCTGAGCTTGACGGCCCCCATCGAGACGCCGCCCGGCGTCGTGGAGACGGAGGCGGTGTTGACCGATCAGGGCGGCCTGTGCTATCCCTTGCGGGCGCGAGTCATCCTCGGTGGCTATGTCTCCTTCTGGCCCCAGATATACCGCAACTATCGTTAAAAGCACGCGGGGATACCTGTGTAAGAAAGGTATCCCCGCGTGACGTTTCCCGGCTCAGGCGGAGGGGCGCCCGCGAAGCAGCTCGCGCACGGCGTAATAGGCCAGCTTGGGGCGGCGGTATTCGTCCACCAGCCCCTTGTTATTGTAATTGCGGGGCCGGGCCAACGCCCGCGGGCCGGTGTCGGTGCGGGTATCGCAGAATTGCCAGATGTAAAACCCCACCAGGTCCTCATCGGCCAGGAACGCGGCCAACGCCCGCTCCAAGACCTGCCGCTGATACTCCTCGCTCCAGATAACCCCTTCCTCCAGGGCGTGACAGCCATAGATGCCGCCGGCGCCGAATTCGGTCACCAAGAGGGGCTTTTCTCCGATTTTGGCCCGCATGCGCTGCAGAAACTCGGGCCAGGTGAGGTCGTGGGTGTACCAGCCATAATAGGCATTGACGGAGACGAGATCCACCAGGTCGAAACAGAGGTCATTCCAAGGGCGGTTGGAGGCAAAGGTCACCGGGCGGGTGTCGTCGGCCTCGTGCGCCGTCTCCACCAGTTGCTCCACGATCGCCCGTCCTTCGGGCGTGTCGGTGGCGCATTCGTTCAACACGCTCCAGGCCCAGATGCACGGGTGATGGGCATCGCGCTGGATCATGGCCCACAACATCGCCGAGGCGCGATTGCCGATGATATCCAGGGCCAATTGCTCGCGGTCAAACCCCCACAGAGGAATCTCTTCCAAGAACAAGAGCCCGCGCTCATCGCACAGATCTAGCAGCCGCTGATCGTTGGGATAGTGGGCGCCGCGCACAGCGTTGAGGCCCAGATCGTGCACCAGCTCTAGATCCCGCAGCATGAGATGTTCCGGCAACGCGAACCCCCAATCCGGATGGTCCTCGTGGCGGTTGACTCCGCGAATCCTCAACGGCTGGCCGTTGAGGAGCACCTGCCGTCCCGCGATGCTCAGCTCGCGGAACCCCGTGCGCTCGATGAGGTCATCGCCGGCCCAGGCCAGGCGCATCGTGTAAAGCTGCGGGTCCGCAAGGGACCATAGCCGTGGTTGAGGCACGGCCACGGTAAAAGCGAGATCTTGAATATCCTCCGGGTCCAGGCGCGCCACCCCGGAACGGCAGGGTTGGTCATCCAAGTAGAGGGTCCACTCCTCCTGGAGAGGACGGTCGGTTAGGTTGACCAGCTCCACCTCCACCCGGAGGCTGGCCTCCCCTTCGCAGAGGGCCGGCTTGAGATGCAGCCGGGCGATGTATCCCGGCCCATCGAGCTCCTCGACCCAAACGGGGCGGGGGATCCCCCCGTAGCGAAACCAATCCAGGCGGGCGGAGGGGATGGTGGTGCTGAGATCATGGGTATTATCCACGCGCACTACCAGTTCGTGTTCGCCCGGCTCAGGACGCGGGATAAGGAATGAAAACGGCAAGAACCCCCCGTAATGTTCACCGAGGGGTTCTCCATCCAACCAGACATTGGCCTGATGCGTGACGGCGGCAAAGTGGAGCGCCGCAGCCGCGCAGGGGCGCAAAGTGAAGCGCCTGCGCAGCCAGGCTGCGCCCTCATAGTTGAGGAATTCGCGCGCGGTGTTCCAAACCCCAGGCACCCACAGGGAGCGGACAGGCTGCGGATACTGGCTGTACCATCTGGCGCTGACGCCCACATCCTCCGGGTCCACGACGAAATCCCAAAAGCCGTCGAGGTACATCTGCCGGCGTAGGGTGGAGGTGCGAAAAGTGCGATGCATCCGATCTCTCCCCTTGGCGTAAGTGGTTCCATGAGGCTAGGACTGCTGAGCCTGCTCAATTTTGGCCCACGTATCCCGCAGCCCGATGGTGCGGTTAAAGACGGGGGCCCCCGGCGCGGAATCCGGATCCACGCAGAAATAGCCCAAGCGCTCGAACTGGAAACGATCGCCCGGCTTGGCGGTGGCCAGGCTAGGCTCCAATTTGCAGCCGGTGAGCACTTCCAAAGAGCGAGGATTGAGGAACTCGGTGAAATCTCGCCCTTCCTGGTCGGGATTCGGATCGGCAAAGAGGCGATCGTACAGGCGCACCTCGGCCTCGATGGCATGGGCTGCCGAAACCCAATGCAAGGTGGCCTTGACCTTGCGGCCATCGGGGGCATCGCCGCCGCGAGTCGCCGGGTCGTAGGTGCAATGCAGCTCCAC
>DAOTZU010000106.1:0-17829 GCA_034433995.1 Anaerolineae bacterium
CAAAGGAGTCAGAAGGTGAAAAACACAGTAATCTCTCGCCGCAAATTCTTGGAACTGGCCGGCATCGGCACGGCGGCGGCCGTCTTGGCCTCTTGCGCGCCCAAGCCCACGCCCACGCCTACCCCGGCCCCTACCAAACCTGCACCTACGGCCGCGCCCAAGGCGGAGCCCACCAAGGCCCCCACGGCCGCGCCGACGGCTGCGCCCACCAAGGCCCCTACTGCGGCCCCCACGGCCGTGCCCACCAAGGCACCCGCCGCGCCCATGAAGTTCGTGCTGGCCGGCTGGATGATCTATGGTGTGCCGCCCAAGCCTGGTAATGAGATCCAAGCGGCGGTGGAGAAGGAGTTCAACGTCCAGTTCGATATCTGGTGGTTCGAGCGGGCCACCTGGCAGGAGCAACTCTTTACCCGCATCGCCGGCGGTCAGATTCCCGACCAGTTCGGCAACGAGAAGGGGTATATTTCCCTGGTCGACCAAGGCGCTCTGGCAGAGCTGCCGTTGGAGACCTTTGCCCAACACGCGCCGCGCTACTTTGAGGCCCTGAAGAAGTACAGCGTCCTTTCGTTCCTCAGCTCAGCCTACAAACAGAAGAACTGGGGCCGGCCCATCGCCATGCCCTCGCAGCTCATCCCCTTCACCGACGGCTGGCGCAAGGACTCTTTGGCCAAGGTGGGGATCACCAAGAACCCCGAGACCATCGAAGAGTTCGAAGAGGCCATGACCAAGATGGTGGAGCAAAAGGTCCACGAGTACGGCACCATCATCCGCTTCGGCGATTCGCCCCAGATGTGCCTGGCCTCCACCTTTGGCGCCTACGGCACTTTCCCGTTGCACTGGATCGAGCGGGAGGACAAGAGCGGGGTGGATCACGGCATCACCACCGACGGGGCCAAGGAGGCCTTGACCACCATCCAGCGTTGGTTCAAGAAGGGGCTCATCCATCCCGAATCCCTCACCACCAAGTGGGCGCAGTTGGTGCAGACCTGGTGCCAGGGGAAGACGGGGTTTGTGGATGTGGGCACCTGGTACCGCCTGTTGCCCGGCGGCGAGCTCTATGACTGCATCGTCGCCTTGAAGGGCGAGGTGCAGATGGCCTGGCCGCCCAAGGGGCCCAAGGGGAAGCAGGGCTACCACGGCTGGGGGTATGCGGTGCCGCCCTGCCTCTACGGTAAACCCATCGAGAACAGCGAGAAGCTGATCAAGCTCCTGGAGATGGCCGACATCCTCTCCTGCGATCCCTACTGGGCCGCGTTTATCCAGTATGGCCCCGAGGGCAAGTACAGTGAGCGGGATGAGATGGGCGGGCTGACGTTAAAGAAGGATTATCTGGGCAAAAACGAGAAGATTGCCGAGATCGGCCTCAACAGCCTACCCTACTTTGGCACCCCCACGGCGGAGATCTGGGAATCTTGGCAGCGGAAGGACTATGCCGAGATCACCAAGTACGCCCGCACCTGCAACGTCCCCTTCCTGCGGGATCTGGGCGCCTTTATCACCCGCGTCGATCCCGATCTTGGCAAAAAGACCACGGAGGTGCAGCCCACCAACAACAAATGGGAGTGGAGCTTTATCTCCGGCGAGGCCTCCCTGGACAAGTGGGGCGATTTCCTCAAGGAGCGGCAGGCCAAGGGTGGCGACATCCTGGACAAGACGGCCAACGATGCGTACAAGCTGTTGAGCTCCGAGCTGAAAGCTATTGAAGAGGCCGTCAACAAGGCGACCAAGAAATAGTTCGAGCTTGCGGTAACATCCGCGCGCGGGCCCCAATGCCACCGTTGGGGCCCGCGTTTTTGTGCCCCGCCGGGTTGGACAAAAGCGGACGATCCGGCTATATTTGGAGCGCACCAGGGCCGACACAGCGGCCCATCATCTTGGAGAGGAGTCCACCATGCTCAAGATCGCCGTGATCGGTGCCGGCAGTGTCACCTTCACCCGTCGTTTGGTCAAGGATCTCTTGGCCGTGCCCGAGTTTGCCGATACCGAGTTTCGCTTCATGGATATCAACCCCCGCAACCTGGAGATGGCCACCAACCTCTGTCGCAAGATCATCCGCGATAACGGCCTGGCCGCCACGGTGCAGCCGACGTTGAACCGCCGCGAGGCCATTCAAGGGGCGGATTACGTCCTCAGCGTAGTGCGGGTGGGCGGATTGGAGGCCTTTGCCCACGATATCGAGATCCCCCTGAAATATGGCGTGGACCAGTGCGTGGGCGACACCTTGGGCCCCGGTGGCGTCTTTTACGCCCTGCGCACCATCCCCGTGCTCTTGGATATCGCCGAGGACATGCGCGCCGTGGCGCCCCAGGCCCTGCTGCTCAATTATTCCAACCCCATGGCCATGAACACCTGGGCGCTGCGCCGGGCAGGGGGCGTGCACGTTTTGGGGCTGTGCCACGGCGTGCAGAGCGGCCACTGGCTCATCGCCAAGGCCCTGGGCCTGCCGCCGGAGGAGGTGGATTACATCTGCGCGGGGATCAACCACCAAACGTGGTACATCCAGGTGACCCACAAGGGGAAGGACATGCTCCCCTTCCTCCTGGAGGCCATGGAGCGCAACCCCGAGATCGCCAAGGCCGAACCCTGCCGCATCGATGTGTTGCGTCGCTTTGGCTATTTCTCCACCGAATCCAACGGGCATTTGAGCGAATATCTGCCCTGGTATCGCAAGCGCCCCGGCGAGATCAAGAAATGGATCTATCCCGATGTGTGGATCGGCGGGCGCACGGCCGGCTACCTGAACGCCTGCCGCGATAGCCGCCACGAGTATGAGGAGAAATATCCCGAATGGATGGCCGGCGAGCCGGAGCGCATCACTCCGGAGGGGCGCTCCCATGAGCATGCCTCGTACATCATCGAGGCGCTGGAGACCGGGCGCCCCTATCGGGGCCACTTTAATGTGGAGAATCGCGGGCTGATCACCAACCTGCCTGCCGGCTGCACGGTGGAGATCCCCTGCTATGTGGATGGCAACGGCATCAGCCCGGCCTGGGTGGGGCCGCTGCCGCTGCCCTGCGCGGCCACCTGCCGGGTGAGCATCAACGTGCAAGAGATGGCCGTGGAGGCCGCCCTCACCGGCAACCGCGAGCTGGTGAAGCTGGCCGTGCTCCATGATCCCCTCACCGGGGCGGTGTGTACGCCGGAGGAGGTCTGGCGCATGTGCGACGAGATGTTCGAGGCGCTGGCGCCGTGGTTGCCGCAGTTCAACGGCGAGGGGCGCACGTGGAAGGACATCCCCCAGCCCCAGGGCGGCGTGTTGCGCTTCCCCCAACCGGCCGGCGATTGGCGGCCGCCGTCGCTCCGGTAAAGATACAGTGCCCCGTGTTGGGCATGCTTGAGCCAAGTACGGAGGTTCACCACGGAGTCACGGAGGGCACGGAGAGGGGAAATGAGATGTTCCGTGCCTCCGTATTAACATGCTCGATCCGAATACCGGGGCTCACCACGGAGTCACGGAGAGCACGGAGAATCTTCTGTTCCTCTTCGTGTGCTCTGCGTCTCCGTGTTTTGAGAGCATCCAGATGTTCCCTCACCACGGAGTCACGGAGAACACGGAGAATCTCCTGTGTCTCTCCGTGGCCTCCGTGCCTCCGTGGTAACATATTCGGTGGGCAGAGGGATCGTGGGCGGAGCGTCAAACTGGCGCGCCCGGCGCGGGTCGAACGCGCAACCGACGGATTCGAAGTCCGGCACTCTATCCATTGAGCTACGGGCGCGGATGGCTCGATTCTAGGCGCGAGCCGTTGCCCTGTCAAATCTTGCGCGCCGGAGCCGAGGGAGAGACAGACCTGACAGGTCTGGGGGGTGATGTTATGGTAAAGGGGGCGATTGGGCCGATGCAGAAACTGGCCATCAGTGATTGGATGCGCGACGAGCTGGCGCGGCGGAAGGACCTCCATCGGCGGCTGTGGGCGGGGCAACCCCTGGAGCGCATCCCCGTGGATGTGCGGGTGAGCGTGCCCACCAACTATACCACGCGGGAACAGTTCCAGGATGGCGACAAGCAGTTGGAGGTGGCCCTGGCCTCCGCCTTGGCCACGTGGGAATTGGTGCCCTCCAGCGATTGCATCCCTGCCATGCGCCCTGATGTGGGCTGTTCCTGCCTGGCCAGCGCCTTTGGCGCCGAGTATTACTGGGGCGATAACCCCAACCAGACGCCGGGGATCAAGGCGCCCATCCTCACCGATCTTGAGGCCCAGGTGGAGGCGCTGCCTGTGCCCGATCCATACCGCGATGGCTGGCTGCCGGAGGGGTTGCGGCGCATCCGTCTCTTCGCCGAGGCGGGCGAGGGGTTCATCCCCGTGTCCCTTTTGGATGCCGCCGGCGGCGTGAACGTCGCTGCCGACCTTTTGGGGGTGACGGAGCTCCTCACCGCTTTTTACACCGCGCCGGAGGCGCTGCACAAGCTCTTGGACAAGATCCAGGAGCTGTACGCGGCGACGATCCGCGCTGGCATCGCCGCTGCCGGGGGCGAGGAGAACATCACCACCACCGATTTCCCCGACTTTTGGTTCCCTGAGGGATTGAAGGGACACGTGAGCGACGACATCAGCGCCAATTTCGGGCCGAGCATCTATGCCGAATTCTCGGCGCCCTACCACGCCCGCATCTTTCGCGAGTTCGGCGCGGGAGGGCTGCATAATTGCGGGCCCAATCCTTGCCACGAGGCCTATGTGGCCCACGAATACTCGCCCCGCGCCCTGGACCTTGCGGATACTTATAGCCACAACGATCTGCCCAAGTTCAAGCGTTCCCTCAAGGGGAAGGCTTTCATCTACCTCTCTTGGGATGGGGCCGGCGAGCCGGTGGCCTGGTATCGGGAGATCATGGAGTTGATGACCCCCGATGTGATCGTGGTGCCGGTGTTCACCCTCAAGCCACAGGACGAGCCGGAGGCCCTGTGCCGGCGCCTGCGGCCCATCGCCGAGGAGTATGCCCGGCGCATGGAGTGGGGCTGGGTGCGGCCCAACCGTTTTGCCGCCGGGAGGTAGGCCGGGGTGCGCATCTGCGTCTATTGCTCCTCCAGTTCGGCGGTGGCGGAGGCCTATCAGCGCGCCGCTCGGGAGCTGGGCGCCCTCATCGCCGCCAGGGGGCATTCCTTGGTCTATGGGGGCGGGAACGTTGGCCTCATGGGCGAGCTGGCCCGGGCCGTCAAGGCGGCGGGAGGGCATGTGTTGGGGGTGATCCCCCGGCGCCTACGAGATTACGAGCTGGCCTACGAAGAGGCGGACGAGCTGATCGTTACCGAATCCATGGCCGAGCGCAAGGCCACCATGGAAAAGTACGCCGATGCCTATGTGGCCCTGCCGGGTGGTTTTGGCACCCTCGAAGAGATCCTCCAGGTGATCACCCTGAAGCAGTTGGGCTATTTGCATGCGCCCATCGTGTTCCTCAACCTCCAAGGCTTCTACGAGCACTTGTTGGCCCATTTTGAGCGGCTATATCACGAGCATTTCGCCAAGCCCGACCATCAGCGGCTCTATCATGTGGCCCAAACCCCCGCCGAAGCCCTGGATTATATCGAGGGTTATGCGGAATCCCCCATATCGCGCAAGTGGTTTTGATCGTGCCCCGTGGCCAGGGCCTTGTGCCCGTGGGTTGGCGCCCACAAGGGGCTAGGCTACCGGGGCCCGCCCGTCAGCCGAGGCCAAAAAAACGCAACGTCAACAGGGTGATGCCCATCCCGGCCAGGCCGCCGGCGATGGTCTGCATCACCGTGTGGGCGCCCACCTTGATGCGCGCCCAGGCGATGAGGGGGATGAGGAGCAAAGTTGGGGCCGCGGCCAGGCCAAGGGTCGCGGTGAGCAGGGTGGTGGTCGCCGCCACCCCCGAAACGTGCTGGCTGATCTTCCAACGCACGGTGATGGCCAAATTAAAGAGCACCAAGAGCAACGCGCTCAGCAGGGCCGCGATGAGCAATTTGGGGCCGTCGAAGAGAAAGAGCAGCACCAGGGGCACGATGGGCGCGATGAGGGAAACCAGCACCGGCACGGGCTTGAGCCGCTCCCGACGGTTGGAGATGTGCCAATCGCTGATCTTGCCCCGGCGGAACTCACGCCAGAGGATGGCCACCGGTACGCCCACGGAAAGCACCAGGACGATGGCCACCCACAGCAATCCCCGTTGCCAGGAGACGGGATCGTAGAGCCCCAGGATGATGGCCAGGGGCACGGCAACATATTGAGGGCTGATGAAGCGGGAGATGATCTGGGCCGTCCGCTGGGACCAGCGGATCTCGCCGACCACGGTGCCGCCGACGATGAGGATGCCGCCGGCGATCATCGCCGGGGTCAAAAGATCGCCGGCCAAGAGCACGCCGAACAGGGCGGCAAAGAGGGGCTCAGCGGCAAAGATGAGGGCGGTGTGGGTGGGCGTGGTAAAGCGTTGCATCGCCGTCTGGATGGTAAAGGCGAGGGCGGTGGCCAGGATGCCGGTGAAGGCGGCGGCAAACCAGGTATCTCCCCGAGGCGCCGGCCAGCCCTCCGCGCCGCCAAGGCCGATCACGCTGCTTCCCAGGGCCACGGTGGCCACCTGGACGGTGGTCAGAGCCCACGGATCCCAGCGGGGGGCAAAGGCGCTCACGGCGACGATGTGCAGGGCAAAGGAGAGGGCGCAGGCCAGCACTAAGAGGTCGCCCAGAGCGATCTCCAAGTTGCGGTTGAGGGTGAGCAGGGCCAGGCCGATGGTGGCCATGCAGACGCCGATCACTGCTCCCGGCGCGGGTCGGCGGCGCAGCAACACCGTGGAGAGGATGGGCACCAATACCACCGAAAGGCCGGTGATGAACCCCGCCTTGGAGGCGCTGGTGTGGCGCAGGCCCAAGGTCTGGAAGGCATAGCCGGCCAGCAAAAAGAGGCCGATCAGCGCGCCCGCCCCCCAACCCCGCCAGCCCAAGGCGCGCAGACGGCGCCCGCTGACCAGCACCAGGGCCAGCGTGGCCAGGCCGAAACGGATGGCCAGAAACGGGAACACCGGGTAGGCGCTGACGGCGCCCTTGACCATGACAAAGGTGCTGCCCCAGATCAGGGTGACCAGGAGAAGGAGCGCATCGGCCCCCAATTGGCGGCGGAAGGTGTGGTTCGTCGTGACCATGCTAGCCCTGCAGTTCCTTGCGTACCGTTTTGTATAGCTTCTCCGCTTGCAATTCCCCCAACGTGTAGCAGGGGGCGTCTAGAGCCTCGGCCAGCTCGCGGGCCAAGCCGCGATCCAACGATTCATGCTCCGTGTTGATGACCACAGCGCGGATGTTGCTCCTGCGGATGAGGTCGGCGATCAGCAGCGCCTCCTGGTGGGGGGGCATGCCCGTCACCGAGACGTTGCCCGCCCCATCGGTGAGGAGGATGATCAAGGGCATGACCTCCCGGTCGTGGCGTTTCTCCTGCTCCACCACCTGATAGGCCAAAAGCAGCCCCGCCGGCAAGGGCGTTTTGCCGCCCACGGGGATCTCTCGCAGCGCCTCTTGGGCCATCTCCACGCTGGAGGTGGGCGGCAGCACCAGCCGGGCCTTGTCGCGCTGGAAGGTGATCAATGAAACCCGGTCGCGTTTCTGGTAAGCATCCACCAAGAGGGACATGATGGCCCCTTTGGTGGCCTCCATGCGGGCCGCCGCGGCCATGGACCAACTGGCATCCACGGCAAAGAGGATCAAGTTCGCGGCCTTGCGCACGCGCACCTTGCGGTGGAGGTCGTCATCTTGGATGGTCACCGCCGTATAGGCGTGGTCGCGCTGGCGCTGTTTGGGGGCCGCTTGGCGCAGGGTGGCATCCAGGGCCACATCCTGGTAGCCACCCGGCGTGGGGCGAGCATAGATATAGCGCCCCCGCTTGCGGGTGGTGATGGTGTAACTGCGCTTGCCCGCCGTGCGGCGGGAGATGTGGTCCAGGTCCGTCTTGAGTTTGCGTGGCTTGAACACCTCGCCCACGGCCACGGGCATATCGGCCTGCCGGAGATAGTTCAGCGGCTGGGCATCGGCGTGGTGGCCCCGCAAAGGCATGCCACTGGCCATCTGCGAGGGATCGGGCAGGGGTTCTTGGATCAGGGTATCAGTTTTTTTTTACCCGGCACGGGCATCTCGCCGGGGGCGGATTGCTGTTCAGCCTGGCCCGGCACAGCCCGGGCCTGTTCCAGGCGCTGCTCCAGCTTTTCCAGCTTGCTTTGTACCTCTTCGAAGGGCTTGCGCCGCAGGCGATGGGGCAGGGCCAACTCGGCGGCCAGGAGGATATCCATCTCGTTGATGCGTTGGCGGCCCTCAAAGGCAGCCTGGGCCAGGGCCGTCTTCAGGATGACGATATCCGCCCGGTGGCCGTCCACCTCCATCTCGCTGGTGAGGGCGGCGATGGTGTAGAGGTCCGCCGTGTCGTAGGTCACCTGGGGCAGCAGGGCCTGGGCTTGGACGATCTGTCGCGAGAGGGCCTCCTCGGCGGCGCACCATGCGGCGCAAAAGGCGTCGGGATCCTGTTCGTATTGCACCCGGCGGCGCAAAATCTCGACGCGGGCCTCCTTATCCAGGATCCCTTGGATATCCACACAGAGGGCGAACCGGTCCAAGAGTTGGGGACGCAGCTCGCCCTCCTCAGGGTTCATGGTGCCCACCAGGATGAAACGGGCCGGATGAGAGAACGAGATCCCCTCGCGCTCCACCACGTTGACGCCCATGGCTGCCGAATCCAACAAAAGGTCCACCACGTGGTCATCCAGCAGGTTGACCTCGTCCACATAGAGCAGGCCACGGTTGGCCGCCGCCAAGACGCCGGGCTCAAAGTGCCGCTCGCCCAGCTTGATGGCCCGCTCCAGGTCCAGCGTGCCCACCACCCGGTCCTCGGTGGCGCTCACGGGCAGGTCCACAAAGCGGGTCTTGCGCCGGGTGACGGGCAGCCGCTCCCCGGCCTCCACGCGTCGGCGGCAGCTTTCGCACATCTCGTCGGCGCGGTGGGGATTGCATTGGAAGGGACAATCGCTGACCACCTCAATCTCGGGCAGGAGCGCCGCCAGGGCCCTGGCCGCGGTGGATTTGGCTGTGCCCCGCTCGCCGCGGATGAGCACGCCACCGATCTGTGGGCTGATGGCGTTAAGCACCAGGGCGCGCTTCATGCGCTCCTGGCCGACGATGGCGGTAAAAGGAAAGACTTGCATCGTTCTTCTCGTCTCGAATGGTAGCTCGCTAAGTATAGCGGCTCGGGCTCGGCTGTCAATTAACGGTAGATCTCCCCTTCGCGGAAGGCGGCCCAGGCCGTCTCGAACCAGGCGTCGGTGGCCGGTAGGGGGCGCCGCTCGCACCAGCGATGGACGATCTTGCCCTGAGAGGTGACCATCGTCTCCAACACCTTCTCGCGGAAGGAAGGATCCTCGGGGGCCATGCGCCATTCCTCGCCCAAACGCTCGTGGATGCGGGCCCCGTGGGGATCCACCACCAGCGCCGAGCCCCGGCTGCCCACGCCGCTTTCCAGGGCGTAGCGGATGGCCTCCAGATAGACCGCATGGGCGAAGCAGAGCTGGCGGTTGCGCAGGGCTTCCCGGGCATCCAGGCCCTGGTACCCGCATCCCACCGCCTCCAGCCGCTGCCACTGTTCCCAGGCCTCGTCCACGGCTTGGCGCACCCCCTCCAGAGAGCGGATGTGGGCGCCGGCGCGGCTCATGCGCCGCTGGAACGCCTCGCGCTCCTCCTGCCAAGAGGCCTTGGCCTGGGCGCAGCGGCCCAGCCAGGCCAAGACATCCTCCGCGCCGACCAGCGCTGCCCGACGAAACTGGGCGGCATCCAACGTCCACTCGCGGTAACGGTGGGCGATGAACTCGGCGGCGCGAAAGCCGCCCACCTGCCCCGAGTTCAGGGCGGAGCCTCCGGGCCGATAGACGCCGTGGGAGCCGTTCACCTCGCCCACGGGGAAAAGATGGCGGATGTTCACCGATTCCCACCAGTGATTGCCCGCCAAGCCGCCGTTGTTGTGTTGGGCGCAGACGGCGATCTCCAGCGGCTCACGGGCGAGGTCGATGCCGTGCTCGGCATAGAGCTCGATGGCGCCCGGGTTCATCTTGCGCAGGCGGGCCAGGGGCGTCTCCAAGAGGGCCTGGGAGCGGGTGAGATAGTGCAACGCTTCGGCGCTCAGGTCCTCGAAACGGAACCCTTCGGGGTTGCGGCGAAAATCCAAAAAGACGCGACGGCCTTGGATCACCGTCTCGATGTAGACCAGGATATCCACCAGGGATGAGCCACCCATGACCTTGCGCGCGTCAAAGGGCCACTGGTACCCCTTGAGAAAGACCATGGAGTTCATCTCGCCGACGGAGGCGAAATAATCGCGCAGGAACTCGCGCTCGTCGCTTGCGCCATCGGCGGCGGTGCTGATAAAGCGAGGGATGACCTGCATATAGGTGCCCGAGACGTTCCAGCGGAACTTGATGGAGGCCAGGCCGTATTGCGATTCGGGCAAGCTCTGGGCCTTGGCCCCGATCATGAGGGCCAGGCCAATGCCGCCGGTGTGCACCGGCGGGTAGACGCTGGTGTGGTAGAGGCCGCCGGGGCCGCCGGTGGCAAAGATCATGTTCTCGCAGGCATAGGCCTCCAACGCCCCCTCGCCGTTCAGGGCCAGGGCGCCGGCGATGCGCTTGTCTTCCTCCGGGCCCACGGTGAGCAGCGCCACCGCCACCCGGTCCTCACGCACGGGGATGGCGTTGCGGCGCACCTCGCGGATGAGGGCGCGGCACATCTCCCGCGAGGTGTAGGGGCCGATGGAGGTGGCCCGCTGGCGCGGGTCATGATCGGTTTTGTAGCCGACGAACTGGCCGTACCGATCCTGGGGGAAGGGCACCCCCAGGTTGACCAGGTTCAGGAAGGCCCGGGCCGAGAGGCTGGCCTCCACCAGGGCCAGGTCGCCATGCATGCTGCCGCCGGCAAAGTAGCTTTCGGCCATGGCCAAAGGCGAATCCGCCTCGCCGCCGTACATGGAGAGCTTGTAATAGGTCTGCTTATCGCTGCCGGTGTTGATGGAGGTGCCCATCTGCAGGCCCTCGGTGAGGATGAGCACATCCTCGATCCCCTGGGCGCGAAGCTGCACGGCGGCGTTCAGCCCCGCCGCGCCGCTGCCCAACACCAAGGTATGCACCCAACAAACCGGCAGGCTCAGGGTGGAGCCATCCTCCCGCTTCAGGCTCAAGGTTTCCTCGCGCATGTTTGCCTCCTACAGCCGTTGCACCGTCAGGCCGCCATCCACCAGGATGACCTGGCCGGTGGAATAAGCGAGATCGCCGCGCACCAACATGGCCACCGCCCGGCCCACATCCTCCGGCAGGCCCCAGCGCGCTTGCAGCAGCAGGCCCTCAGCGATGAGCTTGTCGTATTTCTCCCGCACGGCGGCGGTCATATCCGTCTGGATGATGCCGGGGCGGATCTCATAGACGGGGATGTTGAACTCGCCCAGGCGCGCCGCCCAGAGCTTGGTGGCCATGCTCACACCCGCTTTGGAGATGCAGTACTCCCCCCGGCTGGGCGAGGCGACGGTGGCCGAGATGGAGGAGATGTTGACGATGCACCCCCGGAAATTGGGGTCGGCGTCCTTCTGGGCGATCATCCACTTGGCCACGGCCTGGGTGAGGAAATAGGGGCCTTGGAGGTTGATCTTCATCACCCATTCGTAGCTCTCCTCCGTGGCCTCCAGAATATCGGCGCGCACCTTGGGGGCCACGCCGGCGTTATTCACCAGGATGTGCAACCGCCCGAAATGTGCGCGGATCTCGTCCAGCATGCGCTGCCGCGCCTGAGGATCGCTCACGTCGGCGCGGCAATAAAGCACGTCCGCGCCCAAGGCCCGGAGTTGGGCCAGGTTCTCGGCCACGGTCTCCTCGGCGAGGATGTCGCCGATGGCCAGGTCGCACCCTTCCGCGGCCAAACAGCGGGCGATGGCGTAGCCGATGCCACGGCCGGCGCCGGTGATGAGGGCCACTCGCTTCATCTTGCTCCTTTCACCCATTTTGCAGAAACCTTCGGCCCAAGTATAGTGGCGCTGGGTGGGTTGGTCAAACGGGCCCAACCGCCTTTCAGACCTGACAGGTCTTGGAAGACCTTTCAGGTCTGGCAAAAATACCGGCAAGGCCCGTGCACATCCCCTCTCAGGTGTAATTCGTGATATAATAGAGCTGGCTCCCATGAACACCAATCCCTTGCTTGAGGCCCGCTTGGCGGGCCTGCCGGCCAAGCCCGGCGTGTATATCATGAAAGATGCCGACGGCCGCGTCATCTATGTCGGCAAGGCCGTCGTGCTGCGGAACCGTGTGCGCTCCTATTTCCATGATTCCGCCGAGCACACCCCCAAGACGGAGCGCCTGGTGGCGGAGGTGGCCGACCTGGAGTGGATCGTCACCCAGTCGGAGCTGGAGGCCCTCGTCCTGGAGTGCGAGCTGATCAAGCGCTACCGCCCCCGCTACAATGTGCGCCTCAAGGACGACAAGCGTTATCCCTATATCAAGATCACGTACCAAGAGGATTTTCCCCATATCCTGGTGGTGCGCAACATGGTGCAGGATGGGGCGCGCTACTTTGGCCCCTTTACCTCGGCACAGACGGTGTATCAGAGCCTGGAGCTTTTGCGCCGCCTGTTCCCCTATCGCACCTGCGACCGCGAGATCACCGGCCGCGATCCGCGCCCCTGCCTCTACTATCACATCAAGCGCTGCCTGGGGCCCTGCATCGGCGCCGTGGGCCGCGAGGCGTATCGCCAGATGATCGATCGGGCCTGTCTCTTTTTGGAGGGGAAACAGGAAGAGATCATCGAGGGGCTGCGCCGAGAGATGCTCGCCGCTGCCGAGGCGCTGAACTTTGAGCGCGCCGCCGAGCTGCGGGATCAGGTGGCCGCCATCACCCAGATCATCGAGCGGCAGCGCATCGTCTCGGAGCACCTGCGCGACCACGATTTCATCGCCTTTGCCCGGGAGGACGGCCAGGCCTGCGTGCAGGTCTTTTTCGTCCGTGGGGGCAAGCTCATCGGGCGCGAGTATTTTGTCCTCACCGGCACCCAGGGCGAGGCCGAGGCGGCGCTGCTCTCCGCCTTTCTCACCCAATTTTACGACGAGGCCGCCGAGGTGCCGCCCGAGATCGTGGTGCAGAGCGACCTGGACGAGTTCACGGTGATCGAGGAGTGGCTGCGGCGCAAACGGGGCACCAAAGTGACCATCGAGGTGCCCCGCCTGGGCGAGAAGCAGGATCTTCTCCAGCTGGCCGCCGAGAACGCCGCTGAGACCTTGCGCAAACTCCGCGCCGAGTGGGAGGCCGATACCAGCAAGCATGTGGAGGCCCTGGCCGAGATC
This sequence comes from Anaerolineae bacterium, assembly GCA_034433995.1. Taxonomy (GTDB): domain Bacteria; phylum Chloroflexota; class Anaerolineae; order UBA1429; family UBA1429; genus DAOTZU01. The sequence goes on from DAOTZU010000106.1 coordinate 13,297, forward strand.
CAGCGCGCTTTGGAGCTGCCCGCGCCGCCCTCGCGCATCGAGTGTTACGATATCTCCAATATCCAGGGCACCTCGGCTACGGGGAGCATGGTGGTCTTTGTGCAGGGCGCACCCAGCAAGCAGGATTATCGTCACTTTCGCATCAAGACGGTGGAAGGGGCGAACGATTTTGCCTCCATGGCCGAGGTGCTCAGGCGGCGGTTTGCCCGGGCCAAGGAGCTGGGCGCCGGGCGTGGGCCGGAGGGCCAGGAGAACCGCTGGGCCATCCTGCCCGACCTGGTCATCGTGGATGGCGGCAAGGGGCAACTGGGCGCCGCCTTGGAGGCCATGGCGGAGCTGGGGTTCGGCCATATCCCCGTCGTGGGCCTGGCCAAGCAGAACGAGGAGCTTTACCTGCCCCAGCGCCCGGCGCCCCTCATCTTGCCACGAGATTCCCAAGGCCTTTACCTGTTGCAGCGCATCCGCGATGAGGCCCATCGCTTCGCCATCACCTATCACCGCAAATTGCGCGAACGACAGGGCAAATCCCTCCTGGACGAAATCCCCGGCATCGGGCCGCGCCGCCGCAAGGCGCTCTTGCAGGCCTTTGGCTCGCTGGAGGGGATCCGCCAGGCCACGCTGGAGGAATTGGCCGCCGTGCCGGGGATGAACCGGCGCGTGGCGGAACAATTGCGCGCCTATCTTTAGGTCTGGCCCGCATGGTTTCTTGTGAGAAGGAGGGGGTACCATGAAACAAAAGGTTTTGTGCGTCTTGGTGGTGAGCTGGCTGGCTTTGTGGGTGGGCCTGGGCGAGGGCGGCGCCGTCTTGGCGGCGGGCGAGGCTTGGCGAAGCCTCGGCCCCGAAGGCGGAAGAATCCAGGCTGTGGCCGTCGATCCATGGACACCCACCACCCTTTACGCTGGAACATATCCTGGTGGAGTGTTCAAGAGCACCGATGGCGGTGCCCATTGGTTCCGGTGCAACGCCGGCCTAACCGAGACCCGCGTTTTCGCTTTGGCCCTCGACCCTCAGACGCCCACCACCCTCTACGCCGGTACGGATGGCAGAGGGGTGTTCCAGAGCGCCGACGGCGGCCTGAGTTGGCGCAGCATCAGCGCCGGTCTGACCAATCGGAGTGTCTATGCCTTGGCCATAGATCCCCAGGCCGCCACCACCCTTTACGCCGGCACGTATGGTGGGGTGTTCAAGAGCACCGATGGCGGCGAGCACTGGACTGCCGCGAGTACCGGTTTGCCCTCGTTTCAGATTAATGCCTTGGTCCTCAATCCCCAGTCACCGGCCACCCTCTACGCCGGCACCTGGGGCGGCGGGGTGTTCCGGAGCACCGACGGTGGCGCGAGCTGGAGCCCCATGAACACCGGCTTGACCGACGCCAGGGTGCGGTCTTTGGCCCTCGACCCCCGGACGCCCACCACCCTCTACGCCGGTACGGATGGCGGCGGGGTGTTCAAGAGCGCCGACGGCGGCCAAAGTTGGCACAGCATCAACAACGGCCTGCCCGATCTGAAGGTCCGTGCTCTGGCCATAGATCCCCAGATCACCACCACCCTTTACGCCGGCACCTGGAGCGGCGGAGTGTTCAAGAGCACTAACGGGGGCACAAGCTGGGCTGCGACGAACGCCGGCTTGACCGAGATGAACATACTTACCTTGGCGGTCAATCCCCAGATGCCCACCACCCTCTATGCCGGGACAGAGGGCAGCGGCGTGTTCAAGAGCACCGACGGCGGCGCAAGCTGGGACGCGACGCATGCGGGGCTGGCCGCTACCGAAGTCTTGTCCTTGGCGGTGGATCCCCAAAACCCCGGCATCCTCTATGCGGGGACAACGACCGCGATCTTCAAGAGCACCGACGCCGGCGCGAGCTGGTTTGGGTTGAACACCGGCCTACCCACCTATTTCTATGCTCTGGCGCTGGATCCCCAGGCGCCCACCACCATCTATGCCGGTACAGCCGGCCCGGGCGTGCTCAAGAGCACCGATGGCGGCGCAAACTGGAGCGCCATCAACACCGGGCTGACCGATCTCTATATCACGGCTTTGGCCATAGACCCTCACGTGCCGACCACCCTCTATGCAGGCACAGGGAGCTTGGGGGTGTTCCAGAGCACCGACGGGGGCGAGCACTGGACTGCCGCGAATGCCGGTTTGCCCTCTCTTGAGATTAAAGCCCTGGCCATCAATCCCATGTCACCGGCCACCCTCTACGCCGGTACTTACGGCGGCGGGGTGTTCCAGAGCACCGACGGCGGTGCCAGCTGGAGCGCCATCAACACCGGGCTGACCGCTCAGTATGTCTATGCCCTGGCCATTGATCCCCAGACCGGCACCACCCTCTATGCCGGCACAATCCGGGGCGTGTTCAAGAGCACCGACGGCGGCCAGAGTTGGCACAGCATCAACGACGGTCTAGCCAATCAAGAGGTCTGGGCCCTGGCCCTCGATCCCCGGATGCCCACCACCCTTTACGCCGGCACGTGGGGTGGGGTGTTCAAGAGCACCGACGGCGGGGCGCGGTGGAGCACCACCAATTTGGGCTATCCTTATGTTGAGGCCCTGGCCCTCGCCCCCCAGCCGCCGGCCACTCTTTATGCCGGCACCTGGGGCGGCGGGGTGTTCAAACTAGAATCCGGATGGCATGGGCTTTTCCTGCCCCTTATCCGGCGCGTCCGCTAGGGGCCAGCTTTCCCTCTCCCTGAGGGAGAGGTTAGGTGAGGGGGAGGCGCGGGGCGAAGCATGGCCTCCCCTCACCCCTGCCCTCTCCCCTGCGGGGCGAGGGGGCGGCGGCTTCCTCTCCCTGAGGGAGAGGGGCAAACTTCTAGGCGCCTTCCCGTGGGTGGAGTTGAGCGATGGTCACGCCTTCGCCGCCCTCGCCCAGGGTGCCGGGCCGGTAGGAGGCCACCAACGGGTGATGGGCCAGGAACTGGCGCACCACCTCCTTGAGCACCCCCGTGCCTTTGCCATGGATGATCTGCACCCAGGGCAGGCCGGCGAGATAGGCATGGTCGAGGTATCTTTCCAGGGCCGGCGCCACTTCCTCGGCACGCCGGCCGCGGAGGTCCAGCTCCATCCCCGGCGAGGCCACCTGAGGTTGTCCCACGGTGGTCTCTTGGTCGCGGGGCATGCGTTGCGGCCGTCGGCGAAATGCGAGGCTGGCCAGCGGGGCGCGCAGGCGAAAGCCTCCTATCCGCACCTCTGCCTCTTGGTCGGCGATGTGGAGCAACTCGCCCTCTTGGCCCAAAGTGCTCACATAGACCACATCCCCCGCCTGGAGAGCCTGCGCCTCCGGCGGTGGCGGCGTTGTGGGCGGTTGCAGGGGCGCCATCTCCTCGGCGAGGCGGTCAAGCGCCGCGAGCGCCTGGCGGGGCGTCTGGGCGCCGGGGGCCTGCTCCAGCGTACCCTGGCGCAGCCGGCGGATCTCGGCCCGCAGCCGCTCGAGCTCCTTGCGCCCTTCCTCCCGGGCCGCGTTCAGCGTCTCCCGGCGAAGCTCCTCGATCTCGGCCAGCTTTTGGCGCAGCTCCCGTTCCAACGCCTGGGCCTTGGCCAGCGTTTGCTCCGCCTGCAGGCGGGCCTCCTCGGCGGCCTGGTGCGCCCGCTTGACCTGAGCCAGCAGGGCGTCGGCCTGCAGGTCTTGGGGGGTGATCAAACCCTCCGCACGGGCGATGATCTCCTCATCCAATCCCAGCCGGCGGGCGATGGCCAGAGCGTTGCTGCGGCCGGGCAGGCCGATGACCAGGTTAAAGGTGGGTGAGAGGGTCTCTGGGTCAAACTCCACCGCGGCGTTCTCCACCCCCGGCGTGCTAAAGGCAAAGAGCTTGAGCTGGGAATAGTGGGTGGTGCAGATGGTCAAGCAGCCCCGCTCCAACAGGGTTTGCACCAACGCTTGGGCCAGGGCTGCGCCCTCCACCGGGTCGGTCCCCGCGCCCAGTTCGTCCAATAGGACCAAGGATTCGGCGTCGGCGCGGCGCAGGATATCCACGATGTGGGTCATGTGCGAGGAAAAGGTGGAGAGGTTCTGCTCGATGCTCTGCTCGTCGCCGATATCGGCATAGATGCCCGAGAAGACGGGCAATTGGGAACCATCGGCAGCGGGGATGTGCAGCCCCGCCTGGTGCATGGCCGCCAGGAGGCCCACCGTCTTCAGGCTCACCGTCTTGCCGCCGGTGTTGGGGCCGGTGATGAGCAGGACGGTGTCGTTGCCTCCAAGATACACGTTGATCGGCACGGCCGTCTCCTGGGGCAGCAGGGGATGGCGGGCGCGGATCAAGTTGAGGGGATGCTGGCCTGGCTCCAAAGGCGTCTCCGGCGCGGCCAGGGGCCAGTGTTTGGGGGTGAGCATGGCCGGCGCGCCGCGCAGGGCGTAACTGTAGCGCCCCTTGGCCAGGGCCAAATCCAGCGCGGCCAACACTTCCACATCGCGGATGATGGTCTCGGCCTCTTGGCCCACCAGGCGGGTCAGCTCGGCCAAGATGCGCTCGATCTCCCGCTGCTCCTCCAGTTGCAGCTCGTGCCAACGGTTGTTCAGCTCCACC
>DAOTZU010000107.1:0-13490 GCA_034433995.1 Anaerolineae bacterium
TCTCGCCTTGGATGAGGGGATGACCCACGTAGAGGGCGGCGTGCGCATCACGCCCATCGCTGCTGCCCACGAATTCCTGGACCGTGATCCGGAGCTGGGTTACCCTTATCTCAGTTTCATCGTGGAGGTGGGCGGCGTGACCATCTACCACGCCGGCGATACCGTGTGTTATGAGGGCATGCTCACCAAGTTGCGCCGCTGGCAGATAGACCTGGCCTTTTTGCCCATCAACGGCCGCGACGCCGTGCGCTATGCGCGGCATTGCATCGGCAATATGACCTATCAGGAGGCAGCGGATCTGGCCGGTGCCCTGCGCCCGCGCCTGACGGTGCCCGGCCATTACGATATGTTCGCCAACAACGCCGAGAACCCGCTGCTCTTTGCCGACTATTTCGGCCTGAAATACCCCGGCCTGGCCTATTGGCTTGGCGGGCATGGGGAACTGGTGATGCTGCCGCCGAAAGCATAGTCGCTGATGTTTGACTTGACAAGAACACTTATTGGTCTAAGATGTACATGTGGAAGACAAGTGTGAGAACGGTGTGTGGAGGAGCCATGGCGGTTACAGAATCCAGATCCCTTGAAGAAATGCTGCAAAATCTGCCTCAGGATTTGCGGGCGGAGGTTCGAGACTTTGTTGAGTTCCTCCTGGAAAGGCGAACTCGCAAAGCGAAAAAGGGCCCTGCCTTTTCTTGGGCGGGAGCGTTGGCGGATATGAAAAACGAGTATACCTCGGTGAAGCTACAGCACAAGATTGCCGAGTGGAGAGCTGAATGAGACTCTTGATTGATACCAATGTTTTCCTCTTCCGCCGCGGACAACACGCTACTTTCCAAGAATTCGTCAAGGATATGTTCATTGATGCTGGGTTATCCTTGATGGCTCTCCAACCGGAAGATATGGAGATGATTGTCCATGCGGCGTGCAAGTTTGGACTAGATTTTGACGACGCCTACCAATATGGCATTTGTGAGAAATACAACCTGACGCTGGTCAGCTTGGACAGCGATTTTGACCGGACCGACCGCGGTAGAAAACAACCTGGTGAGATCCTTGCAGCTGGCGCCGGCACAGCGTCGCCTGAGCAGGGCTAGGGATGTAACAGCGCCTCCTGTTTGAGCAAGTAGCGGTATCTCTCCTCCAACCCCTCCTGTTCCATGATGGCCTTCACCGCCTCCGGCGGCGCGGCGGGATCAAACTCCTCATAGGGGATAAAGAGCCACCCCTGCAGACGAAAGTAACGGTCAAAATAGTTCACCGGCCCCCAGGTTTCATGGGTGGGGCCGGTGTCCATGGTGTTAAAGTGCAGCGGCTCCTCCGGAACATTATAGACCACGTTATCGGCCACGTACCAACTGTCGGAGCCTTGGTCAAAATAAAGCCCGTTGCAGAGGAAGCCGATCGCTCTCGGGTCTTTGACGATGTCGTGGAGCACATTGCCCACGATGCGGCCGCCGGGCTGGCTGCCCAGGCAATAGATCCCGCCGCCATCGGTGAGGGTGTGCATCACGTTATAGATGAGGTTGTATTCCAGATGAATATCCCGCGAGGCGGTGGGGGTGTGGTCCCAGCGCCAACCGGCGCTGATCCCGGTGTAGGGCAGATCGTGGATCACGTTATGGGTCACGGCGGTGCCGGCGGTGATCCCCACCCAGATGCCCACGCAGCCGTAATAGACCTGGCCGAGGCGGTGGAGATAGTTGTTGGCCACCAGGTTATCCTGGCATAGGCCTGGGGTGCTGGCCCAGACATTGGGGCTTGCGTCGTCGTGCCAACCGATCATGATGCCACTGCCACCGGCATCGAACACCTCGTTGCCCACGATGCGGTTGTTGCGCGACCCCTCGCAGAAGGCGATGCCTCCCGCCGCCACGTGGGCCACCCGCAGCCCTTCGATGCTGCAACCCTCCACGCCCTCGAAGGTCAACGCGGCCGGTAGGCGATAGAAATCGCGATATTTGGCCTGGGCATGGTCGGGCAGATAGTCGTTATAGTGGCCTGCCTGCAGGCCCGAATAGCCATCGGCGGGGAAGGGGAATTCGTTGTAGGCAAAGTACAGGTTGCGGAAATGAAGGTTGCGGATCGGTTTGGCCCAGGAATCGCTCCGCACCACGAGGAGACGTTCGGCTTGGGGGGCGATCACCTGGCGTTGATTGGGATCCACGCCGGCGGGCAGCATCAAGGTCAACGTGCCGCTTTGCCGTGAGAGGTACCACTCGTAGGGCTGGTCGAGGAAGGCCAAGGCGTGCTCCAGAAAGGCGTTGTCGCTGGGGTTGGTGGAGGTGTATCTGTGGCCCATCACGCCGGCCGGCGAGCCGAGGACGAGTTTCTTGTCCTCGGAAGCAAGGATGATCTCTCTGGAGATGCTCCAAGGATGCAGGGCGACCAGCTCGGCGTCTTGCCCGGCCAAATCGCCGCCGGGGAAGGTCTGGCGGAGCCAGATCTCGGTGCGTAGCTCGTTGGTGCGCGCCACGGTGAGATAATCCTCATTGGGATAGCGCGCCCGGACCAGGCGACGGTTATCCAGAAAGAGCTGGCGGAACCACCACTGGCCCTGGGCCACCTCCGGGATGGTGATGGTCCAGATGGTCCCGGCCTCTTGCGCTTCACCCTTGGTCCAACCCGTCAACCGGCGCCCGCCACTGAGCAAGACCTTTTCCCCCGGATACGCTGCCCAGGTGATGCTGTGCTCCTCGGTGCCCGAATCGGCGGTGGTAAAGGTCAGCGGCTTGGTGAGGGAATAGGTCCCCGCGCGTACCAGCACTTTGATGTCCTGGTTCAGCCCGGCTGCGATGCGCGCGCGCACGGCCTCTTGGGCCCGGTCAAAAGTGGCAAAGGGCTTGGCCCGGGTGCCAGGGTTGGCATCATCGCCGTTGGGGGCGATGTAGAAATCGGCCCGCGCCTCCTCCGGAAGCGGCAAAGCGCATTGGGCCAACGAACAGATCAGCCAGAGGGCCAGCAGAACCGTCAAACCAGAATGCAAGGTGGATCTTGGCATCGCGCACCTCTTGAGATTTGTACTTCTTCCCGTTCTATTTACAATGAGGCCCATCTGAACGCGGGAGCATTGCCCATGACCCTGGCCACCCTTCTCGACGCTGCCCCCATATTGTTGCTCATTGCCTTGGGAGTGATCTTGCGGGCCACGGGCGTCGTGACCAACGATTCGCGTTTTGTGTTGACTCGTCTGGCCTATTACGTGACCATCCCGGCGGCCATTTTTGCCTCGGTCTCGCGGGCTCGACTCAGCGCGGAGGTCTTGGTGTTGCCCCTCATCGGCTTCTTCTTGCCCATCCTCCTGGCCGGCCTTGTGTACCTCACCACGCGCCGCCTGGCCACGCGCCCCGAGCTGCGCGGGGTGATGATGATCTCCATGGTGGTCTTGGGGGTCTTTGCCTACCCCTTCTTTGAGCTGTTCTTTGGTGCCGAGGGTCTGGCCCGGGTGGCCGTCTATGATGCCGGCAATGGGCTCTTTTTGGGCACGGTGGCCCTATGGTTGGCCAGGGCCTTCAGCCCCGCCCGCCGGGGGAATCCGCAACGGATATCGCTGGCGCAGGCCCTGGCCTCGCCCATTTTGCTGGCCGGCGTTCTGGGGCTGGTGGTCTCGGCGGCCCAGCTCCACGTGCCCGATCCCCTGGCGAATTTCTTTGACCGGTTGGCCGCGGCCAACACGCCTGTGGCCATGATCGCGGTGGGCACCTTTTTGCGGCCGCAGCGCAGCCATGGCCTCTTGGTGGGGCAGGTTGTGTTGATCCGCATGGTCTTGGGCGGCCTCTTGGGCTGGGCCATCGGCAGGGCCGTGGGCTTGGATGGCCTCAACCTCATCACCGCCACCACGGCCTCGGCGTTGCCCTCCGGCACCACCTCTCTGGTCTATGCCAGCAACGAGGGGCTAGATGCCGAATTCGCCGCCTCGGTGATCTCTTTCACCGTCCTCATCGGCGTGGTGCTCATCAATATCCTGCCCCTCTTTTTGGCCAAGATCTATCTCTGATCGGCGCTTGATGGTGTGGCCTGGGCTGCCGGCGCAATGAACTCCAGGCTTTGGATCATGGGCTCGATGATCGCCGGATAATACGCTTCGATCTGCTCCCCTGGCACGACAAAGGTGGCCACCCGGGCAAGTTTGCCGTGCATAAAGATGTACTGGGTGACGGCCGTGGTGTCCGCCTCGCCCCTTTTGACCTTGAAGCGAATCTCCGCTGCTATGCCTGCCCGTAAGCTCACCCAACGGTTGCTGATGGGTCTGATGAGATCTTCCATATTCTCCAGGCGTTTCAAGCTGGAATCCACGTATTCGCTGAGGGTGATCTCGCGAGTGAGGTTATCGGCGACGATGTTCAGGTTGATGTTGAACCCGCCGGCTTTGGTCTGCGGGGAGACTTCCAGGGCAAAGAGCTTGACGTTGGCTGCGGCGAGGTTCTCCATCTGCGTTTGCAAACGGGATGCCAGGTCAGGGTGTTCGGCTAAATAGGCGGCGAGGCCCGGCCCCGGCGTCTTGGTTTCCAGGTCGAGGAGTTCCCAATCGGGCGGCAAGGCCAGGCGAATTCCTGGGCCGGCCAGGGTGACCACCGTCCAATCCGGCTGCACGGTGGGCTCTGGAGGTGGAGGGAGTGGCGTCGGCGGCGGTTGCAAAAGGCCACAGCCCGCCAGCAACAACAGGCTGACCAACGTCAGTAACAAACTCGCTTTTTGGCGAGAGAACATCGCTCACCCCTTTTTCAGCTTGGCGCGCTCTGGGAAGCTTTGCGTTTGGCGCACCATTTCTCCAGCCGAGCCAACATGTCCAGCGCAGCCTCGCGGGAGGGCACGCCGCCTACCAGCAGGTAAAGGCCGTGCGGATCCAGCGTTTCCATCACCAGGTCGAGCTCCTGGAAATTGCAGATGACCTCGATCCCTTTGCCAGCGGCTTGGATCTTGCGGTACACAGGGATCCAGCGATGGAAGCCCTCGTTCCCCGCGCCCGGCACCCATTGGATGGCGTCCAGCTCGGGGATCTCCAAGAGGGAATCCAGGTGATGCAGCGCGCCGGGGCCATCCAGGTGGTAGATGGAATGGGTCAGAAAGCGACATTCCTCGGCGATGCCCGGCAAAAAGAACTCGTCGAACATGGCCTTGCTGATCATGGCCGAAAAGTCGTTGGAGGGCACGTACCACTTGTCGTTGGAGGCCAAAGACAACCATGTGGTGATGGGTTGGCCGGCGGCGCGCAGTTTCTTGTAGAAAATATCATAGACCCGGAAATAATCCTCCTGAACCCGCCGGAGGAGCCTTTTCACCGCCTCTGGCTCGGTGATCAGGTCCATGGCCAGATCCTGGGGATTGCGCAGCGCCGCGATGGCGTCGCCGCCCGGATGCCAGTCCGTCATGCCGACGATGAACTTATCCCGGCCCACCTCCAGGAAGACGTCGGTCATTTCGTTGAGTTTGCGCCAGTAAAAGTTGTTTTCGTCCAGATGGATTTTATCCGCCTCGGCCCAGTCGTGGATGATGGGATCCGTCCAACTGGTGCCGTAATCGCCGAAATGGATGGGGCAGCCATAGAACGCGGCAAAGATCTCGGGCCCCAGGTTGGGCCAAGCGATGGGCAGCGTATCGCCCAGGAATTCTTGGTTGCTCAGGATGGCGAGGTGCGATTGGGCCTGGTATTCGGCATCCAGCCAGCGTTCGGCCGAGGTTGCATGGTGGGAGGGGGGCAGGGGCACCCGCTCCTCCGGAGGCTTGGAGAGGCCGAATTGCACCACGGGGCGATCAATAATCTGCCGCTCCCAAAAGGCATCCATGCGCGCCAGGGTTCGCTCGAAATCGGGCTTGAAGGCAAACATGTACGACTCCTCGATGGGGATTTGGTGTGCCGACGGGGCCAGTGTAGCGCGGTTGAGGGGTATGGTCAAATCGGGGGGAGCGCGCTGGGCCTCCCAGACCCGACAGGTCTTAGAAGACCTGTCGGGTCTCTTGTCAAATGTTCCAAAGAGTGTATGATAGCGTCCAGGTGGCCGTCGAGCCGCTCATTCAATCAATATGTGGAGAAAAGATCATGAAAATTACCGCTATCCGCGCCCATGTGGTGGAGATCCCTGGCCGCACGGCCACCGTGCTGCGCCTGGGCCAGGTGCCAGGCCTTCGCCGCACCCAGTACACCCATCACGGAGAGAGCCTCCAGCGGCCGCTGTACCAGTATATCTTGCGGGTGCAGACGGATGAAGGGGTGGAGGGTTTTTGCACCATCGAGCCGCCCAACATCGTGGGAGATGTGGCCGGGATGGTGGAGCTCTTGCGGGTGAACGTCCTGGGGGAGGATCCCTTTGCCCGGGAGTACATCTTTCAAAAACTGCATCTGGGCACCCGTTGGCTCTACCAAAAGCCGGGCTGGTTCGGCTCGTTGGATAACTGCCTGTGGGATATCGCCGGCAAAGTGGCCGGGCTGCCCATTTACAAGCTCATCGGCAAGTGCCGCGATGGCGTGCCCATCTACCAAACGGCGGGGAACGGCCCCTTGGAGGAATACATCGCCCATATCGACCAGGGCAAGGAGCTGGGCATCCGCGCCTACAAGACCCACACCTACAAGGGCGGCAAAGCGGATTATGAGCTTTTGCGCAAGCTGCGAGAGTATGTGGGGCCGGATTTCGATCTGATCAACGACCCCGTCTGCTCCTACACCCTGCGCGAGGCCATCGAGATGGGCCATCTCATGGAGGAGCTGGACTTTGTCTGGCTGGAGGAGCCCTTCCACGAGTATCGCATGAACGATTACCAGGAACTCTGCGCCGAGCTGACCATGCCGGTGATGGCGACCGAGACCCTCATGTATGACATGAACATCTCGGCTCAGTGGCTGATCAACGGGGCGACCGACCTCCTGCGGGCCAACGCCCGCCACGGCACCACCCAGGTGCTCAAGTTGGCCCATTTCGCCGAACTCTATAATACCAAGATCGAGCTCAACGGCACAGGCGGCCTCTATGGCTTGGTGCACGCCCATCTGGGATGTTGCATCCAGAATAACGACTATTACGAGCTTTCGGTGGGGGGCGCCGCCCACAAGCTGGGGTTGGAGGTGGGCATGACCAACCCGCCCAAGATCGTGGATGGCTGCCTGATCCCGCCCGACGGCCCCGGCTGGGGCGCGGAGTGGGACCTGGAGTATTTGGACAAGCGGACGGTGGCGGTGCTGTGAAGAGAGCGCGCACGCAATGGGCAATCTTACTCCCTTGATACACCTTTGCCCGCTGCTACATCTCGTGGTATAATGTTATTGTATTCGAGGTAGAAAGCAGGGCAAGGAGGCTGCGCGCCGACTTGTGCGGGTCGGTGGGCGGCCTTTTTTCTGGGTGTTTGAGGCGCACGCAGGGTCTGGGGAGGTTCGTAACATGTTGTACGCAGTGGGAAGCAAAATCGTCCATCCGTGTTATGGGGCGGGGACCATCACGCGGATTCAAGACAAGACCATCAGCGCCTCAAGCCATCCGTATTATGTGATCCGCACCGTCGCCGGAGGGTTGCAGCTCATGGTGCCGGTGAACAATGCCCACACCGTGGGCCTCAGGCAGGTGGGGCGGGCCGAGGAGCTGCGCCGGGTGTTGGCCTGTTGCGCGACTTTGCCCCAGGCTGAGGAGCTGAACGCCGATGCCCGCATGCGCCAGGCGGAGATGCGGCTCAGCCTCAAATCCGGAGATTTTGCCCAGGTGGCCGACGTGGTGCGCAAGCTGTTCTACCTGAACGCGCGCCGACCTCTGGGCACGGTGGATCGACAGTTGTTCGACCAAGGCAAGGAACTTTTGGCCAGCGAGCTGGCCTTGGCCTTGGATAGCGACCTGGAGCAGGCGATGCAGGAGCTGGAGCAGCACCTCGCCCGCATGTTTCCCCAGGAGGGCTCAGGGCTGTAGCTCTGGGGCGATCTCTAGCCGCGGCGCCAGGAGCTTGCGCGCCAGGCCGGCGTAGGCCAGGCTAGCCTCGCTTTCCGGATCGGCCAAATGGAGCGGCTCTTGGCGGGCATGGGCATGGTAGAGCGCCTCGGGGGCGGGCGGGATCACCGCCACGATTCCCCAGCCCAGCCTCCCCGCGATGGCTGTGGGGGCTTCTTTGTTCAAGGCCCGTGTTCGATCCACCAAGACAAAGCCCGGCGCGCCGAGTTTGTGCTCCTCCAACCAGCGCCTGAGGAGTGGCACGTGTTCCAGGGCGACGCTATCCAGCTCTGTCACCGGCAAGATCAAAGACGAGTGTCTCAACACCTCCAGGGCGCCGAAAAGGGCGCTCACCCCCAGATCAACGATCACCACGTCATAAGCCTTTTGTAAGAGCAGCATCGTCTCGGCCAAGAACCCCTGCGGATACACTAACGGCACCCATTCAGGCCCTTTACCTGCAAGATAATCTAACCCGCTGCGGTGTGTTAGGATCGCGGTTCGCAAAGAGCCGAGGGTCAGGGGGAGCGCCGATGGCTCGCTCAGACCGAGCAGGGTCTGCGCGGGAGATAGGCCAAGGATCCACGGCCCCGCCGGCCCTGCGCCGGTCAGCTCCACCAGGATCACCCGGCGGCCCTCTGTGGCCAGCGCGAGGGCCACATTGAGGGCCACGGTGGTGGTGCCCACGCCGCCTTTGGCGCCCGCGAAGGTGATGACAATCCCTGGCGGTGGCCGCCGCTGGGCCCGCTGGAGCAGGACCCGCACGCGGGCCAGGATCTCCTTGGGATCGGCGGGTTTGGGGACGTAATCATCCGCGCCAACCTCGAACCCGGTGAGCCGATCGGCCACCTGGGTGCGGGCGCTGAGCATCAGAATGGGCATGGTGGCCGTGCGGGGGTTGCTGCGGATGTGCTGGCAGATGGTGAAACCGTCCATATCGGGCAACATGACATCCAGCACGACGGCATCCACCGGCTCGGTGGCCAGAATCTCCATGGCGCGCTGGCCATCTTGGGCCGTGCGCGGCATGAAACCTCCTCGTTGCAGGACGAAAACCAACATCTCTACGAGGGTGGGATCATCATCGATGATCAGAATGGTGGGCATGAGAAAATCCTCCTTGGTGATCTTGGCTAAGTGGAGACGGGCAGGGAGAAGGAAAAGACAGTGCCTTGGCCCTCCTCGCTTTCGGCCCAGATCTTGCCTCCCAAGGCGGTAATAATCTGGTGGCTAATATACAACCCCAAACCCACACCCAAGTTTTGCCGCTGGGCGGGCGTGTTCACTTGGTAGAACGGTTCAAAAATGCGCTCCAAAGCATCCGGTGGGATGCCGGTCCGGAATCGGCCACCTGGACCAAGGCGTGGTCGCTCTCTCGAGTCAACGAGACATGGATGCGCCCTCCGGGCGGCACGAATTTGAAGGCGTTCTCGATCAGGTTCCCCAAGACTTGCTCCACCCGCACGGCATCGGTGACCACCCAGATGGGTTGAGGCGCATTGGCGCAGGTGAGGGCGAGGCCGCGGAATTCGGCCCGGGCGGCCAATTTCCCCAGGATCCGCTCCAAAAGGGCGTCCAGTTGCACCCGCTCCAAGCGCAAGGAAAAGCGTCCCGATTCCAGGCGCGAGAGCTCCAAGAGATCGTCAATCAGCCGCGCCAAATAATGGGTCTCGTCTTGGATGTGGCCGCAGAAGCGGACGTATTGTTCCCGGGTGAGGTCCTCGATATCGCTGATCAAACTGGAAAAGCCCATGATGTGTTGCAGCGGGGTGCGCAATTCATGGGCAATCTGCGAGATAAAGAGGGCACGCTCCTGGGCGGCCTGCCTTTCGCCAGAGATATCGTGCACGACACGCACTTGGCCGAGGGCCGGCGGCGGCAAAGGACACGGCGTGACCTGAGCGACAAGGGCGTTCCCCGAAGGAAGCACGAGCTCCAGGGTATAGGGGCCAACGATATCACCGCCGGAAGGATCCACCAGGGAGCGGAGGGCGGGTGGGCAGGCTGGAGCGTGGGGCGGGCAGGGCGTCGGCAGGGGGGGATCTTGCAGTTCCAACATGCGGCACAGGGCGGGGTTGAGGCGTTCGATCCGGCCCTCGCCATCCAGCAACACCAGCCCATCGGCGATGCTCTCGATGATGGCTTGGCTGCGCTGTTGTTCCCTGGTGGCCTCCAGCAAAAGCTGCGCCTGGCGGATCACTACCGCCGCCTGGGCGGCCAAGGTAGAGATGTTTTGCACATCTGCAGGGCTAAAGGCGGCGACGCGGTGGCTATTGAGGCTGAGGGTGCCCAGAGGAACCTCGGCGGCGTACAGCGGCGCCACCAAAAGGGAGCGCAGGTCGTTGCCGGAGCGCAACGCCACGAAACCGGGCTCCTGGGTGACATCGGCGACGGCGATGGTGCGGCGCTCCCGGAGGGCCCTTCCCGCGATGCCTGCATCCGCCGGCATGCCAGGAGATTCCCCCGCCACCAAGGAGGGCCGTGAACAGAAGCGCGTCTCCAGCCGCGTGCCGCTGCGGTCCAGGAGATGAATGACGCATTTATCCGCTGCAGGCACGATGCGCAGGGCCGCGTCCACCATCTTTTGCAAAAGCCCGTCCAGGCTGGCCGCGGTGGCCATCTCTCGGGTCAATTGCAGCAAGAGGTCCCGCACGTCCTCCTGAGGCGAGGGTGAGCCCGCGTGCGATGTATTGGGGGCCGGAAGTTGATCAGGTTGGAACAAGCTGCTCCCTTTCATGCGGAAGCGACCCAGGCGAGCGCGCTTGCGATGGGTAATCTCCGGTCAAGAGCCTTGTTACAGAAGCCGGCCGCGTCGCCTGCTTTTGGGCTTAGCGGAATACCGTTACCTCGCCCCCTGAATAGCGCGCCACCTTCTCTGGATCGAGCTGTACTCCGAGGCCGGGCGTCTGGGGGATGGCCAGATAGCCCTCGGCATCCAGTTGGGGCGGCGTCACCGCGAGATCGTCCATGTAGGCTGAGGGGGTGATGTACTCGACATAATGTGCTGTCGGCAGGGCCGCCGTCAGGTGCAGATCCGCGTAGAGCCCCACCACCGTGTTCCAGCCGTGGGAGACGAACGCCACCCCGTGGTCGTAGGCTGCCCAGGCGATGCGCCGTGCCTCCGAAAGGCCGCCAACCTTGGTGGTGTCGGGCTGGATGATATCCACCGCGTGGCGCTCGATCCAGGGGAGGAATGCTTGGCGACGGGTGAGCACCTCGCCGGCGGCGATGGGCAAGGGGGCGTGTTCCCGCAGGGCGATGTACCCCTCGATGTCGTCGGGGCGCAGCGCCTCCTCGAACCAGCTGATACCGTAATCGTGGAGCATGTGGGCCATCTCAAGGGCCCATTTATACGTGTTGGGCCAGAACTCGCCGCTCCCGCCGGCATCCACCAGGAGAGTCACCTCGTCGCCCACGGTCTCGCGGGCCGTCTTGACCAATAGTTCGTCCCGCCGGCGTTCGCCCAGGCCGAACCCGCCCCAGCCCATCTTGATGGCGCGAAACCCCCGGTCCACCAGGCCTTGCAAGGTCTCGGCCAAGGCCTGGGGCGGCCAAGCAAAAAGGATAGAGGCGTAGGGGCGTATGCGGGTGCGATAGATGCCGCCCAGCAAGCGCCCCACCGGTTGGCCGGTGGCCTGGCCCAGCAGGTCCCACAGGGCGATATCCACGCCGCTGATGGCGTGGGTGATGGTGCCGCCGCGCCCCTGCCAAAAGGTCATCTGGTGGAGCTTTTCGCTGACCCGCTCCGGTTCCAGGGCCGATTCGCCGATGAGATGTTCCTGCAAAAGGCGCAAGGCAGCGTTGACCAAGGGCGTGCTGGCAAAGACGCTCCCCACGCCCACCAGGCCGGCGTCGCTCACCACCTCCACCAGGGTGTGCAGATTATCGCCGGGGCGCACTTCGTGGGCCCAGCCGCCGAGGGGCGTCTGCCCCAGAAGGGGCATGGTGCGGATCTCACGGATCTTCATCTTTACATCCCCGCGCCACGTTGCACCAAAATGCCGTAGCGCTGCTTGGCCAGAACATAGAGAGCATCCAGCTTTTGCTCCGAGGCCAGTTTGGCGCATGTGTCCAGGTCGCGCAGGGCATCGGTGACGCGATCCAACATCTCGTACACGCCTGCGCGAATGTAATAGGCCTCAGCATCCTTGGGGTTGAGGGCCAAAGCCTCGTTGAGCAGCTCCAGGCTGCGGCCCAAACGGCCCACGCTACCGTAGGCCTTGGCCACAGCTTTGAGATATTCCCCTCGGCTAGGGTAGGCGGCCTCGGCACGGGCGAAGGTTTGCTGGGCCTCCTCCGAGCGCCCCTGCAACTCATAGAGCACGGCCAGCATGGCCTGGGCCTCGCCCAGCTGGGGCAGGATAGCCACCGCCTGCTCGTAGGCGCCGATGGCCTGCTCGATCTGCCCTGCTTGGATAAAGCGCTCGCCATCGGACATCAAGCTGCGGGCCCGTTTCTCTTCGGGGCTATAGCCGTGGAAACGGTCCATGTACCAGTTGACCCCCAAGAGAATGACCAGCACCGCCACCACTCCGATGGCGGTACGGATGAGGGCTTGGCGCCGGCGCTCCTTGAGAAAGATATCCCCATACCACCACAAGTGGTCCTCCGGCGGGTTCTCCCGTTGCCGCGCGCCGGCCAGGCCGCCGATGCTGCGCAGCTCGCGGTTGAGCGTGCCGGCCTTGGTCTGAAAAATGTTGTCCACCGTCTCCAGGCGGGTCCGTTCGGGGCGCACGTCCATGCCTTCCTCCGCCAGCTTGGCGATCTCTACCTCAAGCTGGTCGCGCAGGCGGAGCAAATCCAACGCTTGCACCCCTTTGCCCTTGAGATGGTTGACGCCGATCTCCAACTCACGGAGCTGGCTGCGGAACTTTTCCGCCGCGGTGGGCGCATCGCGATCTGGAATGACCCCTTTTGGCATGATCGCACCTCCTCTGCCAACGCATAGTGATGTTGGGATTGGCTTGGCACGTTCCCAACACGCCACGCTTTGGCCATAACGCATTATGGCCTTGGCGTGGCCTTTTGTCAAGGAGACGCGTGGCTTGCGCGGTTTATTCGGCTTGGGCCCGGAGGGGCGCCGTTGCTATGCCCTCACTTGCCGCACAAGGTCACGGCAGGCGCGGGCAAAGATGCCCACATCCACGCTCAGAGACATGTACTGCACGCCGAGGGCGAGCCAGCGCTTGGCCGTCTCGGCGTCGGCGGCAAAGGTGCCGGCCGCTTTGCCGGCGGCGCGGATTTTGGCGGTGGCCTCCTCCATCCCCTTGACCACCCGAGGATCGTTCACCTGGCCAGGGATGCCGAAGGACTGGGAAAGATCGTAGGGGCCGAGAAAGATGACGTCGATATGGGGCACGGCGATGATCTCATCCAGGTTCTCCAGACCTCGTTTTCCCTCCACGTGGATGATGACCAGTTGTTCGGCGTTCAGGCGGTCGGTGATGCCCGCCACGCCGTGGATGGTGTAATCGCCGGCGCGGGTATAGAAAGAAAGGCCGCGCATACCCAAGGGCTGGTATTTGGCGGCGCGCACCACGGCCTCGGCGTCGGCGCGGGTCTCGATTTGGGGCACCTGCACGC
>DAOTZU010000108.1:0-2682 GCA_034433995.1 Anaerolineae bacterium
CCCCTCATCCTCAAGTGATCTTGCATTCCGTGACACGCGGCGAGAGCTACAGGGAGGGTGTCGAAAAATGCCCCCGCGGTTAGAAACCGACGTCTGGGGATGGTAAGCCCGCGCCGCGGGCTTGGCAAGGACAGCCGTCGGATTCCATCCGACGGCGGGCAAGGCCTATATGCCTTTTTTCAACACCCTCGCTACAGAGATATTTGCCCGCGAATAGGCAGAAGCTTATAATGACTTGCGTTCTGCCCTGAGCTTCTGTTTAGAGGTTGCCTTTGAGCAAGATCTCCTCCTGGCCTTCTGGCCTCAAGTGGGCCGTGGTGGCCGATATGGCCAGCATCATCTTCCTGCGCTTCACCTGGGGTGGGTCGGTCTTTGTCCTCTTTTTGGATGCCCTGGGCCTGCCCAGGGATCGGATCGGCGCCGTGCTGGCCCTCATCCCCTTTGCGGGGTTGGTAGCCCCCCTCATCGGCCAGAAGGTGGCCCAGGTGGGTCCCAAGCGCGTTTATGTGACATTCTGGGGTTTGCGCCATCTTGTCTTCGCTACGCTGATCTTGACGCCCACCCTCCTGGCCCGTTACGGCGCCCGTAGCGCTTTCGGCTTCATCGCCGGCGTCATCGCTGTCTTTGGGCTGTGCCGCGCCATCGCCGAGACGGGGTACTATCCTTGGTCCCAGCAATTCATCCCGCCCGCGATCCGGGGGCGCTTCACTGCCATCTCTAGCTTTGCTGCGACTTGGACGGGGATCGGCGCGGTGGCGGTGGCGAGTTACGTGCTGCGCCAGGGCCAAGGGTTGGGGCGTTTTCTCTGGCTGATCGGGGTGGGCTCGGCCGTGGGCTTGCTTTCGGCCGTTTGCTACATCTTTATTCCCGGTGGCGAGCCACTGGCCGACGGGGCCGGAGCGCCCTCGGCCAAAGCAGGGCTGCGCGAGGTCTTCCACGATGGCAATTTTCTGCGCGGCTTGTTGGGTTTCGGGCTGCTCCTTATCGGGTTCGACTATCCCCTTACCTTTGTGCCCCTCTATCTAAAACAAGAGATCGGCCTTTTGCCCGATACGGTGGTGCGGCTGGATATGGCCATCCTTTTGGGGTCTTTGCTGGGCGGCATCCCCTGGGGTTGGCTGGCCGACCGCAAAGGGAGCAAAACTGCCTTGGGCGTTGTCCTGCCCATCATGGTGAGCTTGCCCTTGGTCTATCTCCTTTTGCCGCGCCACAGCCCATGGAGCGCGCCGCTGGCCGCCATCTTGGCGGCCGTGGTGGGCGCCACCACCGTGGGCTGGTCCATCTCACAATTGCGCCTGTTTTTGGTGGATCTTGTCCCCTTGGCCAAGCGCACCTCCTACTTGGCCATCTACTATGCCTGGATCGGCCTGGCGGGCGGTGTGGGCTGGTTCTTGACGGGCACCATCGTGGAGCGGTCACGGCAGCTCCTGGATGTCTTGGAGATTGTGCCGGATCCTTTTACTCCGTTGTGGGTGTGGGCCGCCGGGCTATCCCTTTTGGGGGCCTTGATCCTGAGAGGAGTGCGGCCTGTGGCGCATGCCGCGCCCCCTGCGCCGGCCCCCATCATGACCGGTGAGCTGGAATCTGTGCAGCAATAAGCACCCGAAAGGAGGCACTGTGAAGCCGACCCCCATCAACATGGCTGAGGCCATCTTTGAGCCGTTTTGGGATCCTCAGCTCAGCGGGTTGGCCCAATGGACTGTGGAGCCAGGAGAAGCCCATGGCCTGAAGGTGCGCCAGAATTGGTGCTGGGTCACTTTCGAATGGGCGCGCAAGCCGGCCGCGGGGCCGGCCCTCCGCATGTGGCGGACGTTTGACCTGGATTGTAGCGGGTATGATCATCTCCTGGTCTCGGTGATGGCGCCCGAGGGATCAATCTTGCGGGTGACGGCCACCACCGACCGGGGGACGCTCCGGTTCGTCTCGCCGCCGGCGCCCAAGCTCAAGAAAGAGCACGCCATAGACCTGCAGGGAGCCAGCCGCATCGGCACCATCACCCTGGAGGTGGAGGCGGCGGAGGATGGCGTGGCTCTGGGCTGGTTCAACTGGCTGGGGCTCCAAAACGCGGAGCTTTTGCCGCGTTACCTGGCCGAGTGGGAGCGTTTCGATGAAGCCTGGGAAGGGTATCTCCAGCCGGAGAGCTATGAGCCACGTTTTGAGCCCGCGTTGGGTTTGTTGATCGGCGCCGAGGAGCTGGCCAGGCTACGGCAACAGCACGACGCTTTTTTGCGCGCTCACGGCACTTCGCCCTTTGTCCAGGCCGCTGCCGAGGCGGAGAAGTTGGTGCCGGAGCGGATGGTGGGCGAGTTTGTCAATTTCTGGGGCGATACGCGCTATAACCGCGAGCGCGATCACGGCAAGTACTTGCTCACCCATGGCCCCAATGCCGCCCTGGCCGGCTTGTTGCTGCGGGATAAGCGTCTCCTGCGCCTGGGCGCGCGCTATGCCATGGCTCTGGCCATGTGCCGAAACTGGGACGACGGCATGATCACCCGTTTCCCCGGCAGCACCTTCCATCATGTCTGTTTTGTGCAATCCCTCTGTGTGCACGAGGCCGCGCTCATTCTGGATTGGGCCGGTGAGCTTTTCACCCCGTTGGGGCGTGACCTGCTGCTACGGCGCATTGCCGAGGAGGGGCAGGGGACCATCAATTATTGCACCTGGCGCCACGAGTATATCTTT
>DAOTZU010000109.1:0-9413 GCA_034433995.1 Anaerolineae bacterium
GGTTCCTCCAACTGCCCCAAGAGGAGGCCTTGCAGACCCTGGGTGACCTGGGTTTGGCCAAGATTGTGGAGGGGGCCAAGGCCGATCTTGCCCTCATGGGTGTGCATTTCGATAACTGGTTCTCGGAACAATCCCTTTACGATGGGGGCCAGTTCCGGCGGGTCATGGCCCTGCTGCGGGAGAGAGGCTATCTGGACGAACACGACGGGGCTGTGTGGTTCAAGGCCACTGCCTTGGGCGCGCCCAAGGACGAGGTGATCGTCCGCTCCGATGGCACGCCGGGCTACTTTGCCTCGGATATCGCGTATCACTATAACAAATTCGTGGAACGCGGTTTTGATTGGGTGATCGATGTGTGGGGCGCGGATCATCAGGGCCACGTGCCCCGCATGAAGGCCATGATGCGGGCTTTGGGGCTGGACCCGGAGCGGCTGACCTTGATCCTGTACCAACTGGTCACCCTAAAGCGGGGTGGTGAGGTGGTGCGCCTCTCCAAACGCACCGGCGATATCATCACCCTGCGCGAGGTGGTGGAGGAGGTGGGCGCTGACGCCATGCGTTTCTTTTTGTTGGCCCGCTCCGCCGATAGCCAGATGGATTTCGATCTGGACCTGGCCAAGCAGCAATCCGACGAGAACCCGGTCTATTACATCCAATATGCCCACGCCCGCATCTGTTCCATCTTGCGCTTTGCTGGCAACTTGACATATGCGGATGCCGATGTGAGCCTGCTCACCTCGCCGCCGGAGCTGAACCTGATCCGCAAAATGGTGCGCCTGCCCGAAGTGGTGCGCGGGGCGGCCCAGGCCCTGGCGCCCCACCATCTCACTTATTACGCCTATGACCTGGCCACCGCGTTCCATACCTTCTACCGCGATTGTCGCGTGGTCAGCGCCACCCCGGAGGACGAGGCGTTGACCAAAGCGCGTTTGAAGCTGGTCTCGGCGTGCAAAGTGGTGCTGGCGCGCACGTTGCGCCTGATGGGCATGAACGCGCCGGAGGTCATGTAAGATGCGCGTCGCTTATGTGGATTGCTTCTCGGGCGCCAGCGGCGACATGTTGTTGGGCGCGCTGCTGGACGCGGGATTGGAGCTGGACGCCTTGGCGGCGGCTGTGGAGCATTTGGGCTTGGAGGGCTATGAGCTGCAGGTGGAGCGCCAGGTGCGTCAAGGGGTGCGGGGCAGCAAGTTCTCGGTGCAGGAGCAAGGCCACGACGGTCCGGCGCGCAACCTGGCCGCCGTGCGCCAGATCATCGGCACAAGCGGCCTGCCGGAGCCGGTGGTGGCCAATAGCTTGCAGGTTTTTCAACGCCTGGCTGAGGCAGAGGCCACCGTCCATGGATTATCGCCGGAGGAGGTGCACTTTCACGAGCTGAGCGCGGTGGATACGCTGGTGGATGTCGTGGGCTTTTGTTGGGCGCTGCATCATCTGGAGATCGAGGCGTTGTATGCCTCGCCGCTACCTTTGGGCGGGGGCACTATCCGCACCAAGCACGGCCTGTTGCCCGTGCCGGCGCCGGCCACGTTGGCCTTGCTGGCGGCCGTCGGCGCGCCCATCGTTCCCAGCGAGGCCAAGGGGGAGCTGGTCACCCCTACCGGCGCGGCGCTACTTTGTACCCTGGCCACTTTTGCGCAGCCGGCCATGACCATCCAGCGGGTGGGTTATGGTTTTGGCAGCCAAGAGTTTCCCTGGCCCAACGTGTTGCGGGTGTGGATCGGCGAGGCGCTGCCCCAGCCCCACGCGCCGCGAGGAAGCATGGCTGTGCCGGCGGTGCATCATCATGACCATGGGGAAGACCATGCGTCCGCCCACGACCCCGGGCCCGAACATGCGCACGGGGCGGGGCACCATCACTGAATTGGGCCATCCTTTTACCCAGGAGCTAGTCTTATGAAAGCCAAAACCGTCACACTGCCTCGGTATGCGCCGATGTATGGCTGGCGTAACCGCTTGTTGCGGGTGGATCTCTCCACCGGGCGCATCTGGGCCCAGGAGACGGCGCCCTATCTGCCCGATTTCCTGGGGGCCAGGGGCCTGGCGGCCAAGATTGTGTGGGACGAATACCCCGAGCCGGTGGAGGCGTTGGATCCGCGCAATCCTTTGATGGTCATGCCGGGCGCCCTCACAGGCACCCGCGCGCCCTATTCCGGCCGCACCAACGTCTGCGCCTTCAGCCCTCAAGGGCATCCTTACCCTTGGTTCACCCGGGCCAGCATCGGAGCCGATTGGGGCGCGGAGCTGAAAAAGGCCGGCTACGATGGCCTGGTGGTGACCGGCGCCAGCGAGACGCCGGTGCACCTCATCATCCGGGATGATGAGGTGACCTTGCTGCCCGCCGAGGAGCTTTGGGGATTGGATACGTATGCCGCCCAAGAGGCCGCCTGCGCCGTGGCTGGCCAGGGTTGCAAAACCTTGACCATCGGGCCGGCGGGGGAGCGCCTCTCGCGCATCGCCACCATCCAGACGTCCACCACCTCCGTGGCCGGGCAAGGCGGGTTCGGCGCGGTGATGGGCAGCAAAAAGCTCAAGGCCATCTCGGTCATCGGCTCGGGGCAGGTGCCCGTGGCCGATCCGGAGCGTTTGCAGTGGCTGTTGCGCGCCGTGGGCGAGGAGGTGCGCACTTGGAAGATCCGCCCCGGCTGGGTGGAGCAGTTCCAGGCTCAGCTCGACCAAGAGGGAGGCGGCAAGGCGCGGGCTTATCCGTGCACGGCCTCTTGCCCTTCGCCCTGCAGCCTCTACCTGAGCGGTGTGGAGGGGCGCTGCCGCCAGCAAAAGTATTATGGCGGGCTGGCCTGCGTGAGTTTTTTCTTCCGGGGGCAGGGCAAGCCCGGTCTTTACGATTGGGACCTGGGCCTCAGGGGCGGCTTTGAGCTGAACGTCTATGCCAACCAGTTGGGTTTGAACCATTGGGATCTTTTGGTGGGCATCCTCCCGTGGCTGCGCACTTGCCAGCGGGAAGGTTTGTTGCCACGCTACCATGGGCGCGAGATAGATTGGAACTCGCCCGAGTTCTGGACCGAGTTCTTGCGCACCATCGCCTACCGCGAGGGGCTGGGCGACGGCCTGGCGGAGGGCGGTTGGCGGGCGGCCCAGGTGTTGGGCTTGGGCGAGGAGGTGGTGCGCCGCTATTACACCGGCTGGGGTTACGCCGGTCACTGGGATGGCCATGCTGCCTTTGTGAATCATATCATCTACCCCTTCTGGATCGTCTCGGTGCTCCATTGGGCCATGGATACCCGCGATCCGGCCTCCAGCACCCATGATTATATCCAAGGGGTGAGCTTCTGGGGGCCGCTGGGCTATCGCGGGCAGCGGCCGGAGGCGCCCATCACCTGGGACCATCTGCGGGGCGTGGGCCAGATCCTTTATGGCGATGCCAGCACCATGGACGTGCGCAGCCATTATGAGGGGAAGGCCTTCCCCGCGGCCTACCACGCCGTGCGGGCCATTATGAAGGATTGCCTTCCCACCGATGATCAGGTCTTTCCCCTGATGTTCAGCCCCAACACCGAGGATCGCTTCTGCCGGATCGCCGGCATCCCCGGCCCCGATGTGGACGCGCACATTTTGCGTGCAGGCACCGGTCTGGATTGGGATACGCGCGCGTTCGAGCACGCTGCCGAGCGCGTGCTCAACCTGGAGCGGGCGCTCATGGTGCGCCATTGGGGGCGAGACCGACAGATGGACGAGCGGGTGTTGCCCAGCTTTGAGTACGATGAAAACTGGGTCAACCCGGAGCTGGGCCAGCGCCAGCGCCTGGACCGAGAGCGGTTCGCGGCGGTGATGGACGAGTATCTGCGGTTGCGCGGCTGGGATGTGGCCACGGGTTGGCCCACCCGCGAGCGTCTGGCGTCTCTGGGTTTGGCTGATGTGTACGAGCCCATGGTGGCCGGAGCGCGGGCCGCTCAGGCTCGCTTGCCCAAGTTGTCACCGGTACCGCCGGTGCACGATTATCATCAGTACGACCCCGACCGGGTGGCGCCGGCCGAGGCGCGAAAATAGTGTGCCGCGTGGGTTGCCGCCTACACGCATGAGAGGAGGTCTAGGTATGAACGTCTTTAACCGGGTGGTGATGGTGCTCGCCCTCTTGTTCTGGCTGGTGTTGGTGGCCGTGATCCTATTGCGGCCGCTGGAGGCGGCCTCGCTGGTCAAGACCTACGTCAGCGCCTTTGAGGAGGGGTTGTTCAACGACCAATTCTTTCTGCTCTTCCTCATCGTCGGCGGGGCGCTCCTCCTCGTGCTCCTCATCCTGCTGGTGCTGGAACTGCGCCGGGGCAGGCGCCGCACCGTGCGGGTGCGCACCAAGGGCTCTGGCAATGCCCAGTTGACCGTGGACTCGGTGGTGCAGAGCCTGGAGTATCGCATCGATGAACTCCCCGGCGTGCGCCAAGTGGAGGCCCATGTGGCCAGCCGGGGCCGGGATGTGGAGGTGACCCTGGACCTGGATACCAGCCCTTCCGTCAATATCCCCTCACTCAGCGATCAGATCGTGGATCTGTGCCACGAGATCTTGGAGGGGCAACTGGGACTGAGGATCCACGGCAAGGTGCGCATCAACATCCGCCACGAGCCTTATCCCAGCGGAGCCATGCCGCCCAGCGGGCCGTTGGCCAAGGAGACGGTCAGCGCCCCGCGGGTGGCGGAGGGCAGGCCGGCCGAGCCGGCTGTGCCCACAACTCCGGCGGCGCAGGTGGATTTGGGGCTTTCGGCCGGGGAGGAAGGGCCGGCCAAAGGGGAGCCTGGCGAGAATAACGCTCCTGCCGCCCGGTGAGTTA
The DNA here is from genome assembly GCA_034433995.1 of Anaerolineae bacterium. Lineage (GTDB taxonomy): Bacteria > Chloroflexota > Anaerolineae > UBA1429 > UBA1429 > DAOTZU01. The sequence continues at coordinate 4,776 of DAOTZU010000109.1, forward strand.
GGGGACGCTGCCGACCAAGGTGAGGCTGCCCTCGCTCCAGCGGACCTCTTGCAGGTCAAGGGGGAGGTGGGCATCGGTCAAGGCGTCGTTCAGGGCCTGCTCCAGGGATCTTTGAACCCAGCGAGGCACAGAGCGCCCGGCCAGCGTGAACCAGAGCAGACGCAGGCGGGGTTGCCCGCGTTCGCTGGTCACCGTGACCAGGGCGGCGAGGGGATAGAGCTTTTTGCCGAAGGTGAGCTGGCCGGCGAGGTAAGCGCCCTCGCCCGTGAGCCAGACGGTGATCCCACGTAACGCTCCTTCTCCTGCGTTCAAGGCAAGGTAGGAGGTGAGCTCGTCCTCGTAAAGGGTGAGCTGCACCGGCCCTGGCTGGGCCAAGGCGGTGGCAAAACGTTCGCTCAGCCGTTGGGCAGCCTCTCGCGAGGGGGTGATCTCCCTGGCCGGAGGCGCACTGGGTGTGGGGTGTAACTGGCGTGAACAGCCCAGCACCAGCACCATCAGCACCAAGCCCATGCGCCACGTTCGGCGCCAGGGGGTGCACCGCAAGATGATTGGGGAGTGACGACGGTTGGAAAACCTCAGCATAGATGCCCTGCTCGAGGCGTTACTCTTTGTGGCCGATGGTCCGGTGAGCCTGGACGACCTGGCCAGGGCGTTGGACGTGACCCCCGAGACGCTAGAGGAGGCCGTCCAACGCCTGATCGCTACTGGCGCGCAACGTGGCCTGCGGGTGGCCCACGTGGGGCGGCGGCTCCAGATGGTCACGGCGCCGGAGGCGGCCCCGGTCATTGAACGCTTCTTGGGGCTGGCGAACACGGGCAAGCTCTCGGCTGCCGCGTTGGAGGCGTTGGCCATCGTCGCTTACCGCCAGCCCATCACCCGGGCCCAGATCGAGGCCATCCGGGGCGTCAACTCGGATGGCGTCCTGCGCACCCTTTTGGCCCGTGGTCTCATCGCGCCGGTAGGCCGGTTGGAACAGGCCGGCCGCCCGGTGCTCTATGGCACTACCTTCGAGTTTCTCCAGTATTTTGGCATCCAATCCCTGGACGAGCTGCCCAGCCTGCCCGAGTTGGAGGACCTGGCCGGAGAGATGAAGGACCTGCCCCAGAGTTGAGCCAGAGGTGACCCTCCTCGACGGCGCAGCTCGGACTCTACCCTTGGGTTTCCTCCACCAACTGGGCCACTTGATTCCCATTTCCCAGTTGCAGCGAGATGCACTGCGAGACGCCCTGCTCCCCCATCGAGATGCCATAAAGGGTCGAGGCCGCCTCGATGGTGTGGCGGTTGTGGGTGATGACGATGAACTGGGTCGTCTTGGCGTGCTCGCGCAAGAGATCGCGAAAGCGGCTCACATTGGCCTCGTCCAAGGCGGCATCCACCTCGTCCAAGAAACAAAAGGGCACGGGGTTAGCCTGAAGCAGGGCAAACAGCAAAGCCACAGCCGTCAAGGCCCGCTCCCCTCCCGAGAGGAGGGCCAGGTTCTGGGCCTTTTTGCCCGGCGGATGGGCCACGATATCCACCCCGGTGGCGCTGGGATTCTGTGGATCGGTGAGGACCAGGTGGGCGGTGCCACCGTTGAAGAGGAGCCGGAAATAGCGGGCGAAAGCCTCATCCACGGTCTTGACCGTGCGCACAAAATCTTGTTCGATCAGCGCATCAAGCTCCTGGATGACTTCATGCAGGGAGGCGATGCATCCGCGCAAATCGGCCGCCTGGGTTTGCAAAAAGGTCTGACGTTCCAGGAGTTGTTCGTACTCTTTGGGGGCGTCGGGGTTGATGGCGCCCAGGCGACGCAAGCGCATCTTGAGTTGACGGATCTCATCGCCCAGGCCCTGGGGTAGAGCATCCACGGTGGGGAGCTCGACGATATCATCGCCCAATTCCAGCCGCAACTGATGCGAGACCTCGCTGGGCAGATCGATGGGACCCAGCTCGGCCTCGATCTCGCGGGCCAAGGAGCTTTGCTCTTCCTTGAGCCGGTCGCGCTCCAAGACAAGGCGGCTGTATTCCAATTCGGCCTCGTTCAACCGCTCCAAGCTCTGTGCGCGCTCTCGTTCGCCCTCACGCTGTTGCCGTTGTAGCTCGACGAGCTCCTGGCGCAGCGGCGCGGCGCGCTCCGTCAAGGAGGATTCCTGCTGTGCCGTCTCGGCCAAGGCACGTTGTTGGGTCTCCATCTCTTGGGCGAGCTGAGCCAGCGTCGCCTGCAATTGGGCCTGTTGGGCGATCTTGTCCTGCACCTGCTGCTGGAGTTGCTGTGCGTTCTGCCGATGGCTGGCGAGGAGCGCCCGTTGGCTTTGCACAGTGCGCTGGGCGACGGCGGCGCGGGTCTCCAATTCTGCCACCTGATGGCGCAATGCTCCATCGCCGGAGGCGGCCAGTTGGGCTCGCAAGGCATTGAGCTGTTCCAGGGTGTGCATCTGTTCGGCCTGGGCGGCTTGGATCTGCGCTTGCAGTTTCTGCTCCCGCTGCTCCAGGTCGGCCAGCTCACGGGCGGCCTCTTCTGCGCGCGTTGCGCGCCACGCGCGCTCGCGTTCGAGCGCGCGCATCTCTTGCGTGTGATTGCGCGCTGCACTCTGGGCCGCCTCGGCCTGGGCCTGCAGTTGGGCCAGATGGCGTCTGGCCTCTTCAACCTGCTTCAGACTCGATGCCAGGGCCTGCTGTTGCGCCGCGTGGTGTTGCTGCGCCTCGGCCCATGCTTGCTCGGCGGCGGCAAGGCGAGGGGGCAGCTCGCGCCACTCTCGTTCCTGGGCCAGGAGGTTGCCGCCCTGCTTGCGGCTGCCCCCGCTGAGGGCGCCGCTGGGTTGCACCGTCTCCCCCTCCAGGGTGACCAAGAGGGTGGCCCCGGTGTGACGCGATAAAAGGCGGCGGGCGGTGGCCAGATCGGCCACGATGATGATGCGGCCCAAGAGGAGCTCGAACACCGGGCGCAACCGCTCCTCGAAGCGGACCAGGGAGCTGGCCACGCCCACGATCCCCGGCTCGGGCCGCAGGGTGAGGGCCGGCCGAGGGCGCACCGTATCCAGGGGGAGAAAGGTGGCCCAGCCGGCGCGGGTGCGTTTGAGATGGGCGATGGCCGCCTCGGCGTCTTCCCAACGCTCGGTGACGATGTGATGCAGGCGCGGTCCCAAGGCCGCCTCGATGGCCTCCTCCAGTTCGCGGGGCACTTGCATCAAGTTGACCACCGTGCCCACCAATCCCCCCAGCTTCTCTTGCGCGCTCAAGACCTCGCGCACGCCCGGAGGGAACCCGGTGAGCTCCTGGCGCAACCGGCCAAGCATCTCTTGCCGCGCCACGATGCGCTCGCGCTCGTTTTGGGCTTTGCGCACAGCCTCCTCGGCGGCGTTCACCTGGGCCCGAAGGTGCGCCGTCTCCTCCTCCAGGGCTTTGAGCCGCTCTTGGGCCTCCACCACCCCTTGCGCCAGGGTCTGGGCGCGCTCCGCCAGGCGCGTCCCCTCCTCTTGGCCAGCCCGCAAGCGTTCCTCTGCTTGGCGCAAGGCCCGTTGCGTCTCCTCGCCGGCAGCCACCAGCCGGGCGCGGCGTTCGCGGAGCTGCTCCAGGCGCCCTTGGTCGGCGGCCAGGGCCGCCACAAGCCGGTTGAGGTGCGCCTCCAGGTCGGCGGCCTCTTGCTCCTGGGCGCGGCGGGCTGCATCTTGGGCGGCCAAGGCGGCCCTGGCCTCGTGGAGGGCCTTGTCGTTGGCCGCACAGAGGGCTTCTTGCTCGGCCAATTCCTGGGTGGCGCGGGCGATCTCATCCTGCAAGATCCCCTGGCGAGAGCGCAGGGAGCGTATCTCCTCCTCCAGGCCGGCCAGTTGTTGTTGGTAGAGCCGCTGCCGTTCGGCCATTACGGCTTGCTCCCGACGCACGCGGGTGGCCTGTTCTTGTAGCGTCCTCTGTTCCTCCGCCAAATGTTCCAGGGCCTGCCGTCGCGCCGCCTCTTGGGCGGCCCATTCCTCTTGTTGTTGCTGCAAACGGTGGTAAAAGGCCCGTTGGGTTTCCACCAGGGCGCTTTGGGCGCGCACTTGCTCCTCGGCATGGACCAGTTGCCTCCGCCGGCGCTGCCAGTGGTAGCCATACCAGATCCGTTGCAGCTCCTTGAGATCTTGGGCCAAGAGGAGATATTCCTCGGCCCGCTCCGCTTGGCGGCGCAACGTAACGGCGCGGGGCTGCAGTTCATTCAGTATATCGTTCACCCGCTCCAGGTTGCGCTCTGTTTCCTCGATCCGGCTGAGGGCCTCGGCCCGCTTGCGCAGGTGGGGCGCCAAGCCGGCCGCATCCTCAAAGAGCGTTCTACGGGCCTCCGGCCGCAAAGAAAGCGCCTGGTCCACCAGCCCCTGGCCGATGACCAGGTAGGTGCTCCGTACCAGGCCCGCGCTGCCCAAGAGATCCAGGATATCACGATAGCGGACACGGTTGCCGTTCAGAAGATACTCGTTCTCGCCGGAGCGGTAGGCGCGCCGCCCTACGGTGACTTCGGCATACTCCAGCGGGAGCCATCCCTGGCTGTTATCGAAAGTAAGGAGCACCTCCGCCATCCCCAAACGGGGGCGGGCGCGGCTGCCGGCAAAGATCATGTCGTCGGTGGTCTTGGCCCGCAGGGCGTGATAACTCTGCTCCCCCAACACCCAGCGGATGGCATCGGCC